>NZ_VIGC02000002.1 GCF_006569185.2 Litorilinea aerophila | reverse complement strand
GAGATGTCACCATGGATGAGGACCGGCTGCATGGCCGTCGCATCGGATCGGCCCTTTCCATGCTGCGCAATGTGGCTCTCAATTGCTTGCGCCGACTCAGACTGCCTTACATCCCAGACGCCCGGCGGGTTGTAGCAGCTCAACCCGTTCAAGGCCTAAACCTTCTCCTTCAAGAGCCGGTGTTAGAACACTGATAAGCCCTACCCCCATTCCGTTGGGCCTTGACAGAATCTCGTATATGGTATACCATATACAATAGTTGATGCTTCTTGGGTCGAACAGGAGCCCTTCCGTGAGTCTCGCCTCGCTTCTCAACCATCACAACACCGCGAACCTTCAAGTCGACCGCAATTCGCTGACAGGGCAGGCTACGGACCTGTTGCGCGAGCAGATCATCGGCGGTCGCATTCCGCCAGGGACCAAGCTGATCGAACGCGAGGTGGCCGAACTATTGGGTATCAGCCGCATGCCGGCGCGCGAAGCGCTCATGAACCTGGAGCGAGAAGGGCTGGTGGTGGCTAAAAACAGCGGCCGCTATGTCATTCAGCCCACCCAAACTGACATTGAACACCTCTACCAGGTTCGCCTCCTGCTGGAGTGTCTGGCCGTTGAACTGGCCGCCTCCCACGCAACCCCGGAGTTCTGTCGAGCATTGCAGGCCAATCTTCAGCAGATGCGCGATGCCATTGCCCGCAACGACCGTGCCGCCTACGTGCGCAGCGACCTTGAGGCGCACCAACTGATCTGGGCGCAGGCGGGGAATCCCCATCTCCAGAAAATGCTCCATTCGATTACAGGCCCCATCTTTCTGTTCATTGCCACCCACACCGAATTCCAGACCGACTGGACCGAGACACTGCAGCTTCACGAAGAATTGGCCGATGCCATCTGCGCGGGCAACCCAAAGCAAGCAGCCCAGAGCATGCGAGAACAGTTGGAGAATTCCCTCCAGCTCTCCCTGCGGGTTTTTCGGAATCCATCTTGACTTCCGACCACTCCCATCCCTGGACTATATGCTTTTGCCCGCTTCTCCGGTGAAACTGTCGACGGTGACGCCTCAACCGTAAAGGCGTGTTCAAAACCAGTCGGTGTAGGGCAGACTGGCTAGTCCGCCTCCAGGTTTGGCTCATCTTACTTTGAATAATCCGAATCATGGGCATCTGTCTGTTTCCGTGTTGATTCCACAACCAAAGGAGGATGGGTATGGCATCTTCGCAACTCAGCAGGCGTGATTTTCTCCGGCTTGGTGCGAGTGTAACGGCGGGGGCGTTGATCACGGGCTGTGCGTCTGTTGCGCCTCAACCCGCTGGCTCCGCTGGCAGGGCTCCCAGTGCCGAAATGGTGGAGCTGAGTTTCGATATGTACAACTTCGATCCGTGGCTGCGTGCCCTGAACGACATGTTTGCTGACTACATGGAGACGCATCCAGGGGTAACCGTCAAGGTCGAGAGCGCGCCCTGGGAGGAGTTCTGGCCGCGGCAGGAAGCCCGGCTGGCTGCCGGCACACCGCCCGATCTCAGCATCGGCGATCCGGGTTATTTTGGACGCTATGCCCACAAAGGCTACTACCTGGCCATGGAGCCTTGCATCGAGGGCAAAGGCGTGGATCTGGGCCAGTGGTTTGAATCGACCATCAACGATGCCCGCTACGATTCAGCCACGGGTATTGTCGGGCAGGGCACGCTTTACGGTATGCCCGCCACCTTTGTCGGCACAGTTCTCTACTACAATGAAAACCTCTTCGACGCCGCCGGTCTGGCCTACCCCGACGACACCTGGGATCGGGACGATCTGCTGCAGGCGGCCCTGGCGCTCACCCTGGATGCCAGCGGCAACCGCGCTGGCGATCCCGGTTTTGACCCGGAGGACATTGCCCAGTGGGGCATCAGCATGATCGGCAGCTATCCCATTGCTGTCACCGTCTGGAACAACGGCGGCGAGCTGATCAGCGCGGACCAGACCGAGTGCCGGTTGACAGAGCCGCAAACAGTAGAGATGTTCGAGTGGCTGGCTGCGCTGCTGCACAAACACCATGTGAACCCCACCCCAGCTCAACTGGAAGGTCTACCCAATCCGTTCCAGGTCGGCAAAGTAGCCATGACCATGGATGGCACCTGGAATCTGGACTACTTCGCCAACAACACCGAGTTCAACTGGGATATTGCGCCGGTTCCACTCGGTACTGCCGGTCTCGACCGTGTGACCTACGGCGGCACCAATACGTTGCACATCTTCAAAGCTACGGCTCACCCAGAAGCAGCCTGTGATCTCATTCTCTGGATGGCTGGTCCCGGCGGTATGGCGCACTTTATGAAAACGGGGACGCCCGCCCTGATCGAAGCCGCCCGCTCGGATGCGTACCTGTCCGGACCGCCCGAGCACCGCGAGGTGGCCGTCGAACTGGGCAACTATTCCCGTACCTACTATCCGGGCTTGAAGAGTGACCGCTGGAAAGAAATCTACAATGCCGAACTGGAGGCGCTGTGGCTCAATAAAGCCCCGGCCGCGGCGGTGTTGCAAACCATCTGCGATAAGATCACGCCGATCTTGCAGACCCCCATCGACGAGCTGTAGTTCACCCTGGGGCCTCCCCCTGTTCGACGCGGATAAGCTCCCGACACTGAACGGGGAGGAGGCTCTATCCAATCGGTTGACGTAGCGGCCAGGAGACTGTGGCATGAGCACTGTCAAATCGACCATGAAAGTAGCGGGATCGACATGGGCAGCTCAAAGTGGACCGCTGTCGGCGTGGTGGTTTCGCCTTAGCAACAACGAACACTTTGTCGGATACATCTTCATTGCCCCCCTGTTGGTCGGGCTGCTCGTCTTTACCTACGGCCCCGTGCTGGCTGCTTTCGGATTGAGTTTTACCAAAGGGGACTACATCAGCACACCGAAATGGATTGGGCTGGACAACTATCGAGCGCTCCTCCAGGACGAACTCTTCTGGAAAAGCCTGTGGAATACAGTCTACTACGTGGTGGGCGTGGTTCCCCTGGGGATCGTGCTTTCGCTCCTGCTGGCCCTGGCCATGAACCAGAAACTGCGCGGCATTGTCTTCTACCGCAGCATCTTTTTTCTGCCCACCATCACCTCCTCGGTGGCCATCTCGCTGATGTGGCTCTGGATCTACAACCCGGAGTTCGGCGTACTCAATTTTCTGTTGAGACTGGTGGGGGTCAAGGGTCCGGCATGGCTTTCGACCCCAGAGTGGGCTATGCCCGCCGTGATCATCATGGCTGTGTGGCGCGGATTGGGTTACAACATGCTGATCTTTCTGGCCGGTTTGCAGGGCATCCCAGAGGTGTACTACGAGGCTGCCGAGATCGATGGTGCCGGTGGGTGGGCGAAGTTCCGATACATTACCGTTCCCCTTCTCTCTCCCACCACCTTCATGCTCCTGATCCTGGGGTTGATCGGCGCCTTCCAGGTCTTCGAGTACACCTACGTCATGACCGGCGGCGGGCCACTCTACTCGACGCTGACCATGGTGCTCTACGTCTACACCAATGCCTTCCGTTTCTTCGAGATGGGCTACGCGTCCGCCCTGGCCTATGTGCTCTTCTTCATCCTCCTTGGCCTCACGCTCGTGCAGTTCAAATATCAGGACCGCTGGGTGCACTATGAATGACAGGGTGTGGTGCGAAGCGGGGGAAATCTCGTAAGACCGCCGTGTGCGGGACCCACCGGAGAGCTGCCAGGTCCAGCGCGTCCGGAGCTCGGTGGGAAGGAGTAAAATAGTGGTAGATGCGAAGCGGGAATGGACACTGCCCTCTGCCAGGCAGGTGGGTGGTTTTCTGGCCAAGGCCTGGGCCTATTTTCTGATGACCCTGACGGCCGTGACCATGATCTTTCCCTTCTATTGGATGGTGGCTACCTCCTTGAAGTCGGAGGCCAGGGTCTTTGCCTTTCCGCCAGAATGGATCCCCAACCCGCCCCTGTGGTCGAACTACCTGTACATGTTTACCGAGCTACCCTTCGGCCAGTACGTCTTCAACAGCGTCAAGGTGAGCCTGCTGTGGACTGTTGGGGTCGTCCTTTCGTCGTCGCTGGCGGCCTACGCCTTTGCACGGGTGAAATTCTGGGGGCGCAACGTCCTGTTCCTCGTCACCCTGGCTGCGTTGATGATCCCCGGCCAGGTGACCATGATCCCGCTCTACGTGGTCATGAGCCGTATCGGCTGGGTGAATACCCATTACCCACTCTTCGTGCCCGCCTTTTTTGGCAGTGCCTTCGGCATCTTCCTGATGCGCCAGTATTTCCTCACCATCCCCCAGGAGTTGAACGATGCCGCCAAGATCGACGGCTGCAGCCACTTCGGCATCTACCTGCGCATCATGATGCCCCTGTCCAAACCGGTGATTGCCACGCTGGCCCTGCTCAGCTTCATGGGAAGCTGGAACGACCTGCTCGGTCCGGTGATCTACCTCTACGACCAGAATCTCTTCACCCTGCCGTTGGCCCTGACCCGCTTCCGCGGCATGTACTACACCCAGTGGGCCTATATGATGGCGGGCGCGACGGTCAGCCTGCTGCCGATTCTGGCCATCTTCCTCTTGACTCAACAGTATTTTGTGCGCGGTGTGGTCCTGTCGGGGCTAAAGGGATAGTGTTCAAGTCAGGAGAACCCATGGACGAAACGCTGTTTGTATTCACCAACGACGACCCCGGCGGCCAGGAGCCAGAACGGTTTGCCGAGTTGCTCGATTTCCTGGCGGCGCAGGAAGTGCCAGCCACCTTCTTCGTCATTCCCAATGCGGGTGGCGTGCCGCTGGATCGCAAGCCGGAATGGTTGCGATTGCTCGAACGCGCGCTGGCAGAGGGCCACGACCTCCAGTTGCATGGGTATGTGCATGGCCCCTTTGAGTTTGGCGTGCCGCCCGGCTTTATGCTCGACATCATGCCGGAGCGTAAAAAACAGTGGGAACACGATCCAGAACCCATTGTCGCTGAACATCAATATGCGCTGCTGAGAGAAAAGTTGGAACGGGGCCTGGAGATCTTCCACCGTGCCCTCGGTCTTGAGCCGACGGGCTTTCGCTCCGGCTGCCTTGCCACCTGTGCCAACATGTACACAGCGCTGGCCGATCTGGGCTTTCAATGGAGCTCCAACCAGGTGGTCAACCCCATGGGCTGGCGCTACATCAATCGCGACTACGAGGCCGGTGAACCCTGGCAGCCCGGCGTGCCCCCCCACCCCTTCCGGCACCAGTCCGGCTTGCTGGAAATCCCCATGCTGTCCGAGTACACCTGGTACCTGGAGGCGCAAGACGTCGAGCGCCACTTTCAACTGGCTCAACGTGATTTTGACCGTACCCGTGCCCGGCAAGGTGTCTACGTGACGCTGTCCCATTACTACGCCATGACGGGCAAATGGTCCGCCGGGCTTCAAGTCTACGCGCGCCTGTTCGATCACGCCCGCGCCCAGGGTAACGTGCGCTTTACAACGATGAGTGAGCTTATGAATGATGAATAATGAATGATGAATGTGGTGTCCTGGGCTGGTCGAAGGGAGCCTTCATTCACCGTTAGCCGTTCCCAGTTCGTTAGAAAGGCTTCTACCCATGGCTCAACTACGCTTTGGATTGGTCGGCGCCGGCGGCAACCAGGTGGGTAGTGCACGGGGGTTGAGCCATGCCCGCCACCTTGCTACCCTGGACGCCGGTCAGATCGTTGCCGTCTGTGACAGGGTGGCCGAAGCGGCCGAGCAGGCCGCGGGTCGTCTGGGTGCCGTGGCCTACACCGACTACGACCGTTTCCTGCGCCACGGCCTCGACGTGGTGATCCTGGCGACGCCTGACGTCTTGCACGCTCAGCAAGCGGTAGAGGCGTTGCAGCGCGGCATTGCTGTCCTCTCCGAGGTGCCGGCGGCCACCACGGTGGAAGATGGTCGGCGGCTGGCCCAGGCCGTGCACCGAAGTGGCGGCTTTTACATGTTGTTGGAGAACTATGGCTACCGGGATGAGATCGAGCTGATCCGCCGCCTGGTGCAGGCAGGTAAATTGGGCGACGTCTACTTCGGCGAAGGAGAATACCTGCACGACTGCCGCGGCCTCAATCGCTTCCCCGACGGCTCTTTGACCTGGCGTGGCCAGTACTTTTCCGGCTACGTCTACATCTGGCACAGCCTGCGGCCCCTGCTCTATATCCTGGACGACCGCACCACTCGCGTCACCGCCATGATGACCATGCAGCCGGGCCGGCTGGAGGCCGACATCCGTATCCCGGACAATGTGGTAAGCCTCTTCCAGACCGCGGGGGGACGCCTGCTCAAGATCCGGGTGGACATTGTCTCCCCCCGGCCTCACCTGATGGACTACTACGCGTTACAGGGCACAAAAGGTTCCTTTGAAGGCTCGCGGGGCTTCGGCGATCCGCCCCGTATCTGGCTGGAGGAACTGGAACCGGCGGACCGGCCGGGCAGGTCCGGACCCAGCGTTTCCTGGCGTCGCCTGGCCGATTTTGAGGAGGAATACATCCCGGATCGCGTGGCCGCGCGCGAAGTTGCGAAACGAACGGGTCACGGCGGCTCCGACTACTGGACCCTGAAAGCGTTCGTCGAGGCCTACCGCGCTGGAAACCCCTCGCCGGTGGACGTCTTCCGCGCGCTGGACTGCTCCCTGCCCGGTCCGCTGGTCCTGGAGTCGGCGCGCCGGGGTGGCGCGCCGGTGGAGATCCCCGATCCCCGCACCTTTATCTGATAGACAGTATCAAGAAGGTGGCAACGGCTCCCACGACGAAAGGGAAATAAGCCATGCAAAATATCCACGCCCATGCCTGGGATTTTGAAAAACATGTCGCCGCCGCCACCCGCGCCGAGGCCGACCGCGCGCGCGGCGGCCCGATGGACCTCTCGGTCGATTTTGATCGATTCATGGCCGATGCCGAACCCTTTGAAAAGACCGTGGTCTTTGGCCTCAAGGCCCGCCTGACCGGTTACTGGGTGCCCGACGATTATGTGGCCGGGTTTGTGGGGCGAGCCCCGGAGAAGCTGGTCGGCTTCGCCTGCTGCGACCCCACCCAGAAGGGCGCCCTGGATGCGTTGAAACACGCCGTGGAGGAGCTGGGGCTGGCCGGTGTCAAGATGGCGCCCATGTACGCCGGCTTTGATCCCCGGGACGAGCGTTGCCAGCCCATCTACGCCTACTGCCAGGAGAATAGGTTGCCCATCCTCTTCCACAGTGGGACCACCTTCAACGCTGCCGCGCCCCTGAGTTTCACCCGGCCCTGGCTTTTCGACGAAGTGGCCATCCGCTATCCTGAACTGCGCATGGTGCTGGCCCACGTCGGCCACCCCTACACCGACGAGTGCCTGGTCGTGATCCGCAAGCACCCCCACGTCTACGCCGACATCTCCGCCCTCTTCTACCGGCCCTGGCAGTTCTACAATATGCTGATCTGTGCCCAGGAATATCACGTCACCCACAAATTGCTCTTTGGCACCGACTATCCCTTTGCCAAAGCCAAAGAATCCATCGACGGCCTGCGCAGTGCCAACGCCATCATCGGCCACAGCGGCTTACCCAGGGTGACCGAAGAGACCATCGAGGGCATTCTCCACCGGGATGCGTTCAGTCTGCTGGGAATCCGCGCCGGAAAGCGTTAACCAACTGACAGAAAGAAATCGGGTAAACTGCAGCGGAGTCAGCATTCCCAGTGACGTGGAGTTCCGCCCGTTCCGGCAGTCTCCGTCGTGCCGTGGGGATGCTCTGCGTCCAGGATATACAACGATTTGACCCAGAGCGCCGGGGCTTGCGCTCCCACGCAGCCCATAGGTGCATGTATCGATTGCGTGTAACCACAGATGCCGTCTGGGGAGCATCCGCGGATGCTCCCCCCTCGCTTGTCAAAGTCCGACCGGCAATGACCCTGGAGGATGGGCTGTTATGAAAATCACAGAGGTTGAAGCCATGGTGCTGGACACCGGCAAGAATTACTCGGACCCCAGCCAGGCAGCGGAAGCCCACGGCGTGCGCTTCATCTCGCTGCTCAAGATCAGCACCGACGCAGGCATCACAGGCTGGTCAGATATCGAAACACAACCCCACGTGGGCAAGAGCATCGTGGACGCGCCCTCGGGCGGCCAGATCGGGTTCGAGTCGCTGCGGGCGGCGTTGCTCGGCGAAGATCCCTTGGAGCGGGAACGGCTGTGGCAGAAGATGTATCGCTACCTGGCCTACTATGGGCGGCAGGGTGCAGGGATGCAAATGATCTCCGGCGCGGACATCGCGCTGTGGGATATTGCCGGCAAGGCACTGGGCCAGCCGATCTGCAAGCTGCTGGGTGCCTGTTACCGCGACCGGGTCAAGGCCTATGCCTCCACCCTCTTTCGGCCTACGCCGGATGCCATGAAGGCGGCCGTGGCCGAGTACCTGAAACACGGCTTTCGGGCTATCAAGTTCGGCTGGGGCGTGTTCGGCCGCGATCTGGACCTGGATATTGCCCTGGTGCGGGCAGCCCGTGAGGAGGCCGGCCCAGACATCGACCTGATGGTGGACGGCGGCTGGTACGGCATCGCCTACGCCGACCCCTTCCGGCCACGTCCCCTGCGCGACTGGATCCGGCTGGTCAAAGCGCTGGAGGAGCTGAACGTCTTTTGGCTCGAAGATTTTCTGCATCCTGACAATTACGCGGGCTACGCCGCCGTGTCCGAGCACACCACCACGTTGCGGCTGGCTGCCGGTGAGCAGCTCGCTGGATACGAAGCCTTTGAACGGCTGGCGATCGAAGGCAGGGTGGACACGTTGCAGCCGGACCTTTCTCGCTGCGGCGGCATCACCGTGGGCAAGCAGATCGCTGACCTGGTCGCACGCCGCCAGATCAACTGTGTTCCCCACGCCTGGCTCACCGATCTGCTCAAGGCGGCCTCGCTGCACCTGAACGCCTATCTGATGGATTCACTCTACCTGGAGTACAACGTCTCTTCAGCTTCCCTGCTCAACCATCTCTGTGAGGAAAGCATCCCAATGGTAGACGGCACCGTGCCAGTGCCCACCGGGCCGGGACTTGGCGTCACGGTAAATGAACGGATCGTTGAACAGTACCGGGTTTTGTAAACGTGCGGCAAGGGCAAGAGAAACAGATCCTACCCACGAAAGACAGGGGCAGAACCAACTATGCTGGCGAAGGATGAAGAAATTCGAGATTTCATCCAACAACATCTATATGTAGCGGCGTTGTGCGACATTCTGGATACGCTTGGTTATCGCAATCAGGCCATGCATCAGCGCCTGCGTCCCCTGTTGCCCGACATGCGCAACTGTGGCTTTGTGGGCCGCGCCCGCACTGTACGCTGGATGGAAACAGACTACATCGTCGAAAGCGATCCATATGGGCTGGAGATCGACCTGATGGACGATCTGCGGCCGGGGGATGTGGTGGTTCATTCCACCGATTACAGTGGCACCAACGCCCCCTGGGGCGAGCTCATGTCCACTGTGGCCAGGCGCAACGGCGCCGTGGGCTGCGTGTGTGACAGCCAGATTCGCGATGCAGTAAAAATTATCGCGATGGGATTCCCGGTCTACTATGCTGGTATTCGCCCGGTAGATTCCCAGGGCCGTGGCCGCGTGATGGCCTACGACGTGCCCATCCGCTGCGGCGAGGTGCTGGTCAATCCAGGCGAGCTCGTGGTCGCAGACTTTGATGGCATTGTGGTTATCCCGCGGGCGGTCGAAGCCCAGGTGCTCACCCTCGCCCAGGAGAGGGTTTCCAAGGAAGATCAGGCGCGCCGGGATCTGCTGGACGGCAGGAGCCTGCGCGAGGTGTACAACAAATACGGCGTTCTCTGAATGCCGTGCAGCCCAGGCATCCTCGCAGCCATTTCCGCCCTCCGTCGTTTTGGGTGGCCTCCCTCTTGCGTGTTGTTCGGATTTCTGCTGCCGAGCACGCGGAGCTTCCAGGGCTTTTTCCCCGATGTCTCTGTGAGCTCTGCGGTGAATGATGCTGGACTGGCCCCAAAAATGAAGCGCACCCAGAACCCTGCGCAACTTTTTTGCCCCTTGACAAACGCCACCGGGCAGGCGAAAATTACCTTGGCAGCGATCATCATCTGTGCTATAATCGTGACCGTTCCCGTACATGTGGCGCCTCCTTCGCCTCGAATGACCCGCTGCCTGCCCCGCGGGCACGGCCACGGTGTGATTCAGGCGTCGGGTTGGAGAGCAGCAGGAGATGGATTGGGATGATTGAGGTTACAATTGACAGCATTCGCGTCAGTTTGATGTCGCAGCACCGCATCGTGGTCCTCAAGGAGGAGAATGGCAGCCGCTTTTTGCCCATCTGGATTGGCCCCTTTGAGGCCGATGCCATTACCCTGAAGCTGCAGGGCATCGACGCGCCCCGCCCCTTGACCCACGATCTGCTCAAGTCGGTGATCGAGACCCTGGGCGGCGAAGTCACCCACATCGTCATCAACAGCCTGGAGAAGAACACCTACTTCGCACGCATCGTGCTGGATGTGGACGGCGACACCATCGAGATCGACAGCCGCCCCAGCGATGCCATCGCCCTGAGCGTGCGCGTCAACGCCCCCATCTATGTGGCCGAAGAGGTGATGGAACAGGCGGGCCTGCTCCCCGAAGAGGAGATCAGCCTCACCGAGGGAGCCGGCGCCTCCACGGCCAGGCGGGAGCGGGAAGAAGAGGACGACGAGGATGAGGACCTGGGCGTCTTCACCGACTTTGTGGAGGGCCTGGATCTGGACAGCCTGCTGGGCAACTGAATGTAGCCATCCACACACTGTTCCTGCTATAGGACGGTCATGCCATAGGACGGCGAAGTCGCAGGGCGCGACTTCGCCGTTTTTGCACTGGCGGCCCTGGCCATTTTTCTGCCAAATGGCCCGGCAAAAAACCAATGAAAATTGCCGGGCAATGGCATGTCAGTAGTAAATCCCGGCAGAAATTCGCCGATAGGTTCCACCAGAGGTCGCGCGCCCAGAGGGCACCCGGAATTTCTGCCGTGGTCTTTACGCCAGACTGGAGTAGGCGTCAGGTGGCGCCTGCCACCTGGATTCGAAATGCTTCTGCACGGACTCCCCACGGAGGATGTCGTTGGACGGTCAACTGCAAAACGGCACCACCGGCTCTTCTGAGCCCAGTACCACCAGGACCATTCCGGCCAACCTGGAGGCCGAGCGGGCCGTCCTGGGGGCCCTGCTCATCGATCCGGACGCCATCATCAAGGTCGCCAACTTCCTGCGGCCGGAGGACTTCTTCCGGGAGCGCCACGCCTGGCTCTACGAGGCCATGCTGGCCCTGAACGAACGCCACGAACCCCTGGACTTCGTAACCCTGGTGGACGAGCTGGAGCGTCGGGGGCAGCTGGAGGATGTGGGCGGCCCGGCCTACATCACCGACCTTATCAGCACCACCCCCACCGCCATCTACGTGGACCACTACGCCCGCATCGTGGAGCGCACCGCGGTCCTGCGCCGCCTCATCGCCGCGGCCGGCAAGATCGCAGAGCTGGCCTACGACGAGAGCCAGGATGTGGATGAGGTGGTGGATCGGGCCGAGCAGATCATCTTCGGCGTCAGCGAAAGCCGCATCCACCGGGACCTGACGCCCATTCGGGCCATCATGACCGGCGTGGTGGAGCGGATCGACTTCCTCACCCGCAATCGGGACACCCTCATGGGCGTCCCCACCGGCTTCACCATGCTGGACCGGCTCCTGGGCGGCTTCCAGAAGAGCGACCTGATCATCCTGGCCGGCCGGCCGGGCATGGGTAAGACCTCCTTTGCCCTCTCCATCGCCCAGAACGCGGCCAAGCGTTACGGCGCGCGGGTGGCCATCTTCAGCCTGGAGATGAGCAGTGAACAACTGGTGCAGCGGCTGCTTTCCATGGAGACGGGCATCGACAGCCACCGCCTGCGCCTGGGCGACGTCCACGAAGAGGAATGGCCCATCCTGCTGGAGGCGGCCAACATGCTGGCTTCTACCAACATCTTCATCGACGACACCCCCGCGGCCAGCGTCACCGAGATCCGCACCAAGGCCCGCCGCCTCTATGCCGAGCACGGGCTGGACCTGATCCTCATCGACTATATGCAGCTCATGACCGGCCAGGGTGGCCGCAACGAGAACCGCCAGCAGGAGATCAGCTACATCAGCCGTTCCCTCAAGGCCCTGGCCCGAGAGCTCAACGTGCCCGTCATCGCCCTGAGTCAGCTCAGCCGGGCCGTCGAAAGCCGGGCCGACAAACGACCCATGCTGTCGGATCTACGCGAAAGTGGTTCCATTGAACAGGATGCAGATGTGGTCCTCTTCATCTACCGGGAGGACTACTACATCGAGGACACCGACCGGCAGAATATCGCCGATGTCCTGGTGGCCAAACATCGCCACGGCTCCACCGGGACGGCCAGCCTCTACTTCCGTAAGGAGTTGACCCAGTTCCGGGATCTGGAGATCCAGCGCACGGACCTGGAGTATTAAAAAAGGGCGGGCACAGAGGCCCGCCCTGGTATGGTTCCCTCGCTCCCGACATCCACGCCCGGGCATTCGGGAGCCGGGTGTACGGGCAACAGCCAACAGCCCCTACAGATCGCCGGCCCGGGTGGCGATCTTTTCCTGCACCAGGGCGATGAACTCGCCCACGGGCATGTCGTTGCGGCGGCTGCCATCCCGCTTGCGCAGGGAGACCGTCTCCTGGCTCACCTCCCGGTCCCCCACCACCAGCATGTAGGGCACCTTCATGAGCTGGGCCTGGCGGATCTTGGCGTTCATCCGCTCCGAGCTGAGGTCGGCCTCGGCGCGGATGCCCCCGTCGAACAGGCGCCGGGCCAGGTTGGCCGCGTACTCGTTGTGGGCGTCGGTGATGGGGATGACCACCACCTGCTGGGGCGCCAGCCACACCGGGAAGTTGCCCGCGTAGTGCTCGATGAGGAAGCCGATCAGGCGTTCGTGGGTGCTCAGGGGCGCCCGGTGGATGCACAGGGGCGTCTCCTCCTGGCCCTCCCGGTTGACGAATTTCAGGTCAAAGCGGGGCGGCACGGCAAAGTCCACCTGGTTGGTGGCCAGGGTAAACTCCCGGCCGATGGCGCTCCAGATCTGCACGTCGATCTTGGGGCCGTAGAAGGCCGCCTCGTCGGGCACCTCCACGAAGGGGTCGTTGCCGTTGCGCATGGCGCTGCGCACCATCTCCTCCGTCTTCAGCCAGAGCCGCTCGTTGTCCACATACTTCTTGCCCAGCCCCCGGGGGTGATGGGTGCTCAGGCGCATGACGTAGCGGTCGATGCCGAAGAGCTCGAAGTAGCGCCGGTACAGGGCGATGACGCCCATGAACTCTTCTTCGAACTGCTCTTCGGCGCAGTAGATGTGGGCGTCGTTCATCTGCATGGAACGGACCCGCATCAGGCCAAAGAGCTCGCCGCTCTTCTCGTAGCGATAGCAGGTGCCATACTCGGCCAGCCGCAGGGGCAGCTCCCGGTAGCTGCGGGGGCGGCTGGCAAAGATCTTGTGGTGGAAGGGGCAGTTCATGGGCTTGACGTAGTAGCGGACGCCCTCCAGCTCCATGGGCGGGTACATGCTCTCCGCGTAGTAGGGCAGGTGGCCGCTGCGCAGGAAGAGGTCCTCCTTGGTCACATGGGGCGAGCGCACCCGCTGGTAGCCGGCCTCCCGCTCCACCTCTTTGGCCAGCTTCTCCAGCTCCTCGATGAGGATGGCGCCGTTGGGCAGCCACAGGGGCAGGCCCGGCCCCACCTCCTCGTCGAAGATGTAGATCTCCAGCTCCCGGCCCAACTTCCGGTGGTCCCGCTTGCGGGCCTCCTCCATCATCTTCAGGTAGTCGTTGAGCTCCTTCTTGTTGCGCCAGGCCGTGCCGTAGATGCGCTGGAGCATGGGGTTGTTTTCATCCCCCCGCCAGTAGGCACCGGCCACGCTCATGAGCTTGAAGGCGTCGGGCGGGATCTGGCCCGTGTGCTCCACATGGGGGCCCCGGCACAGGTCCTCGAAGGTGTCCTGCCGGTAGGTGCTGATGACCGGCTTTTCGTCCACCTCGTTGCCGTATTCATCCACCTCGCCCTTCTCCAGCCCCTCGATCAGCTCCAGCTTGTAGGGCTGATCCTTGAAGATCTCCCTGGCCTCGTCCGCGGTCACCTCCCGGTAGATGAAGGGGTGCCGCTCACTGATGATCTGGCGCATACGCTTCTCGATCTTTTCCAGATCCTCGGGTGAGAAGGTGCGCGGCCGGCCCTCCTCATCCACGCCCAGGTCGAAGTCATAGTAGAAGCCGGTGTCGATGGGCGGCCCGATGGCGATCTTGGCCTCCGGGTAGAGCTCCAGGACCGCCTGGGCCATGATGTGGGCCAGGCTGTGTCGAATCTTGTAGAGCTGCTCCTGCTCTTCCGGGCTCAGTTGGCCGTTCCCCTGATACTGGTTCATGGCAAATCCCCTTTTCTCCCTGTTCCAAACAGCTTCCCGTTTCAACCTGGCGATGTCCCTTCACCGCCCAGCCAGCCCGCTGCCCACCAGGTGAGGGTGAGCAGATACTGCATGCCCCGGGGCAACAGCGCCGGGTCGATCCACTCCTCCAGCCGGTGGGCATTGCCCCCTTCGGTCACCCCCACACAGATGGCCGGTATGCCCCGGCTGAGGGGGATGTTGGCATCGGTGCTGCTCATGCGCAGATCTACCCGCCCCCCATGGCCCGTCTGACGGAGGGCCTGGGTGGCGGCCACCACCAGGGGATGCTCTGCCGGGATCTCACCCGTGGGGCGGTCGCCGATGGTCTCCACCGCCACCTGAACCTGGCGCCGTTGCCAGCGGGGCGTCTGGTAGCGGCGGACGATCTCCAGGGCCTGCTCCACGGTGGCCTCCAGGGTGACCGTGGCCTCGCTGCGGATGTCCAGCTCCAGCGCGGCATGTTGGGCGATGGTGTTGACCGAGGTGCCGCCGGCCATGCGGCCGATGTTGAAGGTGGTGCGGGGGGCGATGGGGACCCGCATTCGGGTCAGGTCAGCCGCGATGTGGGCCAGAACATGGACCGCGCTGGCGGCGCCGAAGTCGCTCCAGCTGTGGCCGCCCGGGGCCGTCACCCGGATGCGGAAGCGCCGGGAGCCCAGGGCCCGGTGGACGATGCGGCCCAGGCCCATCCCCTCCAGCACCAGGCAGGCGCCCAGGCGATCCTGTAGTCGGTCCACCACGGCTCGCATACCCCGCAGGTCGCCCAGGCCCTCTTCGCTGCTGTTGGCCGCCAGCCAGATGTCCACTGGCGGTGGTGGCAGGGCGGCCAGCTCCTGGGCCAGGGCCAGCAGGGCCGCCACGCCAGCCGAATTGTCCCCGATGCCGGGGCCGTAGAGCCGTCCGGCCTGGAGATCGGGGTGGACCGTCAGGTCCGTGTCCATGGCGAAGACGGTGTCGGTGTGGGCGCTCACCAAGAGCGCGGGCCGGGCAGCGCGCCCTGGCACCCGGGCCAGTACGTTGTGGAGCTCGTCCCGGCTCACGTCGGCCAGTCCCAGGGCGCGTAGCCGGGCCTCGATCCAGATGGCCCGCCCCTCTTCCTGCCCGGTGGGTGCGGGGATCTGCTGGATCTGGATGCAGAGTTGGGTGAGGGCATCCAGGCGGCGGGCCAGGGCTTCCACCGCTGCCCGGACAGCCGGCTCTTTGAGCATATGGTGCATGGTGTATGTATCCCTCCGCCCCCCACGATGTCCGGTGGGAATGGGTGTCCGCGCCACGGTTCTGGAACATAAAAAAAGCTCCATCCCCCATGGGACGAAGCTTTCCTTCGCGGTTCCACCCATGTTGCCTGCAACGGGTGCAGACCCCTCGTGGGGCGGGTAACGGCGCCACCCGGAACGACCTACTGGAGCCTGGCTCGTTGGGCCATCCACTCGCAGGGGGTTTTCCGAAGGCACATCTGCGGCGACTTGCAGCCGGTGATCGCCGCTCTCTGGGAGATGTGGGTCTTCGTACTCGTCCTGCTCAACGCGTTGACGATGATAGAATTGAAATGGATGGTACCGGTCTCGATGTCACCCGGTGCCATGAACAAGAAGTTCGACTTCCGCCAGAAGTCGAACTTCCCTGGGTTTGACCTTGCTGTCAGGTGGGAGATACTGGACTTGAACCAGTGACCTCCACGATGTCAACGTGGCGCTCTAGCCAGCTGAGCTAATCCCCCACAACCGAAGTCAAGTATAGCACAGAGCCCGCCCCAGGGCAAATTTCCCAGATTGGGGACGAATTTCAGTCGGGGCGGCTCCCAGCCGCCCGATGTCGCCAGATCCTGGCGGATGAAGGGGGGGCGACGGATGCGCAGCTACGAGCTGCGCCTACGAAGGGGTGGCCATGTCCTGTAGGGACGGCCCCTGCCGTAGGTGCGGTTTCTAACCGCCCGATGTCGCCAGATCCTGGCGGATGAAGGGGGGGCGACGGCTGCGCAGCTACGAGCTGCGCCTACAAAGGGGTGGCCATGTCCTGTAGGGGCGGTTTCTAACCGCCCGATGGCGCCAGATCCTGACGGGTGAAGGGGGGCGACGGATGCGCAGCTACGAGCTGCGCCTACGAAGGGGTGGCCATGTCCTGTAGGGGCGGCCCCTGCCGTAGGTGCGGTTTCTAACCGCACGATGGCGCCAGATCCTGGCGGATGAAGGGGGGCGGCGGCTGCGCAGCTACGAGCTGCGCCTACGAAGGGGTGGCCATGTCCTGTAGGGGCGGTTCCTGCCGTAGGTGCGGTTTCTAACCGCACGATGGCGCCAGATCCTGGCGGGTGAAGGGAAGGCGGCGGCTGCGCAGCTACGAGCTGCGCCTACGAAGGGGTGGCCATGCCCTGTAGGGGCGGGCCCCCGTGCCCGCCCGATGTCGCCAGGCCCCCACGGATGCCGGTATCCCGTCGATCCGGCCACGTCCGGCGGGCCGGAGACCCGCCCTACGTACCCGTGGTGCCCCTCAGTTGGGGAAAATGTAGCCTGTGGGCCCCCCACTCATCCCGTTGACTTCATCCTGGGTGGCGATCATGTGCTCCAGCAGGAGCAACTCGCAGGAGAGCAGGTAGCGCTCCCGGTCCAGGATCTCCGGCACACCAGGCAATTCCAACAACTGCTGCTTGGCGTCGTTGTTCACCTGCAGCGCGATGGCCACCAGGAAAGCCAGGGTGGTGGGATCCTCGGGCAGACGGCCAAATTTGAGATTGGTGCGGCTGGCTTTGCTCAACAGCTCCACGTAGTCCACGATTTTGGGACGAACCCGCTGGGCCATTTCGTGAGCCAGCCGGGTGCTGCCGTTGATGACCGGGTAGTGGGCCACCCGGGCCTGGAGATAGCTGCGGCTGTGATCCAGCTCCAGAATGCGAAAACGCTGGGTACCCACGGTGGTGATGTTCATGCGGCCCTCGGGCTGGCGGTCCACCCGCAGGATACGGGCCGCCGTGCCGATCTTGTGGGGGATGGCCGGCCCGCCCACCTCGTGGCCGTGGGCAATGAGCACCACGCCGAAGGGCAGCTCCGCCTCCAGACAATGTTGGATCATCTCCTGGTATCGGGGCTCGAAGATGTGGAGCGGAAGCACCATTCCAGGAAACAGCACGGTGTTCAACGGAAAGAGGGGCAGTTCCATGGTCTTATCCCACGTCTGACCGTTGAGGAAATTCCAGCGTCGATCGACCGAATGTCTTTTTTCCATACAATACACCCATCACCACAAAACCTTCTTCTCATGCTGCCGTCCGCTCATCCCAGGGTTGCACCGGCTTTCCGACCGCCCGCGGGGTCGTCCAGGCGGCACCCCGTGGGAGTTATGCTTCCTCCTCCTCGGGCAGGGCATCCTCCTGGGCTGCATTTTTCATGAACTCCCGCAGGACCGTGGTGGCAAAGGCCCCCTTGGGCAGGGCGAACTCCACCACCAGCCCATCCTCCTGGAGCGAAAGTTGGAGGTCCGGGACCAGGAGCCGTCCCAGTCGGCGGGTGCCTTCCACCCGCGCCCGTTGCAGATGTTCCAGGGTGATCTCCGCTTCGTCCAGGATCTCCTGTTCCAGCGCGCCGGCCTCATCGGTGGCCTGCCACATTTTGGGGCCATAGATGGGCGCCGTGAAGCTGATCTCCTGGGCTTCGTAGCGGGCCTGCTCCGCAGCCACATCTTCCACCTGGAACATGCCGCCCGTATCATACTTCTTGGCCACGTCGCCCGTCAGGAGGCGGTGAAAGGCACCCCGTTCCAGTCGGCGGGCCAGGTAGCGGTTACAGAGATAGCTCTGATAGCTGGAGATTAGAAACCGCCGCAGCCAGCGGTCCTGTTTGGTCCGTTTCCCCAGCAGGATCTCCAGCCCCTGGCGCACGTTGGCCCCGCCCGGCCCAAAGCGCTGGGGGCCAAAGTAGTTGGGCACTCCGTGCTGCCGTAGCCGTTCCGCGATGGCCTCTGCCCGGCGCTGCACCTCGTCCACAGGCAAATCCAGCGCCGTCACCGTGATGCGAAAGCGGTTGCCCAGCAGGTGTCCCGGCTTCAGCTTGTTGCGGTGCAGTCGACACCAGTGCACCTCCACGGGCAACTGCTCCTGGATGCGGGCCGGCGCGTCGGCCACGAAACGGTCATCCACAAAGCCCACGTTGATGCTGAAGGTCTGGGTCGTCCGGGCCACTTTGTCCTTCATGCCGGCGAACCCCACTGCACCCCGCCCCACCCCGAAGATCTGGGCCAGGCGGGCCTGGACCTCTTTGGTGGTCAGCCCTACCTTGGTCAGGCGGACGTACAGGTGCTGGCCTTCGCCCTGGGGCAGATACAGGGGCAGTTCCTCTACCACGAAGTGATCCGGCGTGGCCCGGAGTGCCCCCCCAATGCCGGGCAGGTCGCCGGTGACATAGGGCAACGTCAATTCAAAGTTCGATTCTAGCATGATATGCTCGTCTGTGTAGGAAGGTCGGTTCCAAAGGGCTGGCTGGCCAATCTGACGTTCAAACGAACCCGGCTCATTCGGTTCGTTCCAGGGGGGCGGGCTCTGGGAAGGCGACCACGCTGTAGCAGAACCAGGTTCCGCTCTGGCCGGCCGGGTGGAAGCCCGCGTCCTGGAGCCAGCGACGGGTCACGGGGGGCGGCACGTAGGCCGGGTCGGGCAACTCTTCGCTGACGGCCAGGCGTCCGCCGGGCTTGAGGACCCGGCGCAGCTCCGCCAGGGCCCGGGCCTTGTCCGGAATCTGGGGCAGGGTGGCGATGAGCACGGCCAGGTCGATGCTGGCGTCCGGCAGGGGGAGCCGGTAGGCGCCGCTGTGGTGGAAGCGAACCCGTTCGGCCAGGCCCGCCTGGGTCAGGCGATGTTGGGCCCGTTCCAGCAGGGGCCGCTGGATCTCCACGGCGTGAACCATGCCCTCGCTGCCCACCATCCGCGCCATCTCCACGGTGAAAGTCCCGGTGCCACAGCCCAGGTCCAGGACGTGCATGCCGGCCAGGATGCCGAAGAGCCCCAGGGTCGCCCCGGGGTTGCGATACTTCATGCGCCATGGATGGTCCAGGGTGGCGGCCATCTGGTGGGGCATGGGGTGGGGCTGGAGGTGAAAGCCGAGCCGCAGGCCCACCTGGCTGCCCAGGGCCAGGCCGCTGCCCAGTGCGACGGTGTTCTTCAGGAAGTCGATCATGGATTCCTCAGCTACTCCTCAACGGATGCATTCCTGGAAGGTCTTCTTGCCGGTGCCACAGGTGGCCGATGAGCCGGTCATCGAGTTTAGATGGGCTCCGCCTGACGGGGCGGAAAGCGGATCTGGAGGACGCCATCGACAAAGGAAGCGCCACTGGCGTCTCGCTGGGCCAGCACTGCAGGCAACAGTAGCTCCCGTTTGAAGTTGCCGATGGTGACGTAAAGCTCATCCCCCCGCTTGGTAAGGCGAACCTTGTCCAACTCTACATGGGGGAGGGGCAATTTCAAAATCAGCTCCTCTCCCTCTTCCACGATTTCCTGGGTCTGCCCCACGAACAGCACCTGGCCTGGGTCCCGCTCGCCGAACAGGGCCTGACCCAGGATCTCCAGACGCGCCAGCCCCACCATCTCCACGTCGAACCAGGGCGCCTCCAGGATGGGCAGGGGGTAGAATTCCCGCCGGATGTCGGCCAGGTAGCGGGCCTGGATCTCCTGGAGGCGTCGCAGGTAGGGGTCGGCGCTGGGCGCCCATACCTGACCCTGCTGGTCCTCGCCCTCGTCCACCCCCGGCAGGATGCGGTTGACCACCACCGCGTCCACGGGGTAGCCGAAGAGGGCCAGGTAGGTAACCGCCCGGGCCCCTTCCTTGAGCACCATCTTTTCCGGATTGAGTACCACCCGATAGCTGGCCACCTGGGGGTCGGTGAGCACCTGCTGCAGCGCCTTCACCCCGGCTACCAGGTTGTTCAGGCCGGCCAGGGGATCCAACCCCGGCATCACCCGCCGCAGGAGGCCGCCGACCATGCGCAGGGTGGCCTCGTTCCAGCCGGCCATGCGGCCCACGTACCACTGGAAGCTCTCCGGCATGGTCAGGAGGCGCATGGTCTCTCCGGTGGGGGCCGCGTCCACCACCACCCGGTCGAAGTGGCCCTCCAGGGCCTGCCGATGGATGTGGAGCAGGCTCACGATTTCTTCCATGCCGGGGATGATGGCCATCTCTTCGGCGATGGCCTTGCTCATGCCCTGGCGGCGCAGCAGGTTGCCCACGTACTCCTGCATCTGGCCCCAATGCTGGCGCACTTCTTCCAGCACGTTGATCTCCTGGGCGTAGAGGCGGGGCGCCACCTCTCGAGGTTCAGCGTGGAGGGGGAGGCCCAGGCTGTCCGCCAGGCTATGGGCAATGTCTGTGCTGACCACCAGGGTCCGGTACCCCAATTGGGCGCTGCGCAGGGCCGACGCGGCCGCGACCGTGGTCTTCCCCACGCCGCCCTTGCCCAGATAGAGAATGATCCTCACAACTGCCCCCTCTTCAATCACCAATCTTCAATCTTCAATCTTTTTTACCGGCTGTTCTGCCAGGCCCGCACCCCTTTCACCAGCAGCCCCAGCCCCACCAGGGCACCGGCAGCTGCCAGGGGGGCCGCGGCCCGGCTCAGGCCGAACCAGCCCCGGATCTGCCACCAGTAGAGGGGCACCTGGAGCCAGTAGGCCCACGACCAGGGCCAGCGGTAGCCGATCTGGAGGGCGTATTTGCCCATGTGATTGTGGGGACTCCAGACGATGATGTAACAGCGGCCACCCACCAGGGTGCGGGTGTCGATGACCGGCCCCGGGTAGTAGGCGGCCCGGGTCAACAGGTCGCGGATGGGCATGACCAGTTCACCCGGCGGCGGTGCCACCACCGCGCTGTACCCCGCCGGCAGATCCAGGGGCAGCTGGTGGATGTCCGCGCTGTAGGGAAGGCTTTGGGCCACCAGCGCAAAGGCCGGGACCACCGAGCCGCCCGACGGCAACATGGGCACCAGGAGCTGCACCCGCAGGCGCTCGCCGGCCCGGCATTCCGCGCTGTACACGTGGATGCGACCGGGACGGTCCAGGTGCCCAAAGAGCAACCGCTTGCGACGAAAGCCCGGCAACTCCAGGCTCTGGGCCAGGCTCGAACCGACAGCCCGGGGGAAAAGGGGGAGGCTACCGGCCAGGTCCCGGCTCCAGAGCCAGGGCTGGGATGGAAGGCGATGGTGAGATCTACTCATATCGTTTTCTTCGTTGTGTCCTTATCCTGAGCATCCATGATTGACCGTCTGGTGCGGTCAGTCTAACATTGCCGTACCGGGACGTCAACGTGCCCGGGGTGGGGGGTGTGTCGATGGATGCCCCGGCCATTCGGCGGTGGTGCTGGGGCGAACGGCCGTTTCGCCCCCGGCCTGGGAGCAGGATCAGTACCCTGTCGCCCGGCGGTTTTGACCGGTGTTTCGCTTTGTTTTACGATACAGCATCATGACAGACACCCATGCCAGCTCGCCTACATTCTCGCTCGTCGTGCCCATCTGGAACGAGGAGCCGGTCATACCGGAACTGTATCGCCGGGTGGTGGCCATCATGGACAGCACCGGGGAGCCGTGGGAGCTCATCTGCGTCAACGATGGCAGCACCGACCGCTCGGCCCAGTTGCTGCTGGAGCTTCATCGGCAGGACCCCCGGGTGAAGATCATCGAGTTCAGCCGCAACTTTGGCCACCAGATCGCCATCACCGCGGGGACGGACTTCGCCGACGGCGCGGCGGTGATCGTGATGGACGCCGACCTGCAGGATCCGCCGGAGGTGATCCTGGAGATGATCCAGAAGTGGCGGGAGGGATATGAGGTGGTCTATGCGGTGCGCAAGATGCGCCGGGGGGAGACCTGGTTCAAGCTGTGGACGGCCAGCCTCTTCTACCGCCTGCTCCAGCGCATCACCGACGTGGACATTCCCCTGGATGCCGGGGACTTCCGGCTGATGGATCGCTCGGTGGTGCTGGCCATGCGCCGCCTGCGGGAGCGCCACCGCTTCATGCGGGGGCTGAGCAGTTGGGTCGGCTTCAAGCAGACGGGCGTCTACTACGAGCGGGCGGCCCGCTACGCCGGCGAAACCAAATACCCCTTGCGTAAGATGTTGCGGCTGGCCATGGTGGCCATCACCAGCTTCAGCTACCTGCCCCTGCAGATGGCCACCTACTTTGGCTTTGGGCTGGCCTTCCTCAGCCTGCTGGGCATCGTGGCCACGGTGATCCTGCGCCTCTCGGGCAACAACTTCTTCCTGGGGCAGGCCACCACCCTGGTCAGCGTCCTCTTCCTGGGGGGCGTCCAGCTCATCTTCCTGGGGATCATCGGGGAATACCTGGGCCGCATCTACGATGAAGTCAAGGGCAGGCCCCTCTACCTGGTCTCCCGCGCCTATGGCTTTGTAGGCGACGCCGCGCGGGCATCCCACATGCCGCCGGAAGCCCGGGTAGAATGAGCCTGATGGGGAGAAAGATTGGAAACTCCATGGACGAAAAGATAACCTGGTGGGAGCGCTTCGAACACGGGAGCCTCTACGTGGCCCTGCTGGCCGCCTGGATCGCCATGGCCGGCAGCCTCTATTTCAGCGAGGTGGCCGGCTATATTCCCTGCAAACTTTGCTGGTATCAGCGCATCCTCATGTATCCCCTGGCTGGGGTGCTGGCCGTGGGCCTGTTGCGCCGGGATCGCCACCTGCCTGTGCTGGTGTTGCCCTTCTCCCTCCTGGGGCAGGGTGTCTCTACCTACCACTACCTGCTCCAGAAGACAACCCTTTTCAGTGAGGCGGCCACCTGCGAAATTGGCGTGCCCTGTACCACCATGTGGATCAACTGGTTCGGCTTTGTGACCATCCCCTTCCTGGCCCTGGTCGCCTTCACCATCATCACCGCCTGTTGCCTGATCGCCCTCAACGCCGGCCTGCCCGACGAAGAGATGACAACGGCCACACCCTGGGTGCCGGTGGTGGCCATCCCCGTGGCGGTGGTGCTGGCCTTTGTCCTGCTGGCCCGGGTGAATGCCCAAGGGCATGAGGAAGCCCTGGCCGCACCGGCTGCGATCGCGGCGCCGGCAGCATTCCCCACCCTCATCCCCACCCGGGCGGATGGGCCGGTGGAGCCGGCCCGGGCCGACATCGCGGTGGTGACCCAGGGCGAAGGACTCTACCGGGAGGCCTGTGCCGCCTGTCACGGCCAGGACGCCCGGGGCGTGGCCAACCTGGGCCCTTCCCTGGTGGACTCTGCTGTGATCCTGGAGGGGGAAGCCCAGGCCGCGGTGGCATTCATCCGCAAGGGCGTGGCCCTGGACGACCCGGCCAACACCACCGGGCTGGTGATGCCCCCCAGTGGTGGTCGCCCAGACCTGAGCGACCAGCAGCTCCTGGCCATCGTCGAGTATTTGCGGGCCAGGGCCGTGGTGCCCTGACCGGCCTCACCCCGGCTGCACCTTGGAAGAATCCACTCCGCTGGCGGTGGCCCGGCGGTGGGCCGCCACCACGGCCGGATTGAGGCGATGGCCCAGCCCGGGCTCCTCCGAGAGGATCAGGTAGCCGTCTTCGATGCGTTCGGCCGGCTCCAGCAGTTGGGCTCGCCAGTCCACCTCTCCCCACGCGTATTCCAGAATGTAAAAGTTGCTCAGCGTACTGGCCACCTGGGCCGTGGCCGCCGCAGCCACCGGCCCCGAGGGGTTGTGGGGCGCAATGAGGAGCTGGTGCATCCGGGCCGCACCCGCGATCCGTTTCGTCTCCAACAGCCCGCCGTCATGCTTCACGTCGGGCATGAGCACATCCACCACCCGCCGGGTCAGGAAGGGCTGAAACCCTTCCATGCCGAAGACGCTCTCCGCGGAGGCGGTGGGCATGGGCACTGCCTGGGTGATGCGGGCCAGGTCGTCCACCAGGTGATGGGGGACCGGCTCCTCGTACCAGAAGAGCTGGCAGTCGGCCAGGGCGTCGGCCACCAGCAGGGCCTCCGAGGCGTCCATGCGGCCATGGCAGTCCACAGCCAGCTCGATCTCCTCGCCGATGGCCTGGCGCACTGCCCGCACCCGCTCCACCCCGGCCCGCCACGCCGCCCGGGGTCCCCGACGGATGTGGTCCGGTTCCCGCAGTTCGTCAAAGGGGGCCAGCTTGATGGCGGTGAAGCCTTCCGCCACCGCCTGGCGTGCGGCCCGGGCGAACCCCTCGGGCGTGCGCTCCTGGACGTGGCGGTTAATGTTGGCGTAGAGGCGCAGCCGTTTGCGCAGCGCGCCGCCGAAGAGCACGTGGATGGGTACCCCCAGCCGCTGGCCCAGGATGTCCCAGAGGGCCTGCTCCACGCCGCTGACCGCGGTGTGGGCAATGCGTCCGCCGTTCAGCCGGGCCATGCGCTGCCAGAGGGCCTCGATCTGGGTCGGATCCTGGCCCACCAGGTGGGGCTTGAACTGCTCCAGCACCGCGACCAGCAGGGCATCGTTGCCGCTGTGGCTGGCCTCGCCCAGGCCGGTGATGCCCTCGTCGGTGTGGACCAGCACGAAGACCCAGTCCCCCCGGTGGTTGACGTGAACGATCTCGGTGGTGATGTCGGTGATCTGCATGGGTTCCTCCTGTTGGATGGCGGGGTGCGCTGGGCGCCCCAGGCAGGTGGGCAGGTTGCGACGATGGGTGACTGGACTAGCGGCCCCAGTGCATGCCCCACTTCCAGGCCAGCCCGGCCAGCACCAGGGCACACCCCGTGATCCAGATGGCGGGCTCCACCCAAAAGGCCAGGAAGAGGGAGGTGACAAGTCCCACCGTGGCGACGATGCGGGGGAGGCGCTGGGCGTCGGTGGGCAGCTGCAGGGCGCTCAAATTGGTGATGGCCGCGTAGACCAGCGCGCCAAAGGCGCTCAGGGCCCAGAGGGTGTCCAGATCCCCCACCAGGACCACCAGCCCGGCCACCAACAGGCCCACGCCAGCCACCGCAGCCTCGGGCAGGCTTTCCGGCTTGTGGAGCCGGGCCAGCCGCAGGGGCATATCCCGCCGCCGGCTCATGACCACCGTCATGCGGGAGAGACGCAGAAGCAGGTGGAACACCATGTGGAGCATGGCCAGGATGGCGCCCAGGGCCAGGACCAGGCCCATGCCGGGCAGGGGAAAGCTGTCGGCAATGAGGGCCAGGGGCGCGGCCGTGGTCCGGGTGAGGGTGGCGAAGGAGCCGGCGCCCGCGCTGCCGATGGCTACCACTGCCACCGCCAGGTAGAGAGCCGTGGCCACGCCCAGGGCAATGGCCGTGACCTGGAAACTTTCCCCCGGCCCGGGGATGTTCTCTTGAACCTGCCGGTGGATCTGCTGGTGGCCGGCAAAGGCCACAAACAGGAGCGCGGTCGCGTGTAACACCGAGCGCCAGGGGCTCACCCCGGTGGAAGGGGGCACGAAGAAGGGCACGAAGTGCTTGAGCCCGTTTGCGTCCAGGATGGGCAAGCCCGCCAGGACAAAGCCCACCAGCACCACCACCGTGACGCCGCCTACCAGGGCCATCACCGGGGCGGAACGGCGGCGTCCGGCCAGGAGCAGGCCGGTGGGCAGCAGGACGGCCAGCAGCCCCAGCCCCATCTGCCAGACCTGGCCGCCGGGCAGGTGGAGGAAGCCCAGGAGATAGCCCCCCACGCCCAGGGCGGCCGTGGCCGCGGCCGCGCTCTCCGCCAGCAAAAACATCCAGCCGGCAATGAAGCCCAGGAAGCGATTCAGGTACTTGTAGCCGTACTCGTAGGTGCTTTCGCCGGCAGGGTAGCCCAGGGCCAGCCGCGCGCTGGAAAACCCGGTGCAGATGGCCACCAGGGCAGCCAGCAAGATGGCCAGGGTGACAGCCGGGCCAGCCACCCCGGCGCCGATGCCGATGCCGATGAAAACGCCGGCGCCCACCATTGCACCCAGCCTGGCCATGACCGCGCCCAGCAGATCCGGCCGGCGGCCCAGGCGTGGAGAGATGGGAGGCGACGATGTGATCTGCGCCACAGGATCTTCACCTTGCATAGATGGACAACGACACCAGGGTGATACAGCTCGGTAGGCAGTAGTCGGTAGACAGTAGTCGGCAGTCGGTGGGGTCCGCGTTCCCTGCGCCTCTGTCATACAAGCACGGGGGACCTGCGTACCCCGAACCGGGCACTGCATCAGGCTCCCTGGCCGATTGGCGGCGGCATAGGCTAGCCGGCCTTGACCTTTTCCGGGCGGAGCATGATGTGGAGCTCGGCCAGCTGCTCCTCGCTCACCGGGCTGGGGGCGTTGACCATCAGGTCGGTGCCGGCAGCCGTCTTGGGGAAGGCGATCACATCCCGGATGCTGCTGGCCTCGGCAAAGATGGCCACCAGCCGGTCGATGCCCAGGGCGATGCCGCCGTGGGGCGGTGCGCCGTACTGGAAGGCCTCCAACAGGTGCCCGAACTGGGCCGCCACCTCTTCCTTCTCCAGGCCCAGCACGGCAAAGAGGCGGTCCTGGAGGTCAGAGCGGTGGATCCGGATGCTGCCGCCGCCGATCTCCCAGCCGTTCAGGATCACGTCGTAGGCTTTAGCCAGCACGCTGCCCGGGTCGCTCTCCAGCTTCTCCCAATCCTCATCCCGGGCGCTGGTGAAGGGATGGTGGACGGCCTGCCAGCGTCCCAGCTCCTCGTCATACTCCAGCAGCGGGAAGTCGGTCACCCAGCAGAAGGCCAGGACATCCCGGGGAATGAGGTTGGCCCGGCGGCCGATTTCCAGGCGCAGGTTGCTCAGGCTCTGGGCCACCACTTTGGGCTGGTCGGCCACCAGCAGGATCAGGTCGCCGGGCTGGGCGCCGCTGGCCTGGACGATGCCGCCCAGTTCTTCCGGGCTGAGGAATTTGGCGATCTGGCTGCGCAGGGCCTCCGCCGGGTAGATGCCGTTGTCCCCCGGCTGGCCGGTGACCCCGATCCAGGCCAACCCCTTGGCGCCGTACTGTTTCACAAAGTCGGTCAATTCGTCGATCTCCCGCCGGCTCAGCCCCGCGCCGCCGGGATAGACCACGCCTTTCACCTGGCCGCCCGCCTTCACCGCGTTCTGGAAGACGCCGAACTGGCTCTGGCGCACCAGCTCACTCACGTCGAAGAGGGGCTGGCCAAAGCGCAGGTCCGGGCGGTCGATGCCATATTTGTCCATGGCCTCGGCATAGCTCAGCACAGGGAAGGGCACCTGGAGGATGCGCTTGTCACTCACCTCCCTTGCCAGCGCGATCAGCATCTCCTCGATGAGCTGGCGCACGTCCGCCGCATCCACGAAGCTCATCTCCAGGTCCAGCTGGGTGAACTCCGGCTGGCGGTCGGCCCGCAGATCCTCATCCCGAAAGCAACGGGCGATCTGGAAGTAGCGCTCGATGCCCGCCACCATCAGGAGCTGTTTGAGCTGCTGGGGGCTTTGGGGCAGGGCGTAGAACTCGTGGGGGTGGAGGCGGCTGGGGACGATGAAGTCCCGGGCGCCTTCCGGCGTGCTCTTGAGCAGGATAGGCGTCTCCACCTCCAGGAAATCCCGCTGGGAGAAAAATTCCCGAATGAAGCGGACCATGCGGTGGCGCAGGACCAGGTTCTGGGTCATGCGCGGCCGCCGCAGGTCCAGGTAGCGGTATTTCAGGCGCAAGGTCTCGTCCACATCGTCGGCGTTGCCGCTGATGTAAAAGGGCGGCGTCTTGGATGGGTTGAGAATGGTCACCTGGTCTGCCATCAGCTCGATGGCGCCGGTGGCCAGGTTGGGGTTTTCGAAGCCCGGGGGCCGTTGTCGCACCACCCCGGTGACCTGGATCACGTATTCGTTGCGGACCTGGCTGGCCGCCTGGTGGGCAGCGGCTGCGCTCTCCGAGTCCACCGTGACCTGGGTGATCCCAAAGCGATCCCGGAGGTCGATGAAGATGAGCCCTCCGTGATCTCGCCGGCGGTTGACCCAGCCAGCCAGGGTAACCTGCTGGCCCACATGGTCCAGGGTCAACTCGCCACAAGTATGCGTCTTCAACATAAATCCATTCCTCGTTTTGCTGGGCTGGCCAGGATGGCCGATGGTTTGCTGCGCATCTCTGGAAAAAGTGGTATAATTTCTCCAGGACGGCATCGTCTTTTGGCGCCATTATAGTGCCCTCCGGGCTGCGGTGCAATTCTTTTCGGTACTTCGGGCGCGTACCAACGGCCTGGCAACATGTTCTGCCCGGAGCCCCGGCGCTGCCACCTTCTGTCGTTTCCTCGTCTCCGGTTTGGCCCGTTGCAGCGCTATGGACACCAGCATCATGCAGACCATCCTCCACTTCCAAAAGGTCGCCTATGCGCTGACCGATGCCCGCCTGAAAGTGGTGGAAGTTGGAGGCATGTTGGAACTCTTTCCCATGGACAGGGCCGAGTCCCTGCAGGGGCTCTCCCTGTTTGCCATCACACCGGAGCTTTCCCGAGAACAGCGGGATGCCATCCGGGCGCTGCTCCATGGCCATCAGACCGGCCCCGTCTCCATGGTGGTGGAGCGAGCCCATCCTCGGGGCGGGCACTTCTACCTGCGCGTCAACAACCTGGTGCACCGGCGGGACGGCCAGGACGAACGGGGGGTGCTGCACATCCTCCAGGATGTGAGCATTGAGGAGCGGCTGCGCCGGGCCCTGTTGCACTACCAGGCCGAAAACCAGGAACTGAACGGCCGGACGCCTGGCCGAGAGATCCCGGGTGTGAATTCCCGGGAAGAGTTCCAGGCCCTCGAGGAGTGGAAGAGCAAGTTTATGGCCCTCACCCTCCACGAGCTGCGCACCCCCCTGGCCTCCATCATCGGCTACCTGGACCTCTTCCTGGCGGGGGAATTTGGGCCGCTGGCCCAGATGCAGCAGGAATACCTGGAGACCGTCCATCGGGCTGCCCATCGCCTGCTCTCCATTACCGACAACCTGGCCGACGTCTCCAACCTCATCTCGGCCCGCCTCACCCTCCAGCCCCAGCCCACCGATCTGGGACGGCTCATCTCGCTGGTAGCCGGCGAGCTTCAGGCCCATCTGAATGCCCGGGGACAGGAACTGGTGATCCGGGTGGAGCCTGGCCTGCCGGCTGTCCTCTGCGACGAAGCCCGCACGGTCCAGATCCTCTACAACCTGCTCCACAACGCCAGCAAGTATTCCCACGAGGGCGACAAAATTGTCCTGGTGGTAGAGTGGGCCGCCCAGCCAGGGTTCGTGCAGGTCTCCATCGCGGACACGGGCATCGGCGTGCCGGCCGATGAAAAGCACCGCCTCTTCGAGAGCTTCTTCCGGGCCGGGAACGCCTACCTGAGCGGCGAGAGCGGCTTCGGGCTGGGCCTCCACATCGCCAAGTCCCTGGTGGATCTGCAGGGCGGCCAACTCTGGTTCGAGAGCACCGAAAACGTGGGCTCCATCTTCTACTTCACCCTGCCTGTGGCCCCATGAGGGCGAGGGCATCACAAGGGCATCACAAAGAGGGGGCTCCCAACGGAGCTTTTTCCTCCGCCATCATCGGTTGGCACCCGCCTGGCGCTGCCCGTCTCGGCCAATCCCCACACATCCTTTCCCACCCACGGCGGGCCGGAGATCCGCTCTACACACCCGTTCGGGCAGATGGCGCCTGTTGTCGCCACATTCCGGCGGGTGAAGGAACGGCGCCGCCTGCGCTGTCCCGCATGGCGGGGTACCGGTTCCCGTCGGGGCGGACCTCCGTGCCCGCCCGCTGTCGCTTGTAACTTGTACCCCGAGATGAGCTGACAGAATTTGCCCCACACCTGGGGCCGCGGTACAATATTCGTTATGCCTTTAACGCTGCATGCTGCCTGGTTACGTGCTAACGGCCCACTTCCTGATGGACAATTGTTCATCTGGGCTGAGAATCTGGACTACTCGACCGCAAACGACCGTCCCGCCTCTCCCATGGGCGACGAGCTGTCGGCCCCACGGGGGAACAACGGCCGTCAGCGCCAACCCAAGATTCCGTCCCATCCTGCCCAGGTGCCCATTGGGCAATTGCGGGCCCGGTTGGCGGAGGATTTCGCACCGGTCATCGCCTCTGCGCTGCAACCGGCCAATGCCACGGTCTGGCTCCCCAGCCTGGACGGGCGGCCCCTGGCCCGGCGGGGGCTCTTTCAGGCTACCCAGAGCGGCAACGGACGAAACCACGGAGCCGCCACCCTGGTGCCCTGGCAGGTCACGGGGCTGGCCCTGGCGCCGTGGCATGCGTTGACCTTCCTCTGCCACCTGGACAATCGATCTGGCGTCTTCCCCTCGGATGCCTCTTCCCTGCATCGGGTGCGGAGTGGGCAGGACCTGCTCTACTGGAGCAACGCGGCCAAGTTCGCCCTGGAGATCCTGGCCGGACAACACTACCTGCCCGGCATGAGCACCGATGCCTACGGCCGACTCCAGGCAACCTGGCAGCCGGCCCTGCTGGATTCTCGCATCCGCCAGCGTTACCGCCAGCTCATTCAGGCCATGCCGCCTGTCTGCCGGGCCTACAACCTGGATCTGCCCGGCGCTGCGCCCGATCCGGCTGCCCTGCTGGAGCATTTTCTCGCCACCCTGGTGGACGTGGCAGCACGCCACTGGGCCGCACCCCTGGCCCAGCCTGCCAATGGGGTGCCGGCGCTGCTCTGGCTCAACGCCCTGGTGGCCCCCCAGGCCACGGTGCCCCTGCCTCCCCAGCCGGCCTATCAGCTCTACCAGGAGTGGCACAGCTGGATCGAACAGCTCTATGTCACCAGCGATGCCAACTTCCGCATCTGCTTTGTGCTGGAAGAGCCCCAACTGGGCGAAGGGACAGGCAACGAGTCACTGCAGGACGCCAGTTGGCCGCTCCATTACTATCTCCAGGCCCGGGATAATCCCAGCCTCATGATCCCGGCGCGCGAGGTCTGGCAACACCTGGGCGCGCCCCTCCAGATCGGCGGCCGGCGTATTGACCAACCCCAGGAGCGCCTGCTGGCCGGCCTGGGCATTGCCAGCAAACTCTTCCCGCCCATCGAACGCAGCCTGCGTTCGCCCCGGCCGGAGCTCTGCCTCCTCTCCACCGATGAGGCCTACCAGTTCCTGCGGGAAATCGGCCCCCTGTTGGAGAGCAGCGGCTTTGGCCTGGTGGTTCCCTCCTGGTGGCACGAACATCGCCACATGCGCCTGGGCCTGAAGCTGCGGCTGGCCGCCCCAGAGCCGCCGGCGGAACCGGACCCGGCCGCATCCACCCAGGAGATAAGGCCCGGTCGACTCAGTTTCAACGCCCTGATCCGCTATTCCTGGGAATTGACCCTGGGCGGCGAAGCGCTGACAGCCGCCGAATTCGAGCAACTGGCCGCCATGCGCACGCCCCTGCTGCGGGTGGGCAACCGCTGGGTAGAGCTGGATCCGGCCCAGGTGGCGGCGGCCAAGCAACTCCTGGCCCGGCGGGATAGCGCCGGCACCATGTCCCTGCTGGAGGCTATCCGGGTCACCCAGACCTACCAGGATCGGGACGGGGGGGTGGCCGAGGAGGGGGCGGAATGGCCTGCCGCCCTGGTGCATGGCCTGGGGACCGCAGGGGACGCGTTCGAGCAACTGCCCCTGGATACGGTGGAGGTGGAAGGCTGGCTCCAGCGAGCCCTGGACCACCTGCGGGAGCAGCAGCCGTTTACCGAGATCGCAGAGCCGCCTGGTTTCGCTGGGGAGCTGCGGCCGTACCAGCGCCGGGGGGTGGGCTGGCTTGCCTACCTCCGCCAGTTGGGGCTGGGCGCCTGCCTGGCGGATGACATGGGCCTGGGTAAGACGGTCCAGGCCATCGCCCTGCTGCTGCATGTGCGGGCCCAGGCACAACAGGCCGGCAAGACGGAGCGGATGGCTCCGGCGCTGCTCATCTGCCCCACCAGCGTGGTGGCCAACTGGCGGCGGGAGATCGAGCGCTTTGCCCCCGGGCTGCGGGCCCTCATCCACCATGGCAATGGCCGCCTGAGCGGCCAGGAATTCGGCCAGGCCATTCGCCACTACGACCTGGTGGTGACCACCTACGGCACCGTCCGGCGAGACGTGGAGATCCTGGAGCCGGTAGCGTGGAGCGATCTGATCCTGGACGAGGCCCAGAACATCAAGACGCCCGGCGCCAAACAAACCCAGGCCGTGCGGCGGCTGCGGGGAGAGAACCGGATTGCCCTGACGGGGACACCGGTGGAGAACCGCCTGTCGGAGCTGTGGAGCATCATGGAGTTCTTGAACCCGGGCTACCTGGGCAGCCACGAGCACTTCCGCCAGCGCTACATCGTCCCCATCGAACGGTACAACGACGAACAGCGTACCGCGGAGCTGCGGCGGCTGGTCCAGCCTTTCCTGCTGCGCCGCCTGAAGGCCGATCCCTCCATCATCACCGACCTGCCGGAGAAGAACGAAATGGTGGTCTACTGTACCCTCACCCGGGAGCAGGCCCGTCTCTACGAGCAGGTGGTGCAGGATGCGCTGGACGAACTGAACCGGGCCGACGGCATCCAGCGCCGCGGGCTGGTGCTGGCGCTGCTGACCAAGCTCAAGCAGATCACCAATCACCCGGCCCATTATCTCAAGCAAGATGGACCGCTGGCTGGCCGCAGCGGCAAGCTGAACCGTCTGACCGAAATGTTGGAGGAAGCCCTATCGGTGAACGACCAGGCCCTGATCTTCACCCAGTTTGTGGAGATGGGCTACCTCCTCCAGCGTCACCTGAGTGAAACCCTGAACACGGATGTCCTCTTCCTGCACGGGGCCACGCCGGCCAATCAGCGGGACAAAATGGTCCAGGCCTTCCAGAGCGAGGACGGGCCGAGTATCTTTGTGCTCAGCCTGCGGGCCGGCGGCAGCGGCTTGAACCTGACCCGGGCCAACCATGTCTTCCACTACGACCGCTGGTGGAACCCCGCGGTGGAGAACCAGGCCACTGATCGGGCCTTCCGCATCGGCCAGGAGCGCAACGTCCAGGTACACAAGTTCGTGGTGGCCGGCACCCTGGAAGAGCGCATCCACGACCTGATCGAGAGCAAGCAAGCCCTGGCCGAGTCCATCGTGGGCAGCGGTGAGGAGTGGCTGACCGAGCTGGATACCGAACAGTTGCGGGATCTGCTGCTGTTGCGCAGCGATGCCATCGAGGACGAATAGATGACTCCCCTGCAAAAAGGGCATTTTGAAACGCAAAGACGCAAAGAAGCGCAGGAGAGAACCTCTTGAATCCGCGTTCATCGGCGTGGGGCAGCGTCCTCATTTGACCTTTGTGCAGTAGAGCCATAGATGGATGGAGCAGGTGTACGGATGAACGGAACACAGGATGGCCACTGGTGGTCCCGGCGCTGGTCCACGCTCCTGCAGGAGCTGGATCTGGTGGAACCTCGGCGCCCTGCCGGCACGGCTCCCCGGGTTCGGCGCCTGGAGGTTACCCCGGGCCAGGTGAGCGCCCAGGTCCACGACCGGAGCCACGGCCCTTGTGATGTGACCATTCGCGTGGCCGGCTTCACCCAGGAGCAGTGGCAGCGGGTGGTGGACACCCTCAGCACCCAGGCCATCTTCGCGGCCCGACTGTTGGCGGGGGAAATGGTGCCGGATATCGAGGAGGCCCTGGCCGCGGCCGGCATCTCCCTCCTGCCCGCCAGCATCCAGGAACTGGACCACCATTGTAGCTGCTGTCCGGGGGATGAACCCTGCCCCCACCTGGTCGCGGTTTATCGCATGTTGGGCGAAATGGTGGCGGACGATCCCTGGCTGCTTTTTCGGCTGCGGGGGTGGGACGAGCAGCAGCTCCTGCGGGCGTTGCGCAATCAGCGCAGCCGCAGCCAGGAATCTCCGGGCGGGACCCGGCCTGCGGGCTCGGTGGTCGTGTCCGCTGCCGGTTTTCACCACCTCCGGGAAGGCGAGCCGGATGCCCAGGAGGCACCCCCCCTGGAGCTCCAGATAGACGACTTCTGGGGAACTTCCCAATCTCGGGAGGCCATCCATCATCACATTGCCCCGCCGACCATTGAGCTGATTCTGCTCCGGCGCCTGGGGCCGCCTCCGTTCGCCCAGGCTGGCCCCGAGGCCTATGACCGGTTAACGGCCATCTACCGGCACATTACCCGGGAAGCCGTCGCCCTGGCCTATGCGGCGGATCCGGCGGACTCCCTGGTGGGGGACGGGGCCGACACAGCCCGCTGAGCCCCTTTGCCGGCGCCCGGAAATCAGGTCCGCCAGGTTCGAAAACCAGACTCAAAAACGGCCCAATACAGACAGCCCTGCCAGTATCCTCTACACCGGCAGGGCTGTCTGTTTGACACGCTGGCATCCCAGAGAGGATTTGAACCTCTGACCTCTTCCTCCGCAGGGAAGCGCTCTATCCACTGAGCTACTGGGACCCAATCAAGCGGCCAGCAACGAAGTTGGCCAGCTTTCATCAGTCAAGGCGGGGAGGGAGGGATTTGAACCCTCGAGGGATATTGCTACCCCTACCCACTTAGCAGGCGGGCGCACTCGACCGGACTATGCGACCTCCCCAAGTGTGACCTTCGGCTTGTGACTTCAGGCGGAGGGAGAGGGATTCGAACCCCCGGTGGCATGACGCCACAGTTGTTTTCAAGACAACCGCCTTCGTCCACTCGGCCATCCCTCCACAACGGGTATATGGCCTTTTGCTCTGTTGTCAGGGTGCCGGGCTATCACCAGCCCGTCCAGGTCGCACAGCCTCATGCGACCGACTGCTGCCAGGCACGACTGCCTGGCCCTCACAACCGATGGTCCCAGTATACATGGCGCTGGACAATCTGTCAAATAAAACAGGCCTGGAGGGGGGTGAGGAGCATGCCCCGGCTGGGGGGCAGCCCCGCTACCTCGCCCCGCTTCATCGCCGCCAGGCAAACCACGCCCGCAGGATCCGCTGGAGCACCGGCGTCAGGCGGGTCCGGTTGTAGGCGTCCGCCACCTTGCGGATGGCCTCGGCCTGGGTGGGGTAGGGGTGGATCACCCGGGTCAGGGTCTTGAGGCCGGCGCCAGTGACCATGGCCAGGGTGATCTCGTTGATCATCTCCCCGGCATGGCGGGCCACGATGGTGGCGCCCAGGATCCGGTCGCTGCCTTTGCGCACATGCACCTTGACAAAACCTTCCGTTTCGCCATCTGCCCGGCCCCGGTCCGTCTCACCCAGGGGCTGGACGTAGGTTTCCACGGGGATGCCCTGCTCCTGGGCCTGTTTTTCGTATAGACCGACGTGGGCCACCTCTGGGTCGGTGTAGGTGCACCAGGGAACCACCAGGGCGCTCACCTTTTGTTTGGGGCCGGGGAAGAGGGCGTTCTGGAGGACCAGGCGGGCGGCGGCGTCCGCCGTGTGGGTGAACTGGTAGGGGAGGGCGATGTCCCCCGCGGCGTAGACGTTGGGGTTGGTAGTCTGGAGGGTGTCCGAGACCTGGACCCCTTTCTTGTGGTATTCGATGCCGGCGGCTTCCAGGTTCAGGCCCTCGAGGTTGGGGGTGCGGCCGACTGCCACCAGGATCTCATCCACCGTCACCGAGGCCTGTCGTCCGTCCAGCTCGTAGTCGATGATTTTACCCTGGCTGTCGGGGCGCACCTGCTGGATCTGGGCGCCCAGGGCCAGTTGGATCCCCTCGGCCACGAAGACATTCTGGATGATGGCCGCGGCGTCTGGATCTTCCCGGCCGAGCACCTGGGGCAGGATGTCGAAGAGGATCACCTGGCTGCCAAAACGGCGGAAGGCCTGGGCCAGCTCCGCGCCGATGGGGCCCGCGCCGATGACGGCCAGCCGTCGAGGCAGGCTGGTCAGCTCGAAGAGGGTCTCGTTGGTCAGATAGCCCACCTCCGCCAGGCCGGGGATGGGGAGGACCATGGGCCGGGAGCCGGTGGCAATGAGGGCCTTTTGGAAGCGCAGGGTCTGGCCATCCACCGTCACCGTATCCGGGCCGCTGAAGCGGCCCTCGCCCAGGTAGACATCCACCCCCAGGCGCTGGAAACGCCACACCGAGTCGTGATCGCTGATCGCTGCCCGCACCTGCCGCACCCGTTCCATCACCGCGGCGAAGTCCACCGACACGGGCGGCACCTGGATGCCCAGGGCCCCTGCCCGGGCGATGTCACCCACTGCCCGGGCCGAGCGGATCAGCACCTTGGATGGCACACAGCCCACGTTCAGGCAGTCGCCGCCCAGCAGATGCCGTTCCACCAGGGCCACCCGGGCGCCCAGGCCGGCTGCCCCGGCCGCGGCCACCAGCCCCGCGGAGCCGCCCCCAATGATCACCAGGTTGTAGCGACCCTGGGGCACGGGGTTTTGCCACGCCGGCGGATGGACGTTGGCCACCAGCCGGCGGTTGTGTTCGTCCATGGGATGAACCTCGACCGATGGGGCGGAGTCCGCCTGGCGCTTTTCCCGTTCTACCGGGGGCACCATCTGGCTGCCTGGAGATGTGGACATGGCGATTACTCCCTTCGGGACGCTTTCTCCCCGGACTATTCACGACTGGATGTTTCCCGCCGTTTGAAGTAGCGGGACAGGGCCAGACTTACCCCAAAGAGTACAGCGGAGGCCAGCAGGGTCCAGGGATTCAAACCGGGCAGGCCCTGGCTGAAGTCCCCTTCGATGGATGCGCCCAACAGCACCACCGAAATCGTGCCGGGGATGTTGCCCAACACAGTGGCCAGCAGGAATGCTTTCCAGTCGATGTGCAGGAAGCCCGCCAGGTAGTTGACCAGGTCGTAGGGCAGGAAGAGGAAGCGCATGACCAGGACCGTTTCGAAGCTGTTCTGGCGCAGGCGTCGGGCATAGCGCTGGATGATCCCCTGGGTCTCCTGGGCCGGCAGGAGGCCGCTGCCGAAGTAACGGCCCACCCAGTAGGCCACCATGGCCGAGAGGTTGCCGGCAATGACGGTGTAGATCACGCCCCAGACCGGGCCGAACAGGAAGCCGCCGACCACGGTGAGCACCGCAGCAGAAAAGAAGATGAGCGGGCGCAGGGCATACAGGCCAATGTAGATCAGGGGCCCATAGGTGCTTTCCCGGGTGAACTCGACCAGACGCCCGGCCGCGGTGAGGGGATCCAGCTGGTTGGCGGTCGTGTACCAATAGTAGCCGCCCACCAGGATCGCCCAGGCGGCCAGGGCGATCCCTTTTTGCCAGCGTATCAGGGCCAGCCTTGGAGGCGTGGGCTCCACGGTGGTGTCGGTTCCCTCTGGATTGGTGTCAGGTACCGCGTGCATCTGGGGCTCCTCGTGGTTGGCGGCCATGGCGATGATCTTCACTGTGGGGCAGGTGATCACAGGTGTCGATAGGCCCACACTATCCGTTGCCCCGCCGTCACCAGTACCAGCAGGGCCATTAGCCCGAACAGGTAGGTGATGGCCTGGGGCATGAGGAAGAAGAAGCTGTAGAACAGGATCGTCTCCGCGCCTTCAATCAGGCCGGCAGGCATTTCCACGCTGGTCAGGCGTGGGCTCTTGCGGCGCTCGCGTTTTTCCAATAGAGCCGAGAGGGTGGTCCAGGAGAGGAGGTTCAGGACGTAAGAAGCCAGCAAGGCCAGCGCGCTCCACAGCACCGGCAGGCTGGGGTTGGCAGCCACAAAGCCCAGGGGAACGGCCAGGTACACGATGAAGTCCAGCAAGAGGTCCAGGTAGCCGCCGAAATCGCTCTGTTTGGCATGGGTGCGGGCCACCAGGCCGTCCAGCCCATCCAGGATGCGGTTCAGGAACCACATGAGCAGACCCAGGGCGTAGCGTTCTTCCATGGCCAGCCAGGCAGCCACCAGACCGACAGTCAGGGCAATTCCCGAAAGGACATTGGGATGGACCTGGCGGAAGTAGTATTGCGCCAGGGGCGCCATCCATTTATCCTTTTGGGCCCGTAGGACCGCATCGCGCATGGTTTTGCTCCTTTGATGATGAGGACAGAGAGCCGGTGACCCGCATGTGGAGCCCGCCGACAGGTGGGAAGGGTTTATATCATGGGCCTACCCTACTCCAGGCTTTGGCGTTCATCTGTAAGGTCCTCTACATGCGTAGAGACGCACGGCCGTGCGTCTCTACGCTCTGTCGTCCGTAGGTCATGCATCCTTGCGTGACAAGGGTGCATGGAACGACTGTCCAGCCGGGAGGCCGGACCGGCGTGTAGGTCACGCATCCCTGCGTGACAAGGGTGCATGGAACGACTGTCCGGCCGGGGGACCGGACCTGCGGCTCGTAGGTCACGCATCCTTGCGTGACAAGGGTGCATGGAACGACTGTCCAGCCGGGAGGCCGGACCTGCGGCGTGTCTGAACCCGCGGCTCAGCCGATGCGTTCCCGCCCGCCCATGTACGGCCGCAACACTTCCGGCACAATAACGGTGCCGTCGGGCTGTTGGTAGTTCTCCAGGATAGCGATGATGACCCGGGGCAGGGCCAGGCCGGAGCCGTTCAGGGTGTGGACAAACTCGGGGCGGGCGCCCTCGGCTGGTCGGTAGCGAATGTTGGCGCGGCGAGCCTGGAAGTCCCGGAACCAGGAGCAGGAGCTCACCTCCAGCCATTCCTGGCAGCCTGCCGACCATACCTCCAGGTCGTATTTAATGCAGGCCACGAAGGAGAGATCCCCGGTGGCGATCAGGACCCGGCGGTAGGGCAGCCCCAGGCGTTCCAGCAGGGTTTCGGCGTTGCGGGTCAGGGATTCCAGCTCCTCCCGGCCGGTGGCCGGCTCCACGAACTTCACCATCTCCACCTTTTCAAACTGGTGGACCCGCTTGATGCCCCGCACGTCTTTCCCGGCCGAGACCTTTTCCCGGCGGAAGCAGGGCGTGTGGGCCACGTAGTAGAGGGGAAGCTGGCCGGGCTCCAGGATTTCATCCCGGTGCAGGTTGGTCACCGGCACCTCCGCGGTGGGGATCAGCCAGTAATCCTCCTCCGCATCCCGGTAGAGCACGTCGCCGAACTTGGGCAGGTTGCCGGTCCCCACCATGCAGTACTCCCGCACCATGAAGGGGGGGTAGACTTCCTGGTAGCCGTGCTCGTTGACATGCACATCCAGGAACCAGTTAATCAACGCCCGTTGGAGCTGGGCGCCGGCTCCCTTCAGGACGTAGAAGCGGCTGCCGGCCAGCTTCACGCCCCGCTCGATATCCAGGATGTCCAGCCGCTCGCCCAGCTCCCAGTGGGGCAGCGGGGTGAAGTCGAAAGTGGGCTTGGTGCCGTGTTCCTTGACCACCACATTCCCCGATTCGTCAGGCGCGACGGGGACGTCCGGCTCGGGGGGATTGGGAATGCGGAGCATGGCTTGCTCGAAATCGGCCTCCACCTGGCGCAGCTCCGCATCCAGGCGTTCGATTTCCGCGCCGATCTGGGCCATGCGCTCCTTGAGGGCGTTGGCCTCCTCGATTTTCTTTTCTCGGAACAGCCGCCCGACCTCCTTGGAGCCGGCATTGCGCTCGGCCCGCAAGGCTTCTACCTGGGTCAGCAATTCCCGGCGGCGTTCGTCCAGAGCCAGGGCTTCCTCCCAGGGGGCGTCGGTCGCGTTGAGTTTGCGCATGGCCTCGGCCAGCGCCTCCCGGTTTTCTCGCATCCAGCGGATGTCCAGCATCATTCTGCTCCTTCCTGCTTCACGGTTTTCGTCCCAATGAAAAATTCCCTTCGCCTGAAGCTCAGGACGAAGGGAACTCCGTGGTGCCACCTGAATTCGCGGCAGCCTCTGCTGCTCGCCTCATTCCACGATAACGGCGTGAACCGCCCGGCCATTTCCTGCCGGGGACTCGAGAGGTGCTACTTCGCCGCTGCCGGTTGCCTCGCACCACCCGGCAACTCTCTGAACGGCGTCACGGACGAAGCATGGCCTCTGTCAACGTCTTTAGGAATGCGGCTCTGAACCATGCGGTTGTCAGGGTGCATGGCCAGGAACGCACTTCAATTGTACCGCCAACAATGCTAACATACAGCGCGCGGTGGTGTCAATTGTTGGGAAAATCCAGTCCAGGAGTCCAATCATGTTCCGTGGCATGGCCTACTTTTTCGACGAAGGCTTCGACCTGGCCAACCTGGCCGAACTCCACACCCAGTTGACCGGGCGTCTGGGGCTGTTTACGGCAGCCGTGGGGGGAGTCCTGGCCTGGCTGGTGCTGCCCATGAATCCGTTTCCCCTGGCGTTGGAGGGCCTGCTGGCAGGGTTGGCGGGGCTGGGCGCAGGCGTTTACTGGCTGAACCGGCGCCATGTCCAATGGGCCCGGTATCTGCTGATAGCTGGCCTGACCGGCCTGCTCCTGGGGGCGATGTGGCTGAACGGCCTCCCCTGGCTGCCGTTTCTGCTGTTGCCCCTCGTGGTGGTGGGCGCTTTTTTGATGCCCTGGGGTGTAGTGATTCCGGCTGTCCTGGTGCTGGGGCTGGCGTGGTTTTTGGAACAGCAGGGCCTGCGTGCCTATGGCTGGCGAGGCCTGGCCCTGACCACCGCGGTCACCCTGGGGCTCTCCTGGCTGGCGGTGTACACTCTTTACACCGTGCTGGCCTGGGCCTGGCAGCTCCAGGAGCGGGCCAACCGCCTGCTGGAGGATGTGCGCATCCACCGGGGAGAACTGAGCCGTACCCTCCACGCGGTGGAGTTGAGCAATCGACTGTTGCGTCGGGCCCAACAGGAGTTGGTGGTGGCCCGCCAACAGGCAGAAGAGGCCCGGCGGATGAAGGAGCAGTTCGCCGCCAACGTGAGCCACGAGCTGCGCACCCCCCTCAACCTCATCCTGGGCTTCAGCGAGATCATGCACCTTTCGCCCGAGATCTACGGCCCCATGGAGTGGCCCATGGCCCTGCGCCGGGACGTGTACCAGATCTACCGGAGCGCCCGTCACCTCCTGGAGATGATTGACGACGTATTGGACCTTTCCCGCTTCGAGCTTGCCGGCTTCGTCCTGGACAAAGAGGTAACGGATCTGGGCGGGCTCGTCCGGGAGACGGTGGAGATGGCCCAGGATCTGTTCCGGGGGCGGCCGGTGCGCCTGGAGACCCTCGTTCCGCCGAACCTGCCGCCCCTGCTCCTGGATCGGATCCGCATTCGCCAGACCCTGTTGAACCTCCTCAACAATGCCGCCCGTTTTACCGAACAGGGCTCGGTGCGGGTGGAAGTGCGCCGGGTTCGGGGGGAAGTGCAGATCCGCGTCCAAGATACCGGGCCGGGGATCCCACCAGAGGAGCTCCCCCACCTGTTTGATGAGTTCTACCAGGTGGATCGTTCGCTGCATCGAACCCACGGCGGCACGGGGCTGGGCCTGGCCATCTGCAAGCATTTTGTGGAAGCCCATGACGGCCGCATCTGGGTGGAGAGTGAATTGGGAAAGGGCTCCACCTTCACCTTTACCCTGCCCATCCCCGAAGAAGCTGTTTCCCTCTCCCGGCTCTATCTGAGCCGCCCGCTACCCGCCCAGCCTGCCTCCGGGTTGCCGACCCTGCTGGTACTTGACCCCGATCCGGGCGTGGCCATCCTGCTCGACCGCCACCTGACAGACTATGAAGTGATCCATGTAGCCCGGCCCGAGGCGCTGGAGGCCAGTCTGGCCCTGCACCGGCCCCAGGCGGTGATCTGGAACGTCCTCCCAGGCGAGGAGAGGGAGGATCGTTCCCTGTTCGCGCTGCCGGTGCCCCTGATCCAGTGTTCGTTGCCCAGCCAGGCCTGGGTGGCGGCAGATTTACAGGTAACGGCCTGCCTCAACAAGCCCATCACCGCACGACGGCTTCTGGATGCCATCCACCAGGTCGGCGCTGTGCATGACATCCTGGTCGTGGACGACGACCGCAATTTCTGCCAACTGGTGGAACGCATGCTAGAGGCCGGGGGCGGAGGCTGGACGGTGCGCAGTTGTTACGGCGGCGAACAGGGGTTACAGGCACTCCGGGAGCGGGTCCCAGACCTCCTGCTGCTCGACCTGATCATGCCGGGTTGCGACGGTTTCCAGGTGCTCCAGGCCATGCGCCAGGAGCACCGCTGGGCTGATCTGCCGGTGATCGTCCTGACCGCCACCAGCTTTGCCGAAGATGTGCTGAATCGCCGCGGCAGCCGGCTGCTGCTTCACCATCCCGACGGGGCCAGGCCGGCGGAGGTGCTGAGCTGCCTGCAGGCCCTGCTCCATGCGATGGAACCCCGGGATCCCGAGCGGATTCCCTGGCCTTCCCCCACCGTCTCGTAAATCCTGCTCGTAATACCGATCGTCTTGTGAAGTGGCGTTCATGATTGCGTGGGTCCGGTTTCCATACGTGACCTGCGATGCCTCTTGATTAGACAATCGGCATCAATCCTGTTTTAAAGGCCCGCCCGATAGTTGCCGATGGCTTCGGAGGTGCGCAGGTAGCGGCCGTATAGGCGGACGAGATGGATGCGGCCCTGGAGCTTCGGGCCGATGCGCAGATGCACCTCACCGTTGAGTTCCCGCAGGTGGGGGCTGAAGCGCCCCCAGCCAAACTGGCGGAACTTCCCGCCATCGCACAGCACGCCATCCACCACGAAGGAGACGATCTTCGGTCCGCCGTCCACAATGGCCACCAGGTGATGGCGGCTGCCCGGCGAGAGCAGACCCGGGTCACAATCCCAGCGATTTTCGGTGCGGCCGTCGTTGAGGACCATCTCCACCGTGCCCCGGGCCGTGGTCTGGAGGCAGAACCCCTTGCCGTTGCGGGTGCGGTTGTCCAGCAGGATCTGCCCCGCTGCCAGGGAGTCCAGCTGTATCCACAGCTCCACCGTGAAGCCGGCCCGCAGATCTTCGGTGCCGTGGTCGGCCCGGCTGGCGCTGCGGCGCACGAAGACGGGCAGTGGAGGTGCCTCCACCCGGTCAGGCATGGGAGAGCCTTGCTCCAAGAGCAGACCATCCCGGGCCACGGTCGCCCGCTTGAACTGGCCCCACAAGTCTGCCAGTAGGGTGGGATCCAGCTCGTGGACCCGGGCGATGTCCTTCTGGGTTTCGGTCACGAAATAGCGGCCGTCTTCCTCCACCAGGTCCGGGTAGCTCATGCGGATGAAGGGATCGTCGTCGTAGAGGGCGATTTCTGGCTGGCTCCAGCGGATCTCCTTGCCGTCGGGGCCGTCCACTTCCACCCCGCCGCAGAGCCAGACGGGGTTGCGGTCTTCGTACCAGGTGCCGCCGTGGTTGTGAAACCAGTAGAGGAAGTGGCCGTTCTGGCAGCGCCAGGCGAAGTTGGCCGCCCGGGGATGCTTGACCAGACGCCCGTTGGCGTAGCGGAGGTACTGGGGTTCTGTCCAGGTGTGGCCTTGGTCCCGGCTGTAGGCATAGGCTGGGTGGCCGTCGATGGTGCGATAGACGCAGAAGAAGGTGCCATCGCTGAGGACCGAATAGCTCTGCTCTTCGGCGATGGGGCCGCCGCCGGCAGGCGCCCGCAGGCCGTGGTCGCCGTCGGGCAGGGTCTCCCAGGTGATGCGTTCGGGGTCCCTTTCGGTGAGGATGTTTTCGCTCTTCAGCAGCACCCCTTCCGAGCGGGTGAAGAAGCCCCGTCCGAATCCCCCGACCTTGTGAAGGGAGACGTAGGCAGCACCGTCGTGGATGAAGGGGCGGCCCACGTTCCAGAAGAAGCGGATGGCGCCGCCGTAGACATTTTCCCGGTCGATGGCCATTTCCCGCACGGGAATGGGATAGCGCTGGGGGGACCAGGTGCGTCCGCCGTCGTCGCTATACTTGAAGACGAAGTAGCCCAGGGAGTCCACTCGCCGACACCAGCCGTCGGGGGCCCAGTCCGCGGCCACTTCCTCGGCCTTGACCTGGCGGATGTTGTCGGTGTTGTGGTTGTAGAAGGCGTAGATGCGTCCGCCGGGCACCTTGAGGAGCACGGCATAGGAGGCTTCCGGGCCATCGGCCGGCTCCAGGGGGACCGGCTGGCTCCAGGTGCGGCCCTGGTCGGTGCTGCGCAGGGTGACCACATGTTGGCCGGGGTGGCCTTCGTGGCCGCTGCCAGTGGTCATCACGCAGAGCCAGGCGCCATCGTCGGTCTGGACGATGTAGGGCTGGTCGCAATAAGTCTCGGAGGGAATTTCGTAGCCGTTGGCGATGTGGCGATGGTCGGGAATGGTTTCCATGGATATTCCTCATGTTGCTGGATGCCATCTGTTTTAGCGCTGCCCGGTCACATCACCCCCACCTGCTGTAAGGCCTCCAAGATGTCCCGGCGGCGGACGGGTTTGGGCAGGAAGAAGGAGGCGCCCAGGGAGTAGGCCAGCTGGGGGTTGTGGATGACTGAGCAGATGATGACGGGCACCCGGGCCAGGGCTGGCCTGGCCCGGACCCGCTGCAGGAATTCCCAGCCGTGCATTTCGGGCATCATGATGTCCAGGATGATAGCGTCGGGCACCAGGTTTTCCAGGAGTTGGAGGCCCTCCTGGCCATTGGTGGCGGCCACCACCCGGCACGCCTGGTCGGTGAGATACCGTTCCAGCAGGCTGACCAGCCCCTCGTTGTCGTCGATGACCAGGACGGTGGGGCCCCGGGTGGGGATTTGCAGGCAGATGGTCCGCAGCTCGGGTTCAGGTGTTTCCTGGCTCAGCTGCCAGCCCAGTCGGTCGGCGATTTGCAGAGTGACCAGATCGAGGGCGGTACGGGGCTGGCTGGCAGACGAGACGGCAAATTCCAGGGAGATCCGGACCGTATCCGACCGGTCATGCAAACGGACAGTGAGGTAACCGCCTGCGGCCTGTTGGATGGCATGGCTGAGGGTGTTGACCAACACCTGTTCGGCGATGGCCGGGTCCAGGGAAACCACGGCCTGCTGGGTGGAAAGGTGGATTTGGAGGTCGATGCCACGCTGGGCGGCCAGGGGAGCGACCACCTGCCGGGCATGGCGCAGGAGTTGCCCCAGGTCCGTGGGGCGGGGGTGGGGCTCAAAGCGGGCCATCTCTGCCTCGAAAGACGAGAGCTGAAGGGCGCGGGGTTCCTGGCGCGACAGCTCTGGGCGGCGTGCCCACAGTTGCGCGGCCACCCGCTCTTCTCCCTGGCGCAGATCCCGGTGGGCCTGGCGTTCGGAGAGGTTGAGCTCCTGGGCGGCCTGGAGCACGCTGCGGCGTTCCACATAGCGAAGGCTGAGCAGGTTGTAGATGCGGGCCGGTGGCGCGGCGAAGGGGACATGCGCGCCGGGGTTCAGGGCTTCGATGGCAGCAGAAAGCTCCCACCGCAGCCGCTGTCCTCGCAGCGCGGGCGGCGACTCCTCGCCGGCCCCTGTAGTAAAGGTCAGGGGATGGCGTTCCAGGAAGTCGATATCGTACAGGTGATCCAGGGCCTGCTTCACCTGCTCGACGAACTCGGGTGGTGGACCGGGTTCCGCTGGTGCAGGTTGGTGGCGTTCGTTATGGGACATGGCAGTCTTTGGCAGTGTTCTGGCAGCCTGGGGGGTGGCAAGGGTGGGCAATCTTTTGTTACAGTGAGTGGGAATCCCTGTCACCCGCAGAACCATAGCTTACCATCTGGCGCTTGTAGATGAAAAAGTGCCCTACTTATTGTTTACACTCTCACGAATCAATCTAGGAGGAACCCCATGCCAGCCAAATTGGATCGACGAAATTTTCTGCGTCTGAGCGGGACGCTCTCCCTTGGGACCCTGTTGGTTGCTTGTGCACCTGCACCTGCTCCGACCACTGAAGGCGCACAGGGAGAACCGTCTGCAACGGGAGAAACGGTTGAACTGAGCCTGATGATGGTCGATTATGCAGAGCCAACCAAAGCTGTCCTGGAAGATGAGATCATTCCAGCCTTCACCAGGGAGAAAAATGTCACGGTCAATGTCAATTACACAGATTGGGGACGTTATAATGAACAGATGACTACAGCCTTTGCCAGCGGTGTCACTCCGGATGTTTTCCAGGGAGGGGCAGTTTGGGCGCCGCAAATGGCCAAACGGGGATGGGCGCTGCCGTTGGACGATTACATTGCCCTGGCCGGCGATGAGTGGAACTGGGATGATTTCTTCCCGGCATTGCAGGACGATGTCACCATAGACGGTAGTATTGTGGCGGTTCCGTACCGGATTGACATCCGTTCCTTCTGGTACCGTCAGGACCATATGGAGGAGGCCGGGATCGCGGCACCGCCGACCAACTGGGAGGAGTTGCGGGAGTTTGCCAATGCGTTAACCATCCGGGAGAACGGGAAAATTACCCGGGAAGGATACCATTTTTCTGGCCCCGGCGGTTGGCAGAACGACTTGCAGGCTTATATGCAGTTCATGGAGATGGCTGGTGGGCAGTTTTTAAGCGATGATCTCACCCATTGTACTCTGGATGAGCCTCCGGCCATCGAAGCACTGGAATATGTGTATACCCTGGTCGTCGAAGATCAGGTGCAGCCCTATCCCGGCTTTGAAGCCCAGGGCGATCTGGCGCCGATTGCGGTAGGGATGGCCTCTTCGACTTACGATTCTTCCTTCCTGGAACGAGATGTCAATCTCTACGCCCCCGACCAGTTAGAGCATCTGGTGGTGACTTTGCCCTTACGCCACAAAGTACAGGCTTGCCACGTGTGGGTAAATAAATTCTTCATCTCGAGCCTGACCAAAACACCCGACATGGCATGGGCGTTTTTCCAGCATCTGACCAGCGCACCTATGTTGGAGAAATATTGTGCCAGTGCAGGAGTCACACCGCCCCGTCGTTCCCTGGCAGATGCGGAATTCATGACCGATCGGATGAAGGTATTATTGACTGCCACCGAGTACGCGGTGCCGTATCCCAAACATTGGCGGCTCATTGAGTTATTCCGGCCTTTGGCGACCAACCTGGAAAAGTGCCTGCGGGGTGAGCTTTCGCCTGAGGAGACGATGGTCGCCACTTGTGCGGAGATCGACGCCATCCTGGCCGAAGATGCATAGCAGTGCTCAGCCGGACCATCACGTCCCAGAAGGTCGACTTCGGTCAGAAGTCGGCCTTCTTCCAATTCCCCAAACCAGGTGTTGCATAGACCTATAGCCAGGAATGAGGCGAAAAGAACCATGTCGACGATAATGAGTGATTCTCCCACAGCTGTACGTCCCCAGCCCGGATGGCAACGGCGGGTGGAGCGCTGGATAGGGAGTGAATGGTTTACTGCCTATACCTTTTTGCTAGTGCCCATGCTGATCTTCATCGCCATCAAGTTCTATCCGGTCCTGTACAATATTGTCCTCAGCTTCACCAACTACGACCTGTTTTCGCCCATGAAGTTTACCGGCCTGGCCAACTACCGATGGGTCTTTACCACTGAGGTCACCCTGAAGGCCATTCGTAATACCATTCTCTTTACGGTCGGGAGTGTCCCTCTGGGCACGGCATTGGCCCTGGTCGTCGCAGTGCTCCTGGATCAACCTATTCGCGGGCGTATCATCTTCCGGACTATTTACTACCTGCCTGTGGTGACCTCGGTGGTGGTTTCGTCATTGATTTGGAAATGGATTTTTAATCCTCAGGTAGGCCTACTTAACTACTTCCTGGGGCTGGTGGGGATCCCTCCCCAGCAGTGGCTCTATGATCCGAAATTGGCATTGCCTTCACTGATTATCGTCACGCTATGGGCGGCTCTGGGTGCCAATATGGTGATTTTCCTGGCCGGTCTTCAGGACATCCCCACCGAACTTTATGAAGCTGCACGCATCGATGGAGCTAAGAATTGGCAGATATTCGCATTTATTACTGTACCGCTTCTACGCCCCATCATCCTCTTTGTCGTGGTGACTTACTCGATCGGTATTTTCCGTAGTTTTGGGCTGATTTTTATCTTGACCCAGGGTGGGCCTCTCCTGACGACAAACACCTTGGTTTGGGAAGTCTATATGAACGCTTTTGGATATCTGCGCCTGGGCAGGGCAGGTGCAATTTCCATGGTTCTGTTGGCGACAATTTTGTTGATTACGATTTTGAATTTCCGCCTCTTGCGCGAGGAGAACTAAGATGGCCCCATTGCTGACAAACAGACGGCAGGAATTCCGCTTAACGTTGCTGTTCGTCTATTTGCTGTTGACTCTTGGCGCACTTGTCATGATTCTGCCATTCGTCTGGATGGTGTTGACTTCGGTCAAAGTGGATGCGGAAATTTTCGGCATCACCCCACGCTGGATCCCAAGCCAGTTCGACTGGGCAAACTACGCCGATGCTTATCATGCCATCGATATGGGCCGTCTTTTTCGGAATACAACCTTCGTGACTGTTGCCGACGTGGCTGGCCAGATCCTTCTGGGCGCGATGGCCGGCTATGTTTTTGCCCGGCTGGAATTTCCCGGCCGTCATGCGCTGTTTTTTGCCCTCCTTATCACCATGATGGTTCCCTTTGAAGTTCTGGTGCTGCCTATCTTCTTGCTGATCCGTCGCTTTCCCCTGGCCGGTGGCAACGATCTGTTTGGGCAAGGGGGGATCGGCCTGCTCAACAGCTATCCCGGGCTGATTTTCCCCGGACTGATTTCAGTATACGGGGTATTCATTTTCAGGCAGTTTTTCCAGAGCTTCCCGCGCGAAATTGAAGATGCTGCCCTCATCGACGGCTGTTCCCACGCCGGCTTCTTCTGGCGCATCCTGGTACCCAATTCCAAGCCGGTGATTGGAACCATGGGGCTCTTTTCGTTTCTTTGGACATGGAACGATTTCTTGTGGCCCCTGGTGGTGGTGAAGGAAGATCAGATGAAGACCCTTCAACTAGGCCTTGCTGCCTTCAATCAGGAGTTTGGCACCCAATGGGCTGAACTCATGGCCGCGTCGGTCATGGTCACCGTCCCGGTCATTGCCCTTTTCCTCTACGCCCAGCGCTTCCTGGTGCGCGGTTTGGCCACTACCGGCCTGAAGGGCTGACCGTTTCCAGCACCTTGTGGACCTGCTCCATCAGCTCGCCAACGCTCACCGGCTTCTGGAGCCATGCCCGGATGCCCAACTGCCGCCAGTCCACCTGTTGCCGCTGGGATGGGTGACCGCTGATGATGATGGTGCGGATGGCGGGCGCCCGTTGCTGCAGGGCCCGGTGCAGTTCGATGCCATTCATGCCCAACATAGCCATGTCGCTGATGACCAGGTCCACCTGGCCGTTGACCTGTTCGTACTTTTCCAGGGCTTCCGCACCGCCGGACGCAGTCAGCACCTGGTACCCGTACGACTGAAATACCTCAGCCAGGGCCTCCCGCAGCAGCTCCTCATCTTCCACCAGCAGCAGGGTATGACTCCGCCCCTGGACAGTCTCCGTCGGCTCGGAGATGGTCTCCCCCATCTTCGGGGCCGGCAGGGCCGGCAGGTAGATGTCGAACCGGGCTCCCTGCCCCGGGCGACTTTCCACGGCGATCTCGCCGCCGTGCTGCTTGACAATCCCATACACCTGGGAAAGCCCCAGGCCGGTCCCCTGGCCTACCTCCTTGGTGGTGAAGAAAGGCTCAAAGATGTGGGGCAATACCTCCGCAGACATGCCCTCGCCCGTGTCGGTCACCGTCAGCCGGATCCACTCCCCGGCTGATAGGCCGGCCACCGGGGGCTGTTCGTTCGGTTGGACACACAGCCGTTCCAGTGTAAAGGTGAGGGTGCCACCCGATGCCATGGCATCTCGTGCGTTCACCGCCAGGTTCATCAACACCTGTTTGAGCCGGGTAAAATCGGCTTCCATGGTGAAATCCGCCGCCTGGTAGCTGTCCACCACCTGGATGTTGCTGGCCAGGGTTCGCCGCAGCAACTCCGCCGTCTCTGCCACCACCGCACTGAAATCATCGGTGGTACGCTTCAGGACCGACCGGCGGCTGAAGTCCAGGATCTGATGGATCAGGTTGGACGCGTGCTGAGCCTGGCGGATGATGTTCTCCAGCCGGCGCCGGCTCTTTTCAGGCATGGACAACTCGGCTTCCAGCAACTGGGCCAGGAGCAGGATGACCGCCAGAATGTTGTTGAAGTCGTGGGCAATCCCGGCCGCCAGCTGCCCCACCGCGGCCAGCCGCCCCTGCTGTTCGCTCTGCTGCTGGCGTTCTCGTTCCCGGGTTACATCTCGGATCTGGAGTAGCCACCCCTGCTCTTGCTGTTGGGTGTGGACGGGACGGGCACTGACTTCGTAGATGGTGCCCTCGGGCTGGTGGATCTCCTGGATTTCGCCTGGGGAGGAAGCGGTTAGCAGTACTTCCAACGGGATGGGCCCCAGGTGGGTCAGGGGTGTCTGGGACGGCATCTGCCCCAACCGCTGCAGGGCCTGTTCTGCCGCGCTGTTGGCCACCACCACCCGCCATTCCGGATCCAGGAAAAGGAGGCCATCCGGCGAGGCGTCCATGAGCATCTGGAGTCGCCGGGCCTGGGTCTGGACCTGATCCAACAAGTAGAGGCGCTCCAGGGCGGCGCCTACCTCCTTACCCACCGCCTGGGCCAGGGTCTCGGCATCGTGGGGCCAGGCATCCACATCCACCGCCCGGGCCAGGATGCCGCCCAAAACGCGGCCCTCGTGGGTGATGGGCGCGAGCAGCGTGTCCCGCCGGCTGCTTCGCTCGTCCTCCCCAACCTCGCCGGCAATGCGCTGGACTCCGGTGGAGAGCACCGGCGCGAGCCGGGCCTGCCATGCCTGCGCGGCTTCCAGCTCGATCCCTTCGGCGACCATCTCGTTGCCCACCCACAGGAGGACCCGGTCGGCCTGCAGGGCCCTGGACAGCTGGCGCGCGGTCTGCTCCATCAGCTCCCGCGGCGCCCGGGCCATGGCTCCTGCCGCGATGACCCCATTGAGGGCTTCCAGGTGAGCGGCCCGGCGCTGGATCTCTTCCTGGGCCCGGATGCGTTCGGTGATGTCCCGGTCGATGCCGATGGTCAGGGGGCGGCCATCCAGGTTGATGGGCGCGGCAGAGTACTCGATGACGTTTTCCTTGCCGTCGGGGCGAATCCAGGAGAAGAGGCCCCGATAGCGGAGTTGATGCTGGCGGATGATCAAGTTCTCAGCCCGGCTGAAGCGGCGGCTCACCTTGCGATGGAGCAGGGAGGTGTTGCCCAGGGCCAGCAGCTCCTCCTTGCTTCGGCCCGCCATCTCCGCGTAGCGTTCGTTGCATTCCAGCAGGCGGCGGGAACCGCTCTCGGGCAGCTCTTCGTAGATGCTGATGCCGTCGAACGCGTGCTCAAAGATGAGACGCAGCTTTTCTTCCGACGCGCGCAGCGCCTGCTGGGCCTGGCGTTGCTTGCTGATGTCCTCCAGGCTGCCTTCGCAGTAATGGTTCCCGTTGACCGGGTCGGCGATCTTGCGGGCCTGAATGCGCACCCAGAGGGTCTGGCCGTCCAGGCGGCGGAACTCCCCTTCGAAACGGCCTTCGGCCCCCGGCTGGGCCAGCTGGTCCTGCCACTGGGCTGCCAGGGCGGAGTCCACGAAGAAGTCCACCAGACAGTGGCCCAGGAGCTGGGATGGCCCCGGCGCGCCCAGGATCTCCGCCAGCGCCGGGTTGACGGCCACCATCCTGGCCCCCTCGCCACAGCGGAAGAGGCCCACGGGGACGCTGGCAAAGAGCTGCTGATAGCGCTCCTGGCTGCTGGCCAGCTGTTGTCGCTGGGTCTGCCGTTCCAGGTTGACGGCAACTACCTTTGGCAGGCGGCGATAGACCAGGGGCGTTTTGAGCAGATAATCGTCGGCGCCGGCTGCCAGGGTGGCGTCGGCCAGCGCTTCCTGCTCCAGCCGGATCAGGACGACAATGGGGAGGCGAGGGCTGTGGTCCCTGAGCAATCGGATCGATGCCAGCAGGTCCGCTCCCCCGGGCTGATCGTCGATGATGGCCACATCCGGTCGAAGATCCGCGGCGGCCTGGAGAACGGCCTGACCATCCAGGACCGGTTCTACCCGTGCTCGGGGGTAGAGGGTCTGGATCCCCGCCTGGATGGTAGAGAGGGAAGATGGATTGGCGTTGATTACCAGGATTTTGGGATCGGCCTGGACCATCGGGTTGGCTTGACTCCTGGAGCGCGTGAAGCCGTTCTGTCAGAGAATTTCGTAACAGGCGAAGAGTTGACCCAGGCCCTCCAACCCTTCTGTATCCAGATAGAGGGTGTGGAGGCGTGCGTCTATCGCCTTTGGAAACCGGGGGCCATCCACCACGGCGGCGAAGGGGTCGCCGGCCAGAAGTCGGCTGGCAAAGGTCAAGTATAATCGATCGAGCACCCCGCCATCCAGCAACATATGTAGGATTTTGGGGCCGGCTGAGGAATAAATGGTTCGGTAGCCCTGGTCCTTCAACTGCTGGGCCAGTACCTGCCCCTCCACCCGTTCGCCGCCGGCCACGATCACCTGGCCGGCCTGGGCTTCGAGCTCCTTCACCCGTTCCGGATCCGGATCGGCCCCGGTAAAGATCAGGACCCGGCGGCCACCGGCGGTCAGGACGTCGGGGATGGGAAAGCGCAGGCTGTTGCTGATGATGGCCAGATCCGGGTGGGGCTTCAGCCCCTGTTCGGCTCGCCAGGTGCGCAGGTAGGCATAACGGGGATCGTCCACCTGGAGGATCTCCTGGCCGCGGCCCTGGGCCCGGTCTCGCAGGTAGCGCCCTGTGGTGATGATGAGGTCCGCCTGGGCAGCCAGCTCCTGGAAGAGCTGCCAGTCCCGGTCATTGGCGATGGCCTTGGGAACCGCGAGCCCCTTGCCGTCTTCGTCTGGGATGGCGATGCGGCCGTCCAGGCTGACCACGAAATTGGCGTAGAAGAATGGGCGTTCGGAGGAGGCCGATCGGCTGCGCAGGTCGTGGGCCAGGTACGCACCAGTAAAGGGAACGCTGCGGCATTCCGGGTAGAGCTGACGCAAGGTGTCCATGGACAACTCCTGGGGAGTAGATGACATCACGTCGGCCTGGCTTCCATGTAAGGCTGGCGGGTGAACATGGGTAGTCAATCCCGGCAGAAATTCGCCGATGGTTTCCACCAGAGGGAGTGCGCCCAGAGGGCACCCGGAATTTCTGCTGTGGTATTTACGCCAGACTGTAGTAGCATAGCACGAGGTTCAGGGATTCTGCAATCCCATTCGAGGAATCGAGGAATCTGCTGTAAAAACCACAGATTGCACCGATGAACACAGATTCGCCATTTCATGATGGCTGCCCGTGGTCGGCGTGAGCATCCTGTCCTGAAAAAAGGCGCAGATTCAGCCCGGCATCTGCGGATGCCGACGCCGCGTCGTGGTTGTCCTTTCGAGGAGTGCGCATCTGCGGATGCGCACCACCGATGCGGCGCCGTCCTGAATGTGATAAGATTAAGCCACAAAGGGAGGGCCCAGAAGGCAGGAGCGGTGCCCTTGATGTCCACCTCTGGAGAAGACCGATGAGCGCTCAAACTGTTCGTCCGCCTGGCTGGCTTCTACGCTGGCTGGTTCCTTTGCTCATGCTGGGGCTGGCGGGCTGTCGCGCGGCCCGGGCTGAGCCCCTGCCCTATCTGGATCTGGAGGTTCGGCGGCCCTTGCCCATGGCCACGGCCGAGGTCACCCCCCTGCGCGTCGCGGTGGCGGCCATCATTTCCCCCCAGGGCAACGCGGAGAGCTACGGGGCATTGGTGCGCTATCTGGGGCAGCGCCTGGGGCGCCCGGCTCAGTTGATCCAGCGCAAGACGTACGCCGAGGTGAACCAGTTGCTGGCCGAGCAGGAGGTGGACCTGGGGCTGGTCTGCACCAGCGCCTATGTAGAAGGCCACGACCACTTCGGCATGGAGCTGCTGGCCGCGCCGGTCATCCAGGGGCAGACCGTCTACCATTCTGTCCTCATCGTGCCCGCGACCAGCCCGGCCCAAACCCTGGCGGACCTGCGGGGAGCCACCTTCGCCTTCCCCGATCCCATGAGCTTCAGCGGACGTGTCTACCCGACCTTCCGGCTGCAGCAGATGGGCGAGAGGCCCGAGACATTTTTCCGGCGGACCTTCTTCACCTACAGCCACGACCGGGCCATTGAGGCCGTGGCCGAAGGCATCGCCGACGCCGCGGCCGTGGACAGCCTGGTCCTGGACTACGCGTTGCGCCGCCAACCAGAGCTGGCAGCCCGGATCCGGGTGCTCCAGCGCTCGGAGCCCTTCGCCATCCCGCCCGTGGTAGTGCCCCCGGGGATGTTGCCCCGGCAGAAGGCCCTGCTCCAGGAACTCCTCCTGACCATGCACCAGGATCCAGAGGGCCGGGCCATTCTACAGGCCCTGAACATCGACCGCTTCGTTCCTATCGAGGATGTTGCCTACGATGCCGTGCGGGCCATTTATCGGGAGGTGCGCCTTGGAGAAGAGTAGGCCCCTGGTCTCCCTGCGCCAGACCAGACTGCCTTTGCCCGAGATGAGCACCTGGCTGGGCCGGGCCTGGACCGTCCTGGGCGGGGTGAGCATTCGCACCAAGATCATGGGGATTGTGCTGGCCCTCACCGTGGCCCTGGGGTTGGGGGTAACCTGGCAGGTACGCTCGGTGATGGAACGGGTCTTCTTTGCGGAGCTGGACAGCCGGGGCCGCTCGGTGGCCAGCGATCTGGCCGCCCGCAGCGTGGATCCCCTCCTGCTGAACGACCTCTACGGGCTGCACCAGCTGTTGAAGGAGACGGTGGCCAACCACCCGGATGCCCTGTACGGCTTTGTGCGCGACCGGGAGGGACAGGTCCTGGCACACACCTTTGGCAGCGACGGTTTTCCCGTGGCCCTGCTCTCCCTGCCCGACCCCCAGAATCCGGCGGACGGCATCCTGGTGACCCGTTTTGACAGCAGCCAGGGGATCATCCATGACTTCGCTGCCCCGATCTTCGAGGGGCGGGCCGGCGTGCTCCACCTGGGCCTGACCGAGACCCGGCTCCACAGCGTGGTCAACACCGTCACCGGCCAGATGTTGTTGACCACCCTGGCCGTGGCGGTGGCCGGCATTCTGGCCGCGCTCTTTCTGACCTGGCTACTGACCCAGCCCATCCTGCAGCTGGTGGAAAGCACCCAGGAGGTGGGCCGGGGCAACCTGCAGGCCCGGGCGCCCCACTGGGCCGACGATGAGATCGGCGCTCTGGCCGATGCGTTCAACCAGATGGTGCAGGACCTGGAGGTCAGCCGCCAGGCTATTGTGGAGAAGGACGCAGCCCGCAGCCGTCTGCTGGAACAGCTGATCACCGCCCAGGAGGAGGAGCGGAAGCGCATCTCCCGGGAGCTCCACGATGGGGTCGGCCAGGCACTCTCTTCGTTGATGGTGGGGATGAAGGTGATCGCCCAGCTGGACGATCCGGCCCAGATCCGCCAGCGGACGGAGGCCTTGCGACAGATGGCGGCCCAGACCCTGGAGGAAGTGCGGCTGTTGAGTCGCCAGCTTCGCCCCAGCGTGCTGGACGACCTGGGGCTGGAGGCGGCCCTGGAGCGCTATGTGGGCGAGTTTCAACAGCTGTACCCGGACATTCAGGTGGACCTCCACGTCGCCCTGGGCCATCGCTTGCCGCCCACCCACGAAATCATTCTGTACCGCATCCTTCAGGAGGCCATGACCAACGCGGCCCGACACAGCGGCTGTAGCACCCTCAGCGTCCTGATCCAGCAGCGCAGCGACCATGTGCAGGCCATTGTGGAGGATGACGGCCATGGCTTCGACCCGGTGGCGGCCCAACGGGAGGGCCGCAGCGTGGGCATCCATGGCATGACAGAACGGGCTGAGCTGGTGGGAGGAACCCTGGAGATCGAAAGCAGCCCGGACGGCACGGCCATCTACGTGGCCCTGCCCCTGCCTGCCGGACGCCTTTGACGCCCCGGGCCAATGGGGTATAATCCACCTATGTTAACGAATGAAAAGATCCCAGAAAAAACCGCACCGCGAGCTGCCGCGGTAACGAGCACTGAAAGCGCTACAGACACCGCTACAGACACCGCTACAGACACCGCCACAGAGAGCGTTGCGGAGACCGCGGCGCCTGTTCCCCTGGACCAGCTGGCCCGCTGGCTGAAAGTCCTCGCGGAGCCCCGCCGGCTGGCCATCATCAATCTGCTCATGCAGGGCGTCCAGTGCAACTGCGAACTGGGGGATGCCCTGAACATGCCGGCGAACCTCATCTCCCACCACTTGGGCGTGCTGCGGCGGGCCGGTCTGGTGGAGATGGAGCGGGACGAGCAGGACGCGCGCTGGATCTACTACTCCATCAGCCGGGAGGCCCTGGCGGAGATCAACCGCCTTTTCCAGACCTTCTTCGACCCGGCTCGCATCCAGGAGCGCACACCCGCCTGCCCGCCTGATGTCCGCCCCATCTCCCTGACGGCGACGCCAGCCACAGACCGGCTGGACGCCTCCTCCTGAGGCCCGGTGGGGCCGCCTCCGCTACTCCGCCCGGACCCGTTCCTCCTCCAGATCGAAGTCCCAGTAGCCGGGGCCGTCTGTGAAGAAGGCCGCGTTCAGTTCGATGTCGTCTTCAAATTCGGGGGGGACATCCTCCTCCGGGAAGATGGCCTCCACCGGACATTCGGGCACACAGGCGCCGCAGTCGATGCAGGTGTCCGGGTCGATGTAGAAGAAGGGCCAATCCGGATCGTCCTTGGGCCCGGGGACAATGCACTCCACCGGGCAGACTTCCACACAGGCTCCATCACGAACGCACAGGCTGGTGATGACATGGGTCATGGTTCCGCTCCTTAACGACCGATACCTTAACGACCGATACCTTGACGACTGATAACCAAACTGTTTTCACCTGCTCGCACAAGTGCTGACATTCACCTGCCTGAATCGCCATGGCCGACCGCCGCGGCAGGCGCCAGCGGTGGCCCAGGATCTTCGCGCCCCATTATCCTGGAGCATCGGGGCCGCCCTGAGAGGCGTGGGCTGCACCCCCTGCCTGGGAAGAGGCTGCCTGCAACTGGGCCAGGAAGGGCGTCAACTCCAGGTTGTAGGCCTGGGCTACATCGGCCAGCGTCTCAAAGGCCGCCAGGGGGCAGCCGACGCAGGCCATGGAGCGGCCCAGGAAGATCGGGATCGTCTGGGGCCACCGCTGGAGCACCTCATCCACGGTCATGTCGGCCATGGCGGACAGGTCCATATTTACCTCCTCCGCGGTTCAAGATAGTGGAGGAGGGGAGATCTGTCTTTGCGCGAGCGCAAATCCACGGGGAAAAGGTTCGTCACGGTATCGCCCCCATCTCCCCAGCTGGGGAGATGGGTTGGGGCGGAGGGAGCTTGTCAGGTCCTGAGAGACGTTCGCGCTGCTTCTTCGGATGGGGCGGTTGGGGCTGTCAAGAGGGAGCCTCCAGGGCAGGCGGCAGATCCTCGGCCAGGGCCACCAGGCCATGGGGAGAGCGGATGAGGAGACGCTGGCGGCCGGCTTCCACCAGCCCTTCTTTTTCCCACCGTTTGAGGATGCGGCTGACGGTGTAGAGGGTGGTGCCGGTCATGGCGGCCAGGTCCTCCCGGGAGAGGGGGAAGTCGATCAGGATGCCCCCTTCCACCTTGCGGCCCGTCTGGCGGGCCAGGCGCAGCACCGCGCTGGCCACCCGCCGCTCCACCCGTTCGGTGGCCAGCTCCCGGTAGCGCTCCTGCAATTCCTGGATGCGCTCTGCCAGCAGCCGCAGGGCGTTGCGGGCAATGGCGGGATAGCGCTCCATCAGCCGGGCCATGGTTTCGCCGTCCCAGCCCAACGCTTCGGATGGGACCACAGCTTCCGCCGCGGCGGGATAGGCGGTGCCGCTCAATACGGCCACCCCACCGAAAAGCTGACCGGGCACGATCACCCGGAGCAGTACCTGTTCGCCCTCGGGCGAGAGCTGGTTCAGGCGCACCCGCCCCTGGGTCAGCACGTAGAGGGTGTGGGCCTCTTCCCCCTGCACGAAGAAGAGTTCGCCCTTCTCCACCGCGCGGTGGTGGGCCGCCTGATAGACTTCCTGGCGCTCGGCAGGGGCCAGCCCCTGGAAAAGGGAGACCGTTTCCAGCAAAGGACTGTCGTTGGACTGGTGGGACTCGTGTTCGGCCATATCTCCATCATATCCCGGCTCTGGGCGGGCGGCAAATCGGGCGCACAAAAGCTTGCCAGGCGGCCAGCCGTTGATGTATGGTAGATGTATGGGCAAAGGGACGAAACCCATCCGCATTTTATTGGCAGACGATCATTCGGTGTTACGGGCAGGCCTGCGGGCCTTGCTGGACGCCCAGCCGGACATGGAGGTCATCGGCGAGGCGGCCGATGGCGCGGCCTGCGTCCGTCAAGCCGCGGCCCTGCGTCCGGACGTGGTGCTGCTGGACATCAACATGCCCCAGTGCAACGGCCTGGAGGCGCTGGCGCTGTTGCGGCAGCAGGCACCCCAGACCCGGGTGCTGGTGCTCACCATGCACGACGATGTGGGCTACCTGCGCCAGGTGTTGGCGTCCGGTGGGGCTGGCTATGTCTTGAAGCAGGCCGCCGGCGAGGAACTCCTCTCGGCCATCCGGGCCGTCCATCGCGGCGGCGTCTACCTCCATCCCCAGCACACCCAGGCCCTGTTGGGTGCTCCCCAGGAGCGGGAGGAAGCTGTGGCGCCCCCTCGGGACGAGAATGAGCGCCGCTACCGAAGTTTGAGCGAGCGGGAGGCCGAGGTCTTCCGGCTGGTGGCCTTGGGCCATCGTAACAGCGAAATCGCCGACCTTTTGCACCTGAGCGTGAAGACGGTGGAGACGTACAAATCCCGCCTGATGCAGAAGTTGGGGGTCAACACCCGGGCGGGCCTGGTCCGGCTGGCCCTGGAGCTGGGCCTGTTGGACCAGTGAACCTTTCGGCTGCCCTTTCCCGTGGGCTGTCGGCCTGTCGGGGAACTCCCTGACAGGCGCCCCAAAACTGTCTGTCATTCCCCGACGGGCTGTCAAGCTTTCCCCGCTACCCGCACCTTTCTCCCACCGGTACAATCTAATTGAATCCAGGCAGAAATTCGCCGATAGGTTCCATCAGAGGGAATGCGCCCAGAGGGCACCCGGAATTTCTGCCGTGGTATTTACGCCAGACTGTACCAGTTGCCAGCGGCGTGGCCTGGCCTTGCCGCCCGGCGTGAATCGAGTCCCATCTCCGAGTCCGTCCACCTACAGCCGTCCGGGCCATGGGGGGCGGACCGATAGGGTGACGAGGGAAACGTCGTCGCCTGCCGATTTGCAAAGGAGATGTCGGAGGGATCCGGCATTTCCTTTTTTTCTTGTTTCTTGCCAAGCGAGGAGGTAGGTGCTCATGGCTGAAGTGCTCGAAACAGAACTGCTTGAACAGGAAAACATCTTGATGCGGATGCAGGAGGATATCCGGCGGGCCCTGCAGAAGCCGGAGTCTGAACGGCGTTGGGTGATGGTCATCGACCTGCGCAAGTGTGTGGGTTGCCACGCCTGCACCATCAGCTGTGTGGCGGAGAACAAGCTGCCGCCGGGCGTGGTCTATCGGCCGGTGCTGGAAGAGGAGATCGGGACCTACCCCCACGTCACCCGGCGCTTCACGCCCCGGCCTTGCATGCAGTGCGATAACCCGCCCTGTGTCCCGGTCTGCCCGGTCAACGCCACGTGGAAACGGCCGGACGGCATCGTCACCATCGACTACGAGCAGTGCATCGGCTGCCGCTACTGCGTCACCGCCTGTCCCTATTCGGCCCGGACCTTCGACACGGGGCGCACCTACACCGAAGGGACGCCGGAGCAGATGGCCTACGAGCTGTTGCAGAACTTCGAGTATGGCCAGGGGTGGGCCCGCCAGCCCGGCGAGGAGGCCTCGCCCGTGGGCAACGTGCGCAAATGTCACTTCTGCCTGCATCGGCTGGAAGAAGGTGAGTTGCCGGCCTGTGTCACCACCTGTATCGGCGTGGCCAACTACTTCGGCGATGCCAACGATCCGGAGAGCGTAGTGGCCGAGCTCATCGCCCGCCCCAATGTGGTGCGCCTGAAGGAAGAGATGGGGACGGAGCCGAGGGTTTATTATCTGGTTTGAGATGGATGCCAATCTTGCTTGAAGGGGAGGTTGTCCGATGCAAAAACGTCTGTCATGGCTCCTTTGGGGGCTGGCCATCCTTGGGTTGGTGGCCGGACTGTATGGCTTCTATGCGCGGTTCACCATGGGCCATCAAATGGCCAGTTATGGCTCCTATGTTCCTTGGGGACTGTGGGTGGCGGCTTATATTGCCCTGGTCGGGGCGTCGGCGGGTGCTGTGGCCGTGGCCGCCGTTCTGCTGATGGCCCGCCAGCAGGCCTATTATCCGGTGGCCCGGCTGGCCCTGCTGGTGGCCCTGGTCACCTTCATGGCCGGAATGCTGAACGTCTGGCTGGATTTGGGCCATCCCTTCCGGGCCTGGAAGTTATTGTTACAGACCTCCTGGACCTCGGTCATGGGGTGGATGGCCTGGTTCTACACCCTTTATGGCGTCTTGTTGGTGGTGGGTTTGTGGAGTACCCGTAAGGGGGAAGTGCCTTTCTGGATGCAGCGATACGCCCTGCTTGTCTTTCTGTTTGCCCTGGCCTTTGCCGGCGCAGAGGGAGCGCTCTTTGGGGTAGTGGGCGCCCGGCCCATGTGGGAATCAGGGTTAACGCCTGTGCTCTTCCTGGTGGAAGGAGCGCTGTTCGGCGTCGGCTTCGTGGCCGCTGCCAGCTACATCAGTGGCCTGCTGACCGGGGATCTGGTCCGACGGGTCCGCCTTATCCTCCTCTGGCTGTTGGCCATTCTGGTGTTGGTCGAATGGGCGGAATTCAGCACTGGCCTTTATGCCTCCATTCCGGCCAAGGCGGAGGTCCTGCGGACCATCCTGGCGGGTGACTTCTGGTGGGTCTTCTGGGGCCTTCATCTGGGATTGGGCGTGTTTGTGCCCGCTCTGTTGTTGCTTTGGGGCCGCCAGCAGCCATGGGTGACAGCCCTGGCCGGCCTGCTCATCGGCAGCATGGGCCTGGCCAGTAAGATCAACTTGGTGGTGCCCGCCCTAGCCCAGGAAGAGTTGGAAGGGCTGGCCCACGCCTATACCGGACCGGGCCTATCTTTCCACTACTTTCCCACTTTGGAAGAATGGCTGGTCTTTGGAGGCACCGTCTCCCTGGCCCTGCTCATTTTCCTGATCGGCGGCCATCTGCTGCATCTCATTCCAACATCGGAGGTGGCGTAAGATGAAAGAGCGACTCTCGCCTACCCAGGCTCAACGCCTTGAAACCCTTTCGGATACAGTTTCATCGGACACAGGCCTGAAAATGGAAACAACTCCCACCCTCTCGCGGCGGGCCTTCCTCAAGACCACGGCCCTGCTGGGCGGGCTTGCCCTGGTGGCCGGCCATGCCCCCTGGGTGGTGGACGGCCTGACCGGGCGCATTGTCCCGGCTGTGGCCCAGGCTCAGCAGGCATTGGGCTCCGCTTATCCGCTGAACAAGCCGGAAAATATCCTGTACAGTGTTTGTCTGAATTGCCATACGGCCTGCAACATCAAAGCCAAAATACAAGATGGTCTACTGGTCAAGGTGGACGGCAATCCCTATAGTCCCATGAACTTGCTGCCTCACCTGCCCGAGGCGGCTCCGTTGGCGGATGCCGCCCGCGTCGATGCCAAGATCTGCCCCAAGGGTCAGGTCGGCGTACAGGTGGCCTATGATCCCTACCGGGTACGCAAGGTGTTGAAACGGGCCGGCAAACGGGGCGAAAACAAGTGGCAGGCCATCGAGTGGGAACAGTTTATTGACGAGGTGGTGAACGGCGGTGACCTCTTTGGCGAAGGCCCGGTGGAAGGCTTGAAAGATATCTATAAACTGCGGGACCCAGATCTGTCCAAAGTGCTGGCGGCGGACGCCGCTGCCGTAGCCGCCGGTGACATGACCGTCGAGGCATTTAAGCAGAAGCACGCGGATCATCTGGACCTGCTCATCGACCCGGACCATCCGGACCTGGGGCCGGTGAACAACCAGTTCGTCTTTATGGGAGGCCGTATGGAACACGGCCGCAAGGAACTGGGCAAACGCTTCACCTACGATGGCTTCGGCTCGGTGAACTTCTACTTGCACACCACCATCTGTGAGCAGAGCCACCACATCGCGTACGAGATGATGTCCGGCAAGACCCACATGAAGCCGGACTTCCAGCACAGCGAGTTCGTCATCTTCTTCGGCACGGGTGCCTTCGAGGCCAATTTCGGCCCCACGCCTATGACCGAAATGGTGACGGACAGCCTGGTACGGCGCAACTTCAAGTACGCAGTCGTCGACCCACGGCTGAGCAAGACGGCCGCCAAGGCCTGGCGCTGGATCCCCATCAAGCCGGGAGCCGATGGCGCCCTGGCCATGGGTATGATCCGCTGGATTATCGAAAATGGCCGCTATGACGAAGCTTATCTGCGGGCCCCCAACAAAGAGGCGGCCAACGCCATCGACGAGACGAACTTCACGGACGCCACCCATCTGGTGCGCACGGACGAGATGGTCTTCCTCAAGCCCGAGGACGCCGGCCTGGAGTCCCCGGAGGGCGGCGCCCGGGTGGTGATGGTGGACGGGACGCCCACTCTTTCCACCGAAGCCATGCAGGCCGATCTCTTTGTCGATAGCGTGGTCAACGGCATCCCGGTGAAGTCGGTCATGCAGCTTCTCAAGGAGCGCGCTCAGGAGATGACCCTGGAGGAGTACGCAGAGTGGAGTGGCGTACCGCTTAAAAATATTGTGGAGCTGGCCCAGGAGTTCACCAGTCATGGCAAGCGGGCCGCAGCCGAATTCTATCGAGGTCCAGTCCAGCACACCAACGGTTACTACAACGGCCAGGCCATCATCACCCTCAATGTGCTCATCGGCAACGCCGACTGGAAGGGGGGGCTGACCACCGGCGGTGGCCACTGGCACGAGGACGGCTCCAAGCCAGGGGCACCCTTTCCCAAGGCGGTGATTGTGAACGCACCTGGGGGACTGACCAAATTTGGAATCCATGTAAACCGGGAGGGAACTGCCTACGAACAAACTACTCTGTTTGAGGGATATCCGGCCAAACGGCCCTGGTACCCCTTCACCTATGAGCTGTACCAGAACATCATTCCCAGCGCTGCAGCCGGTTATCCGTATCCAATCAAGGCCCTCTTTATCATCAAGGGAACGCCGATCCTGGCCTCTCCTGCCGGCCATGCCCAGATCGAGATGTTGCGGGATCCGACAAAGATTCCGTTGGTCATCTCCTGTGATGTGGTCATCGGTGAGACTAGCATGTATGCCGACTACATCCTGCCGGATCTCACCTACCTGGAACGTTGGGGTACCCCGCACATCACCCCTGCCATCGTCACCAAGGTAAGCAAGGTGCGCCAACCCCTCATCGCACCTCTGACGGAGACAGTGGTGGTGGATGGGGAGGAGATGCCTATCAGCATGGAGGCTTTTCTCATCGCCGTGGGCAAGAAGCTGGGCCTGGCCGGCTTCGGTAAAGATGCCCTGGGGCCGGGTTATGACTTTAACCGACTGGAGGACTACTACCTGGCCATGTGCGCCAACCTGGCCTTCGGCGACCAGGAGGATGGCTCCGAAAAGTTGCCGGCCGCAGACGAGGAAGAGATGCGCATCTTCCGAGAGGCCCGGCGACACTTGCCTAAGTCTGTTTTCGACGAGGAAAAGTGGAAGCAGGCTATCCCGGAAGAGCTGTGGCCCAGCGTGGTCTACCTGCTGAATCGGGGAGGACGCTACGAACCCGCGACCAAGGCGTACCAGGGGAATAAGCTGGCCCACCAGTGGAAGGGCCAATGGAACCTGTACGTGGAGAAGGTGGCCAAGGGATACCATTCGATGACCGGCGAACGCTTCAGTGGACTGCCTGTGGTGGAACCCGTCAAGGATGCGGCCGGCAACGTGGTGGATGATGGTCCCGACTACGACCTGACTCTGATTACTTACAAGGAAATCGTAGGCGGACAGAGCCGTACCCACGGCGCGTACTGGATTCAGTACGCCGTCCTGCCCGAAAATTACGTCTACATGAACCGGCGGGATGCCGAGGCCCGAGGCCTGAAAGACGGCGATATGGTCCGTATTGTCTCGGCCAGCTTGCCGGACGCCCGTTTTGACCTGGGTGACGGCCGCACCTACGAGGTCAAAGCAAAGGTCCGGACAGTGGAAGGGATGCGGCCGGGCACGATAGCCATCTCCTGGAGTTATGGCCATTGGGCCTATGGCTCCAATGATGTGGAGATAGACGGAGAGGTGATTCCGGGTGACCCGCGACGGGCCAGCGGCACGGTACCGAATCCCTCCATGCGCGTGGATCCGGTGCTGAACGATGTGTGTCTCACCGATCCCATTGGCGGCAGTGCCAGCTTCTACGACACCCGGGTGCGGGTGCAGAAGGTGTGAGACGTCTCGGTGGGATGCGTAACCCGCCTGCACCGGGCCTGGGTTACGCATCCCGCCCTCTGGGAGGAAATCCCATGCGCTCCTATGTGGTTCCCGCAGGGCTGGTGGTCCTCGCCCTGATCGTCTGGTTGGCCCTCCATCCGCCACGCTTCTGGCTCAACTTCACCAAACAGGTGGCGATGACGCCGGAGGTGGGCGCCCGGCTGGTGGAGGAATACGGCTGCCGGGATTGCCACCGCATCGGCGGGGTGGGCGCGCTGAAGGCGCCTGCCCTGGATCCGGTGGTGCTTCACCACCGGGAGGACGACCCGGCCCTGGTGACCCTGCGCCTCTGGCTGCGCAACCCCAAGGCCGTCCGCCCCAACACGGCCATGCCCAACTTCCACCTCTCGGATTCAGAGATCGAGGCCATTTTGCTCTATCTCCAGGCCCAGAGCATGGACGTCCAGGCCCAATAACGGCCGGCTGGGGTAGTCCCATAGGACGGGCGGTACGAGGCCCTTTTTGAAGGGCCTCGTACCGTTTTTTTTCTCCGTTTCCACCCGTTGACAGCCAAAAGGCCAGTGGGTGATCGGTCGATGCCTTTCGACCATCGGCTGTGGTAGAATGGGCCTGGGGCTCAGAGAACCGAGCCAGTCTGGGTCGACATTCTCAGATGCCGACTCCGCATCGCAATGGCTGGCCATTGGCGGAGGGAGCATCCTGCCCTGAAAAAAAGGGAACACGGATGGACACGGATTGGTAGGTCCGGTCTCCTGGCCGGGCATCCGCACCCAACGTGATGGGAACCCATGCCACGCAGGGATGCGTGACCTACGGCTCATGCGGATTTTTCATCAGAGAAATGATAGACAGGAGTCTGTCCATGTTGTATCCCATCCAAAATCAAATCCGCAACAAGATGGATCTCTCCGGCATCTGGGATTTCCAGACCGATCCTGAGGAGGTGGGCGAGGCCCAAGGGTGGCCCCTGGGACTGCCCCAATCCCGGCCCATCGCAGTGCCGGGCAGTTGGAACGAACAGTACAGCGACCTTTTCGGCTACCTGGATCTGGCCTGGTATGTGCGGCGGGTCCACGTGCCGCCGGCCTGGCAGGGCCAGCGGGTCTTCCTGCGGGTGGGCTCCGCCTGCTATCACGCCACCGTCTACGTCAACGGCGTCCAGGTGGGTACCCACGAAGGGGGCCATCTGCCCTTCGCCTTCGACATCACCGACCACCTGCGCTGGGGCGAAGAGGCGGTGGTGGCCATCGCGGTGGAGAACCGCCTGATGCCAACCCGGGTGCCCTCGGGCAACATGCCGTCCATGATGGGCCTCTTTGCCGGGACTCCCCGGACCACCTTCGACTTCTATCCCTTTGCCGGCCTCCATCGCCCGGTGTGGCTCTACACGGTGCCTTCCATCCACATCCAGGATATTACCGTGACGACCCACATCCAGGGCACGGACGGCCAGGTCCAGGTGACGGTCCAGCTGAATCGGCCCGACCCGGCCCAGGGGACTCTGCGCCTTCGGGGAGAAGCCGGGGGCGCAGAAAGGGAGATCCAGGCGAGCCTGTCCTTTGTGGAAGGCGTGGCCCAGGCGACGCTGGAGGTTCCCCAGGCCCGCTTCTGGTCCGACCGGGATCCTTACCTGTACCAGTTGACGGTGGACGTGGCCGCGGAGGGGGCGGATGGGCGCGTGGCGGATCGTTATTCCCTGCCCGTGGGCATCCGCACCATCGCGGTGCAGGACGGGCAGATCCTGTTGAACGGTCAGCCGGTGACGCTCAACGGTTTCGGCCGCCATGAGGATTTCTACGCCAGCGGCAAAGGGTTGAACCTGCCGCTGCTGGTGAAGGACTACCACCTGATGCGCTGGGTGGGCGCCAACAGCTATCGTACCTCCCACTATCCCTACAGCGAGGAGGAGATGCAGCTGGCCGACCGGGAAGGCTTCCTGATCATCGACGAAACGCCGGCCGTCAGCCTCCAGTTTGGCGATGCCGAGAACATCCCCGTGCGGCTGCAGGTCTGCCTGCAACAGCTCCAGGAGCTGATTGCCCGGGACAAGAACCACCCGTCGGTGGTGATGTGGTGTGTGGCCAACGAGCCCATGCCCGCCCGCTTTGGCCTGGCCGCCCTGGAGCAGAACACGCCCGATCCGGCTGAAGGGGCGGGCAAGGAGTTCCTGGAGACCTTGTTGGCCCGGGCCCGGGCGCTGGACCCCACCCGGCCGGTGACCATCGCCACCATCATGGGCGGCCCCCGCTCCTGGATGGAGCAGTGCGACGTGATTGCCATGAACCGCTACTGGGGGTGGTACAGGTACGGCGGCGAGTTGGACAAGGCCCGGGACAGCCTGGCCCAGGAGTTGGACGAAGTTTGGACCCAGTGGCGGCGGCCCATCATTCTCACCGAGTTCGGCGCCGATACCCTGGCCGGCCACCATGGCCATCCGCCCCTCATGTGGACCGAAGAGTACCAGGCCGAACTGATCCGCATGTACCTGGAGGTGGCCGCGGAGCGGGACTTCGTGGCCGGCATGCAGGTCTGGAACTTTGCCGACTTTGCCGCGGTGCAGAGCATCATGCGGGTGGATGGCGTCAACCACAAGGGGATCTTCACCCGCAGCCGCCAGCCCAAATTGGCCGCCCATGTCCTGCGGGAATTCTGGGCCCGGGAGTAGTCAAAGAATCAGTTCGACAAATCGGTACGGATTTTGCTACACTGACCCCATGCGACTGCCATGGGAAAGCCCTTCCCCCTCTGTGCCAGGTCGCCAAACATAGGGATGCAGTGGGGCGGCAGGCATCCGGAGAAGCCGGCGGAACTCTGAATGGTTTGACGCAGGAAGAACAAACGCCTGCAATTGGTGAGATCGGTTTTAGCCGTTCCTGCGTCAAACACCTTATACAAGACATTGTCAGACGTCATGGTGCACCCATCTGTCCAGGATTCGACAAATCCATCGGACGAAGCGCTGTTAGCCCGGATCGTGGTCAGGGATGCCCGGGCGTTTGAAATTTTATATGATCGGCATGCCCGGACGGTTTACAGCCTGATCTTGCGCATTGTGCAGGACGCGGCTGTGGCAGAAGAGTTGCTGCAAGAAACCTTCTGGCAGGTGTGGCGGAAGGCGGAGCAGTTTCAAGGCGACGGCCCAGCTGGCGCGTGGATATGTCGGATTGGCCGCAACAAGGCCCTGGATCACCTGCGACGGGTCAAGGTGCGGCCTCAAAAGGCCGGGCCTGAAGGGGACCGCCTGGAACAGATGGCCGCGCCAACCGATCAACGGGTGGAGATCCAGGTCAGACAGATGTGGGATCGGGAATCCGTCCAGAAAGCGTTATCGGCCATTCCTGAAGAACAGCGCCAATGTTTGGAAATGGCTTATTTTGATGGCAAGAGCCAAAGGGAGATTGCCGAAGTCATGGGGGTTCCCCTGGGAACAGTCAAAACGCGGATTCGTATCGGTCTGGAAAAGTTGGAGCGCCATCTGCGCGCGGCGGGTTACCGGGAGACCGATTTTTCGTGAACGAAATCCCTTCGGCCATGGAACCGAATCATCCCAGCTCGTCCCTGACCCATGAGATGGTCCTGGAGCTGTTGCCTGCCTATGTGTTGGCCGTGCTGGAGCCAGATGAGATGCTGGCCGTCCAACGGTATCTGGAAGACCATCCAGAACTGGAGGCCCGGCTGGCTGAACTGGAAGCCACCGTGGATCTGCTGGCCCTGGCTCCCGAGGAGGTCGAGCCACCCGCCAGGGCCAAAGAGGCATTGATGGCCCGGGTGATGGCCGATGTCAAAGGGGCTCAGGCCAGCAGGCAAGAGGGCAGTCCAGCGTCGAAATCCGGGGCGGCTGCCGTTCTGCCACGGGCTCAAGCCAATCCACTTCGCCAAACCTCCCCAGGCGAGAAGCCCATCCGCCAGAAAGCCACCTGGCTGGAGCGCTGGCAGGGTCGACTTTCCGGCCTCTTCTGGCCGACCCTGGCTGCTACCACGGTCCTGGCGCTGTTGGTTGCGGTGGTCTACGCGGCCCTTTCCTGGAATTGGACCAGACGTCTCGTCCAGGATCTGGAGCAGGCCCGACAGGAGATCGCTCAACTCCAGGAACAGGTCAACCAGCTAACCCTGGTCAATCAGCGTCTAGAGCAAGAATTAGGAGAAAGTCGCCGACAAATTGCCCTCTTTGCCGGGGCAGACCGCCTGGTAACCCTGACGGGTACGCCAGAGGCGCCGGAGGCAAAGGGCGCGTTTTACATCAGCGATACCTCTGGTCTGCTCGTTCTGCACCGCCTACCACCTCTTTCGCCCCAGCAAACGTATGAGTTTTGGCTTATCCCTGCCCAAGGCGATCCGGTGCCGGCCGGCCTGATCCCGATGGAAGAAGAAGGGGTGCAGACGGTGGTGATTCCTTTAGAAAATTTCCCGCCAGACCTGACCGCCGTCGGCCTCAGCATCGAACCGGCAGGCGGCAGCCCCACACCGACCGGCCCCATCGTGCTATTTGGCGAAGTGGGCTAACCTCCTTTGGCCTTAATCAGCTAGACCCAACCCGATCCGCCTGTATCCGGGGAGCCTCGTCTGAACGAGGCTCCCCTTTTTTTGGGGAAACCCCGTCCGTCAGGCCCACTTCCGGCTGCGCCTACCGTCGCCCTCCCTTCACCCGCCGGGGTGTGGCGGCATCGGGCGGCTGGGAGCCGCCCCTACAGGAACCTGTGCCCTTTCGCGAGCGGCGACAGCGGGCGGCCGGAGACCGCAGCTACGGCAAGGGTCGTCGCCCGCGTGGTTGGGAACGACGGGGACGTAGGGCGGGTCTCTGGCCCGCCGTGGGTGGCCGGATCTGCGGGGGTTCCGGCACCTTCGTCGCCCTCCCTTCACCCGCCTGGGGTGTGGCGGCATCGGGCGGCTGGGAGCCGCCCCTACAGGAACCGGTGCCCTTTCGCGAGCGGCGACAGCGGGCGGACACGGAGGCCCACCCCTACGGGAACGGACTGCCCCTGCATCCGCCTGGGGTCAATCGGGGCGAAAAATCTGGGGCATCTGTAAAAGCTGTGGATCGAATCTGCCAAGATGGGACCACCCTTCAAAGGGGAGGGCGTTCGGGAAAAACGGGCCAAAAGCGAAATTCCTTAGATCCAGCTCCGAGGATTGTGCGTCAGACCGGGTAGAAGGGGAAGGCATCGACTTCTCCTGAAAGATGCTCACCGTCTCTAAATTCAACATTCAACCGGATGAAGGAGGAATGTCCATGTCCATGCACGAAGCTGTCCTGGAGCTGGTGGATTTTGCCTGGAGCCGTCGCACATTGGTGCGGGGAAGCATGGCGGCTGCCGTCGCGCTGGCCACACCCGCGGCCTTGGGGCGGGCCTTCGCCCAGGGCCTATCCGACGTCGATATCCTGCAATTTGCCCTGACCTTAGAACATCTGGAAGCCCGCATGTATCAAGATATGCTGGCTACCAACATCCTGACCGGTAAGGAGCAGCGCTATTTCCAAAGTTTTGGCAGCCATGAGGCAGCCCACGTGGACGCCCTGCGAAATGTCCTCAACGGCCTGGGGGTTTCCCCTGTGCAAGCCCTACCTGCCTACAACTTCCCCCAGTTCAACAGCCGAGAAGCAATTCTGGATTTTGCCCGGGTCGCCGAAGAAACGGGCGTCGGCGCGTATCAGGGCGCCGCAGCAGCGATCCAGAACAAAGACTATCTGGCCGCCGCGGGGAGTATCGTCCAGGTGGAGGCCCGCCACGCAGCCATTGTGCGCCTGCTCCTGGGGCAGCGGCCGGTCCCTGCCCCCACGACCCCGAGCCTGACCATCGACCAGGTGAACCAGATTGTCGGCCCAATCCTTTCCTGAACGGAACCTCAGGAAGCCAGGGCATTTTCCCCGTTTTGTCTTGACCCAACCAAGCTTGGACCCACCACGATGAACGTGGTAAGGAGCATGAGTCCCATGAAAACTACCCTACTCCCGATTTTGCCCGTGAGATCAATTTTGTTCTCAAGACAAGGTCTCCGGTCACTGATCCTTTTACTTGTCTTGCCTCTTCTGTTGGCGGGCTGCCAGATGGCCATGCCGGCGGCCGAGATGGATGCCACCGCCACCCCAATGGCTGCACCAACCGCCCAGACGCCAGAAGCCCAGCCGGAAGCGGCTCCCACGCCGGTTTTGCCGGAAAAACAGGCTGTCAGCCAACTACGGGCCACCCTGAGGAACCTGCTGGGTGAACACGTCCTGCTGGCTGCCAGCGCCACCAACGCCGCCCTCCAGGGGCGGACCGCTGAGTTCGAAGCCGCCGCCCAGGCCCTGGACGGCAACAGTGTGGACATCGCCGGCACCATCGAGGCCGTCTATGGCGAGGAGGCTGGTGACGCGTTTCTCTCCCTGTGGCGGACCCACATTGGCTTCTTCGTGGACTACACCACCGGCGTGGCCACCCAGGACTCGGCCAAGCGGGACCAGGCCCTGGCGGCGCTGGATGGCTATGCCGACGATTTTGCCGCCTTCCTCGCTTCGGCCAACCCTGAGATTGACCCCGGGGTGGTGGCGGAGAATCTCCGCATGCACGTGGCCACCCTCACCGCGGTCATCGATGCCCAAGCCGAGGCCGACTATCCCATGGCCTTTGCCCATCAGCGTGAAGCCTATGCCCACATGGAGTCCACTGCCAAGTACCTGGCTGCCTCCATCGCAGCCCAGTTCCCCGAGCTGTTCGAAGGAAAGGCGGACACAGCGGAAGCCGATCTCCGAGCGGCCCTGAACAGGTTACTGGCCGAACATGTCTTTGTGGCAGCCCAGGCTACCAACGCCGCCCTCGGCGGGCGCACGGCGGAATTTGAGGCCGCCGCCCAGTCCCTGGACAACAACTCCCAGGACTTGGCAGCCGCCATCGCCTCGGTGTATGGCGAAGGAGCCGGGGAGGCTTTTCTGGCCCTGTGGCGCAAGCACATCGGCTTCTTCGTGGACTACACCACCGCCGTTGCCGGCCAGGACATGGCCAAGAAGGAACAGGCCCTGGCCGCTCTGACCGACTACGCCACCGAGTTCGGTGCCTTCTTGAATGCCGCCAACCCTAACCTGCCCGTAGATGCAGTGGCCCAACTTCTGGGGCCCCATGTGCAGACCTTGACCGCAGTCATCGATGCCCAGGCTGCCGGCGACGCCACCCAGGCCTATGCCCATCTGCGCGAGGCTTACGCCCACATGCGTCACATCGCCGATGCCCTGACCGATGCAATCGTGGCCCAGTTTCCAGAACGCTTCGAGGCTGTGGCCCATGCCATGTCCGGTGAAACAACGGAAGCCTCGACGGCCATCATGACAGCCCCTCAACTACGGGCCACCCTGAGGAACCTGCTGGGTGAACACGTCCTGCTGGCTGCCAGCGCCACCAACGCCGCCCTCCAGGGGCGGACCGCCGAGTTCGAAGCCGCCGCCCAGGCCCTGGACGGCAACAGTGTGGACATCGCCGGCACCATCGAGGCCGTCTATGGCGAGGAGGCTGGTGACGCGTTTCTCTCCCTGTGGCGGACCCACATTGGCTTCTTCGTGGACTACACCACCGGCGTGGCCACCCAGGACTCGGCCAGGCGGGACCAGGCCCTGGCGGCGCTGGATGGCTATGCCGACGATTTTGCCGCCTTCCTCGCTTCGGCCAACCCCGAGATTGACCCCGGGGTGGTGGCGGAGAATCTCCGCATGCACGTGGCTACCCTCACCGCGGTCATCGATGCCCAGGGCGCGGTGACACCCCAGGCCACCGGCGACCAACAGAACGCCTATATGCAACTACGCGAGGCCTACGCTCATATGGATACGACGGCAGCTTACCTGGCCGGCGCCATTGCCGCCCAATTCCTGGAGGCCTTCCCAGGCGATGCTGCTTCGCCCGAGGCGGATTTGAGGGCTGTGCTAACGGCCCTCCTGGGCGAACACACCTTCCTGGTGGGCAAGAGCGCGGCCGCTTCCCTGGCCGCCGATACCATCGGCTTCGAAGCATCCGCTGGCGCGCTGGATGAAAACTCCCAGGCCCTGGCCGCTGCCATCGGCTCTCTCTACGGCCAGGAAGCCGGCGACGCATTCCTGGCCCTGTGGCGCAAGCACATCGGCTTCTTCCTGGATTACGCCCTGGCCCTTTCCGCCGGCGATGTCCAGGCACAACAACAGGCCCGGGATAGCTTGAACGGTTACACGGCAGAGTTCGCTGCATTCCTCAACTCGGCCAACCCGAATCTCCCACTTGAGGCTGTGGAAGAGTTGCTCCGAGCCCATGTCTCCACCACCCTGGAGGTCATTGATGCCGCATCGGATCCATCCGCGTTTTATCCGGCACTCCGGGCTGCCTATGCCCACATGCCGGCCATCGCCAATCCGCTGGCGGATGCCATCGTTGCCCAGTTCCCCGAGATCTTCGGCGATTCGGGCACAGCGTCAACCGGCCAAAACCATGGCATGGCACCCATGGCCCAAGATGGTGCAGAAACATCGATGGAGACGGTCTCACCCACAGAATCCATGACGGTCACCGTGGATATCCAGACCTTCGCCTTTTCTCCCGCCCGCCTGGAAGTCCCGGTGGGCACCACGGTGGTCTGGCGTAACCTGGATGGCACCACCCATACCGTCACCGCGGGAATACCCGGCAATCCCACCGGCCTTTTCGATTCGGGCACCTTTGGTCGGGATCAAACCTACGCCATCACCCTGGATACACCAGGGACGTACGACTATTTCTGCGCCCGCCATCCCCACATGCGTGGCCAGATCGTGGTTCGGGCGGATGGATAACCTCTCGAGCTGCGTTTACTTGCCGACGTCCGAACTTTCGCCCATCGACTCGACTATCTCGATCTATCTCATACCTGAGACCATCAAGGAGACATACCCATGAATCCTAGGAATCACCGTTCCAACAACACCCTCGATCGTCGTTCCTTCCTGCGTTTAAGCGCTGCCGCAGTGGTGGCTGGCGCTTTGGCCAACACCCAACGGGCAGCCGGGACAGCCCGGGCGGCCCACGAGGGCCTGACCGACGTGGATATTCTCAACTACGCGTTGACCCTGGAGCACCTGGAAAGCCGGGCATACAAGGATGTGAACAGCATCGGCCTCCTCAGTGGACGGGCCCGGGAGTATTTCATCGACTTCGGCGATCAGGAGGCTGCCCATGTGGTGGCGCTGACCGGCACCATCAACAAACTCGGCGGCACCCCAGTCCGCGCGCAGGAGCGTTACAACTGGCCTGCTTTCCAGAATGAGCAGGAAGTGCTGGATTACTTTTACATGCTGGAGGAATTGGGCGCCGCGGCCTACCTGGGCCAGGCCACGGCCATCGCGGATCCGGATTTGCTGACGGCTGCTGTCTCCATCCACAACGTGGAAGGACAACACGCCGCTGTCCTGGCCGATCTGGTGGGGAAGGAACCGTCCCCTGCCTTTGCCCAGGGCAAAAGTATGGACGAAGTGGTGGCAGCCATCACACCCATCCTCAACATGAAAATGCCCGCCATGCCCACCACAGGCCTTGGCGGCGTCCGTTCCGCTGGCCGTCTTTCCCAGCCAGGCTTGCCCCAGTGGCGTTAGGCCAGCGCCATTTTCGGATAGAGGGCGGGAGGAAGACTGTTGTGCAGGTCTACCTCCTGCCCTCCCGGTGAAGTTACCTTGATGCCATGATCCTGGACAAAAAGATGATGTCGATTTTTGCCTTCATACGTCTGTTCATCCTTCTTGTGGGGATAGCCCTGCTGGAACCTGGGCCGGCCCTGGCTGCACTGGAACCGGGGGCCCTGGCCATTTCCCGACCGGTGGCGGTCGTCCCCCAGGAAGGCGAAGAAATTGACCGCCCGGCTCCGGTGTTACGACCGGCTCGCCTCCGGATTCCGGCCATTGGTGTGGATACAGCGGTGGAGGCGGTGGGGGAAGATGACGCTGGCCGGATGGGCACCCCCACGCAGGTCGAAAATGTGGCCTGGTATGAGCCCGGCGTGGCTCCCGGTGAAATCGGCAACGCGGTGATGGCCGGGCACCTGGACCGGGCAGATGGGAAGCCGGCTGTCTTTTGGGCGTTGGGGAAATTGCGCCCAGGGGACGAGATCCTGGTGACCGATGCAGGCGGCGCTGAGTATCGCTTCCAGGTTGTCCAGGTGGCCACCTATCCATACGATAAAGCACCCCTGGCAGAGATCTTTGGTTTCAGCTTGCGCAGTCGTCTGAATCTGATTACCTGTCGCGGCCGCTGGGATCGAAAGCAGCGCACCTATCAAGAGCGGCTGGTCGTCTTTAGCGAACAGGTGACCGGAGATTAGCTGAAACACCTATCCCTTCCGGGGCTCCCGTGAGGACACCCCCAAATCGGACGATACCACCCCGACATCATCCCCTCTCATCCCCCACAGGCCCAGGTGTAGTCATTCAACACCTGGATGATTTTGTCCACGATCAGGGACCGGGGCGTCGGCTCCAGGAGCCCTTCGCGGACGCGCCAGTACTGCACAGGCAGGTATTGGCTGAGCAGGGTCAGGGGCGGCGGGGCGGCCTCCAGGTTGTGTAGCAGCCGTTCCAGCGCCGCCTGGACGGACGGCCGTGGCCAATAGTAGCGGACCCGGTCGCTGTAGCTGTAGCGGCGAGCCAACCGCTGATGCCGCTCATCCCCTCGATAATAGCCCCGCCAGTGGGTGGGATCCTGGATCATGGCTGCCTCCAGCTCCTCCCGCAGCCGGGACAGGACCACCCCCGCCTGGCCGGCCAGCCATTCCTCCTCCACCGCAGCCAGGGCAAAGACCGCCTCCCGAAAGGCAAAAGTGAGGGCCGGCCCCACCTTCAGGATGGCAAAGTGATCCGCCACCAGATCCCGCAGGGCCTGGCGGGTCTGGTAGTCGGTGGAGTGGGCCTCGTACACCAGCCGCCCGTAGGGCTCGATGGCCCGGGCCAGGCCGGCCGCCGCAGCCCGGTCATATGGATGCACCTGCTCGTCGCCGAACTCCACGCCTGGCTGCACCACCACCGCAATGACCCGTTCCCAGGCTGCTTCCAGCCTGCACCGGCGGAAGGCTGCCTGGGTCAGCTCGATGGTCTCGGCCACTTCCCGGGGCGTGGTGATGGCCAGGGGCGTGTCGTCTCCCTGGGCGCCGCCCGGGGGTGGCACCTCCGTGCCGATGACGTAGCAGGGGGGCGTTCCACTCCCCATCCGTTGAAACGCGGCTTCCGCTGCCTCGGCCAGGGCTGCGGCCCGCTCGGCCGCCACGGCTTTGTCCAGGGGGGCGTCGGCTGGATCCCCGCTACAGGCCATGCTCGCGTCCAGGTGGATCTTGCCGTAGCCGGCCTGTACATATTCCTGGACCAGGATCCGGGCCTGGTTCAGGGCCTGGTCCGCCGGGCGGGCCCGCCAGGGGTTGGGCCCCAGGTGATCGCCACCCAACAGGATGCGTTCCCGGGGAAAGTGGAGCCGATCGGCCAGGGCGGCCACGTAGGCCACAAAGTCACCGGGCGTCATGCCCGTGTATCCGCCGTGCTGGTTCACCTGGTTGCAGGTAGATTCAATGAGCACGGTCCGGCCGGTGGTCAGGGCGTGGCGGAAAGTCGCCTCCAGCACAAAAGGGTGCGCGGAGCAGATGGACGGGATGCCCAGGGCTTCGCCCCGCTGCTGGGCGCGCAGGATGTTTTCCAGGACGGGGTACATGGTGCATGCTCCGTTGGATGGCTGTTTTCGGCGGATCTTGTGGGGGCGGACCCAATTGGTTTGACAGTTCGGCATGGGCCGCCTATAATTCAATGTGTGTTGAACTAATCTGGGCCGGGCTGGCCGAACCTGCCTTCCTGGAGGGCGTTTGGGCAGCAGAAGGCCGTTAGCAAAGCATGGGAGCCGCCATGAAACGACAGGTCCTCTTTTTGTGCACCGGCAACTCTTGCCGTTCCCAGATGGCCGAGGCCATCGTCAATGCCCGTCTGGGCGAGCGCTGGCAGGCCGCCTCGGCCGGCACCCAACCGGCGGAGCAGGTTCATCCCAAGGCCCTGGCTGTGCTGCGGGAGCTGGGTATCGAGCACCAGGGGACTCCCCAATCGGTCGACGAGTTTCGCCACGTGGATTTCGACCTGGTGGTGACCGTCTGCGACGCCGCCGCCGAGGCGTGTCCCGTCTGGCTGGGACCGGGGAAGCGAGTTCACCTGGGCTTTCCCGATCCGGCCCGGGCCACGGGCAACGAGGAGGAGGTGCTGGCGGTCTTCCGCCAGGTGCGGGACGCCATCGCTGAGCAGGTGCCTGCGCTGTTGAACCGATTTGCCGATGAAGTTTCTGGAGAACGACAGCGTGAATCTTTTTGAGTCGATCTTCTTTGCGTTTTGGGAGATGTGAATCATGGACCAAACCCTTGCCCGTACCGTGTCTGCGCCCTCTGCACCCAGGGAAGGGACTTTGAAACGACTTTCGACCCTGGACCGTTTTCTGACCCTCTGGATTTTTCTGGCCATGGCCCTGGGGGTGGGCCTGGGCTATCTCTTTCCTGAGGCGGTCGCCCGGCTGAACGAGCAGGTGTCCGTGGGCACCACCAACATCCCCATCGCCATCGGTCTGATCCTGATGATGTACCCGCCCTTCGCCAAAGTCAAGTATGAGGAGCTGGGGCAGGTCTTCCGCAACCGCAAAGTGCTGGGGCTTTCCCTGGTCCAAAACTGGCTGGTGGGGCCGGTGCTCATGTTCTTGCTGGCCGTGATCTTCCTCCGGGGTTATCCTGAGTACATGGTGGGCCTGATCCTGATCGGCCTGGCCCGTTGCATCGCCATGGTCATCGTCTGGAACGAGCTGGCCCAGGGCGATACCGAATACGCGGCCGGGCTGGTGGCGTTCAACAGCGTCTTCCAGGTGCTCTTCTACAGCCTCTACGCCTGGATCTTCATCACCGTGCTGCCCCAGTGGATGGGCCTCCAGGGCGCGGTGGTGCACATCACCATCGGCGAGATCGCCCGCAGCGTCTTCATTTACCTGGGCATCCCCATGATCGCCGGCTTCGCCACCCGCTACTTCCTGTTGCGGGCCAAAGGGCGGGAATGGTACGAGACCCGATTTGTGCCCCGGGTCAGCCCGTTGACCCTGATCGCCCTGCTCTTTACCATCGTAGTCATGTTCAGCCTCAAGGGCAACCTGATCGTGCAGATCCCCCTGGACGTGGTGCGTATCGCCATTCCGCTCACCCTGTACTTTGTGCTCATGTTCCTGGTCAGCTTCTGGATGGGCCAACGTCTGGGTGCGGATTACAGCAAGACCACGACCCTGGCTTTCACCGCGGCCAGCAACAACTTTGAGCTGGCCATTGCCGTGGCCGTGGCTGTCTTCGGCATCCACTCGGGCGCGGCCTTTGCTGCGGTCATCGGCCCCCTGATCGAGGTGCCGGTGATGATCGGGCTGGTGAACGTGGCCCTGGCCTTCCAGCGGCGCTATTTTGGCGGCGCCCTCCAGCCTGCGCCTGCGGCCATGACCCAGGCTGCGGCCGAAGCCTGCCCGCCGCCCAGGGAACTGATACGATAGTTCATCCCGGCAGAGATTTGCTGATCCCTGCTCCGGCGGGAATGGACGGCGCGGGATATGGACACCAGGTTACGTCGGTCCTGGGGCGAGTTCAGCCGAACCAGCGTCGCCCCCACATGATGAAGGCCACGCCGACCAGGGCCAGCAGTGCCCCGGCCACGTCGTAGCGATCCGGCCGCCAGCCGTCCACCACCCGTCCCCAGAGCAGGGAAAGGATGATAAAGACCCCGCCGTAGGCCGCGTAGACCCGGCCGAAGGCGGGTTCTTGTTGCCAGGTGGGGATGACGCCATACAGGAAGAGGATCAGGCCGCCGGCCAGGCCCCAGGGCAGGCTACGGCCCTCCCGCAGCCACTGCCAGACCAGCCAGCCGCCGCCGATCTCCGCCAGCCCGGCCAGGGTGAAGAGCCACAACGCGCGTAAAATCTCCATGTTCAATCACCCCATCAGGGACGGAGTATTTCCGTAGAAACAGCCCGCTCCCGGCGCCGGGTGAGGCTGTCCAGCACCACTGCGGCGACGATGACGCTGCCCTGGATGACCTGCTGGTAATAGCTGGGTACGCCGGCCAGGTTCAGTCCATTGCTGAGCACGCCCATGATGAGTGCCCCCACGATAGAACCAAGCACGCTCCCTGATCCACCGGCCAGGCTGGTGCCCCCCAGCACCACCGCGGCGATGGCCTCCAGCTCCAGGGCCACGCCCGCCGTGGGCTGGGCCGAGTTCAGCCGGGCCGTGAGGATCAGCCCCGCCAGCCCGGCCAGCGCGCCGCTGATGCTGTACACGGCCACTTTCAACCTGTTGACCTCGATGCCGGCCAGGCGAGTGGTCTCTTCATGGCCGCCCAGCGCGTAGACATGCCGGCCAAAACGGGTATGGCCCAGCACCAGCCAGGCCAGAAAGGCAACCGCTGCCAGGATCCACACCGGGTTGGGCACTCCCAACATGCTACCTGTCCCGACCGTCCGAAATGGGCCGGAGAGGCCCGCAATGGGGCGCGCATCGGTGATGACCAGGGTGGCACCCCGTCCGGCAGCCAACATGGCCAGGGTAGCCACAAAGGGCGGCAGCCCGCCATAGGCGACCAGCAATCCGTTGAGGGCGCCGGCCAGCCCGCCGCTGGCCAGGGCAACCAGAAAAACAGCCGGCAGGGGCAATCCCCATCGGGCGGAAGCCAGCGCAGCCATCGCCCCGGTCAGTGCGACCAGGGACCCCACCGACAGGTCAATGCCCGCTGTGAGAATGGCAAAGGTCATGCCCACGCTCACGATCGCCACGATGGAGGTCTGACGGACTACGTTGAGTAAATTGGGCACGGTGAGAAAGTTCTCCACCGTCAGGCCGAAGAAGAGTACCAGGCCTAAGAAAATGAGGAGGACACTATTACGGCGCAGGAAAGGTCGCAAATCGTTCATTGCTGGACGGCCCCTTCTTGGGACATGCTTTCCAGAGAACCGGTGGCGTAGAGCATCACCCGGTCCTGGGTGGCTTCCTCCCGGCTGAACTCGGCCACGATGCGCCCTTCTCGCATCACCAAAATGCGGTCGCTCACCCCCAGCACTTCGGGCAGCTCCGACGAGATCATCAGGATGGCCATCCCCTGATCGGCCAGGCGGCGCATCAGGTTGTGGATCTCGGCCTTGGCGCCCACGTCGATGCCCCGGGTCGGCTCGTCCAGGATCAGGATTGCCGGCCTGCGGGCCATCCAACGGGCAATGATCACCTTCTGCTGGTTGCCACCGCTCAGATTGCGCACCTGCTGCTCCAGGTTGGGGGTGCGGATGTTGAGCTCTTCCACGAAGTGCTGGGCCTCGGCCCGGGCCCGCCGGAAGTCGATGAAGCCCAGCAGACGGCTCAGCTCCTTCAGCCGGGCGATGACCGTGTTCTGGCGCACGTCCATGTTCAGGAACAGCCCCTGGGTCTTGCGGTCCTCCGGGATGAAGCCCATGCCCAGGGCCATGGCTTCAGCCGGCCCGCGGAGGGCGACGGCTGTACCATTCACCCGGATCTCACCCCCGTCGATGGGATCCGCGCCGAAGATGGCCCGGGCCAGGTCCGAGCGGCCAGAGCCCACCAGGCCGGCCAACCCCACGATCTCCCCGCTGCGCAGGGTGAGCGTTACGCCCCGGAGCCTGGGGGCCCTGCGTACCTCCCGCACCTCCAGGCGGACGGGGCCACTCCCCTGGCCCGGCGGCGGATACATCTCGGTGATGGATCGACCCACCATCAGCCGCACGATCTCTTCCGGGGTCAGTTCCTGGATGGCACGGCTGGCAATGTGCTGGCCGTCCCGCAAGACCGTGACCCGGTCGCAGATGGCGAAGATCTCCTCCATTCGGTGGGAGATGTAGATGATGGTCACGCCCTGGCTGCGCAGCCCCTGGATCAGCCGAAAGAGGATCTCCGTCTCCCGCTCCGTGAGGGCGGAAGTGGGCTCATCCATCACCAGGATCTCTGCGTCCAGGGAAAGGGCCTTAGCGATCTCCACCATCTGCTGCTGGGCGATGGGCAGGTCGCCCACCCGGGTACGGGGATCCAGGTCGACGCCCATGCGCTCCAGCAGCTCCCGGGTCTGCCGGTAGAGGCGGGGCCAGTCGATGAGTCCCAGCCGGCCTGTGGGTTCCCGCCCCAGGAAGACATTCTCGGCTACGCTCAGCTCCGGCAGGACGGCCAGTTCCTGGTGGATGAGGCCGATGCCCAGGAGCTGGGCAGCCCGGGGGGTGGGGACGCTGACTGGTCGGCCCTGCAGTTCGATGGTCCCCGAGTCTGGCTGGAGGGCACCACTCAGGATCTTCATCAGGGTGGATTTGCCCGCGCCATTTTCGCCTACCAAACCGTGGACCTCGCCCGGATAGACTTCGAAGGTCACCCGGTCCAGCGCGCGTACACCGGGAAAGGTCTTGGTAATCTCCACCATGCGCAGGAGAGGGCGGGAAGGTTGCGTGGAATCGGACATCAGGATTCGTCCAGTTTTGGATAGCAGGCCTGTAGACTCACCGGGCGGGATCCGGGTGGCAGCCTGCCAGGCAGATGCTCACCCGGATCCCGGTTTGACTGGGCTACTGCACTGTTTCGGCCGTGACCAGGGCCAGATCCACAGGAATGAACGCCGGCACTTCCTCGCCGTGGAGGTACTTCACCGCGGATTCCACGGCCAGGCGCCCCATCTCCCTGGGCTGTTGGGCCACGGTGGCGGCCAGGGTGCCGTCCTTCACGGCCTGGATGGCATCGTCGATGGCGTCGAAGCCCACGAAGACGATATCTCCGGCGCGGCCGGCAGCCTCCGCCGCCTGGATGGCGCCCAGGACCATCTCATCGTTGTGGGCGAAGACGCCGTCGATCTCCGGCTGGGCCTGGAGGATGTTCTCGAACACGGTCAGGCCCTCGGCCCGGTTGAAGTTGGCCGTCTGGCGGGCCACAATCTCCACGCCGGGACAACTTTCGCTCATGTACTCGTTGAAGCCCTGGCCCCGATCCCGGGCCGCAGAGGTGCCGGGGATGCCCTCCAGCTCCACGACTTTCCCCTCGCCGCCCAGCGCGTTGCAGAGGAACTCCGCAGCCATGCGGCCACCGGCCACGTTGTCCGAGGCAATGTGGCTGACGATCTCCCCGCCTGCTGCGCTGCGGTCTACAGTGAAGACCGGGATGCCGGCGGCGTTGGCTGCCTCTACGCTGGGCACAATGGCGTCCGCGTCGGTGGGGTTGATGAGGAGGGCGCTGACACCCCGCTGAATGAGGTCTTCCACGGATGCTGCTTGGTTAGCAGGGTCATCCTGGGCGTCCACCACGATCAGCTCCACGCCCAGCTCGTCGGCAGCTGCCTGGGCGCCATCCCGCAAGTCCACAAAGAAGGGGTTGTTGAGGGTAGAGAGGGCCAGGCCCAGGGTGATGGCTTCGGCGGTACCCGCTTCCCCGGTGGGGGCCGGCTCCCCTGCGGTGGGCGTTGTGGCCACCGGCTGGCAGCCGGCGAGCATCAATGCCAGTACCAGGGCTGTGACAATCCATACGTAACGGTTCATGGTCAACCTCCTGATGAAAGAATGGGCAGACAACAGAATCACTTCACTCCCGACTACTGACTCCCGACTACTGACTACCAACTACTCCTTCTGCCGATGAATCAACAGGGCCAGGGCGATCACAGCTCCTTTCACCAACTGTTCGTACAGGGAGGAAATGTTGAGCAAGTTGAGGCCATTATCCAACACGCCGATGATCAGCGCGCCCAGCAGGGTCCCGCCCATGCCGCCGACGCCACCGGTGAAGCGGGTGCCACCCAGCACCACCGCCGCGATGGCGTCCAGCTCAAAGGCCACCCCCGCCGTGGGCTGGGCTGAATCGAGCCGGGCGATGAGGATCATGCCGGCCAGGGCACTCAGGCCGCCGCTGACCGTGAAAACCAGGGTGCGGAACCGGTTGACCGGGATACCCACCAGTCGGGCTGCCACTGGATTGTTGCCAATGGCATAGAGCTGTTCACCGTAACGCGTCCGCCGAAGGATCACCCATGCCAGGGCGAAGACCAGGACGGCCAGGATGATGGGCATGGGCATCCCGAAGGGCTCACCCCGTCCCAGGAAGCGGAAGCTGTCGGGCAGGCCGGTGATGGGGCGGCCCTGGGTGTACGTCAGGGCCATGCCCCGGGCCGCGGTGAGCATGCCCAGGGTGGTGATGAAGGAGGGCACCTGAAAACCCACGGTGATCAGGCCGTTGACCGTGCCCAGGAGCATACCCAACCCGATGCCCAGCAGGATCGCCATGGGAACCGGCACGCCCATCTGCAACAGGTCCGCGGTGACCACGCTGGTGAGGGCCAGCACCGAACCCACGGAGAGGTCGATGTCGCCAATCAGGATGACGTAGGTCATGCCGACGGCAATGATGCCGTTGACCGTGATCTGGCGCAGCACGTTGGTGAGGTTCGAGACGGTGAGGAAGCGGTCGGAGAGCAGGCTCAAGGCCAGGCAGAGCAGCAGGAAGGAGATGAGAATGCCAAAGCGCTGGAGATAGCCGCGCAGGTGCCAGGTGCCGGTTGGGGTGGTGGCGGTTGCTTCGGTCATGACTCGAACCTCTCCTGCTCTCAAATCCGTTCAAAATGTGACGCCAGAAACCAGGATCACGTTGGCGTAGGGGGTAAACTCGCCGGTACGCACCACTGCCTTGCAGCTGGCCGTGCGCTGTTTGAACTCGGTGTGGAGGACCGTCTCCACGGGCACGTCCCCCAACTGTGCCACCAATTGTCGATAGAGCTCGGGGCTGGTCGATACCATCTCGCTGGCCACTATAACCCGCTCCACGGTCAACTCCTCCAACACCGCGGCCAGTACGTCTAAAAAGCCAGGCAGGCCCGGACGTACGGCCAGGTCGATGCGCTGGGGGCCCGGGGGGATGGGCAGGCCCGCGTCCGCGATGCAGAGGGTGTCGGTGTGGCCCATGCGGGCCACCACAGCCGCTATTTCGGCGTTCAGGATTCCCATTTTCTTCATAGGCGTTCTCCTGGCAGGGAAGAGACGGAGCGGGACAGGGGCGCGCACGAGGCCCGTTCCACCAGGGTGACCGGGAGCAGGTGGCGCCGGGCGGGCTGTTCCGGGTCCGTCAGGCGAGCCAGCAGGATCTGCGCGGCCAGGCGTCCCAGCTCTGTGACCGGTTGATGTACGGTGGTTAGAGGCGGCCGGGTGTAGGCCGCCAGCGGGATGTCGTCGTAGCCGACCACCGAGCACCCCTCGGGTACCGGAATCTCCGCCTCCCATAGGGCCCGCAGGGCGCCAATGGCCATTTGGTCGTTGGCCGCAAAGACGGCGGTAGGCGGATTGTCCAGGGCCAGCAGTTGGCGCATGGCCTGGTAACCGCTGTCCAGGTTAAACGCCCCCTGTATCACCAGAGTGTCATCTGGCGGAATCTGGGCTGCCGCCAGGGCATCCCGATAACCGGCCAGCCGTTCGCTGCCGGTGGAAAGATCCGGAGGGCCAGCGATACAGGCAATGCGGCGGTGGCCCAGGCCCAGCAGGTATTCGGTGGCCAGGCGCCCCCCTTGCCGGTGGTCGGCCAGGACCCGGTCTGCCTCCAGGTCGGGCAGCTCCCGGTCCACCAGGACCACCGGGGTGTGCCCCAGCCGGGCGGGCTGGAGGTGCTCGCTGCGCAGGCCCGAGGCAGCCACAATGAGGCCGTCCACCTGTTTTTCCAGCATGACCTGGATGTAGCGGAGTTCCCGGTCGGGGTCGCCGGCGGCGTTGCCCAGCAGTACCGTGTATTCCTGTTGGAAGCAGACCTCCTCCACGGCCTGGGCTACCTGGGCGAAGAAGGGATTGGCGTTGTCCGGGGTAATCAGGCCGATGGTGTGGCTGACCTTGCGGCGCAGGCTGCGGGCCAGACGGTTGGGGGTATAGTGGAGCTCGGCCATGGCCTGACGCACTCGTCGAGCCACTTCTGGTCGGACGTAGCGGGTGTTGTTGATGACGTGGGAGACGGTGCTCTGGGAGACACCGGCGCGTTGGGCCACATCGCGAATGGTGGTCATGGCTCTGGTACAGGGTGGGAGGCGATGAATTTTAAAGTCGGGCAAAGCGTTTGGAAAAACGATTGCGCAATCGTTTTTCTAGCAGAACTATAACATAGGGTGAGGAAGGGCGTCAATTGTGATGCATGGAAGCATGGAAGACCACAGATTCCACAGATGAGCACGGATTCAGTCCTTCCGATGGTGGCCTATGTGTGGCCTATGTGTGGCCTATGTGCGGAGGGAGCATCCTCAGATGCGGCTCCGTCCCACCTGAGGTCGGCATCTGAGGATGTCGACCCCACGTCATAATGGTGGCTCAGATGCGGTGTATTCCGTGACTTTTTGCAGCAGAGCATGGTTGACAATAAGGTGCAGAGGGGTGCAGTTCAAGTTGGGGGTAGGATTCGAGTCCTACCGACACCTGGTGTGGGCAGATCCGGTTGGGACGGGGCAAGCCCCGTCCGCTTGTCCCAAAGTTGAAATACACCCGTGCAGAGATAGCAAGTTCATGCATGGGTGTCAACTGCTGGCTTTCACGGGCTGTTGAATCTTCGTTCACATCGTTTTAACTGACATTTACTCGTCTGTTGACACGCCTGCCCTACCTTCGACATGTAGCCGTGGAGTCAATCCTGTCTCTGCATTATATCCAGGCTCCATGGGCTTCCAACCAATGGGCTTCAAACCATCAAGCAGAAGGAGGGCAGTTATGCGCAAGTTGGGAATGCTGGTGTTGGCCCTGGCACTGTTGGCCGTCTCCGTCGCCCCGGTCAAAAGCCAGGAAGAGATCCAGACCGGCAACGTGATTTTCTTCCACCCGGACGGCTCTGGCCTGAACCACTGGAACGCCGCCCGGATGTACTGGTATGGTCCGGATGGCGCGCTCCACTGGGATGGACTGCCGGAAATGGCCGTCTATCGGGGTCACATGAGTGACCGGCTGGTGGGGACCTCCAATGGGGGCGCCACCGTCCATGCCTTCGGCTACAAGGTGCTGGGCCCGGGCTCGTTCGGCCAGGATGGCGGCATCGATCCTGATGAGCCAGGCAGTGACGGGCGGCCCATCCAGGCTCTGAGCGGCTATCCCGGCAGCCTACTGCGGGAAGCTGCCGCTGCCGGCATGCCCATCGGCATTGTGAACGATGGTGATCTGCCGGAGCCGGGCACAGGGGCTTTCCTGGCCGAAGTGGGCGACCGCAACCTGTCCAATGAGATCGCCCGCCAGTTCCTCGATGGACGCCCTGGTTTCGAAGGGGAGCCCCTGCCCAAGGTGATGCTGGGCGGTGGTGAGGCCTTCTTCTTGCCTGCCGATGCGCCCGCGTGTGACGATGAGATCACGCTGGAGTGCTATGTGCACGTGGATCAGGTTAACGGCCGCGGCCCGGCCCGGGACGATGGGCGCAATCTCCTGCAGGAGGCCGCCGAGCTGGGCTATGAAGTGATCCGCACCCGGGCCGAGTTCGATGCGCTGTGGGGGCGCATCCAGGCTGAGCCGGACTACGCACCCATGGTGCTTGGCCTTTTTGCCCGGGATGATATTTTCAATGACACCACCGAAGAGCGTCTGATTGCCCGCGGGCTGGTGGATGATGCCATGGCGGATACCAAGGAGGGACGCCTGATTATCTGGGGCAGCCGTCCGGACACACCCGGCTACAACCCGCCCACCCCGGCTGAGATGACCCAGATGGCCCTGGAGCTGCTGCGTCGCCACAGCGAGGCCGCAGGCCAGCCCTTCTTCCTGGTGACCGAGGTGGAGAGTACTGACAACCTGGCCAACAACGCCAACGCCATCGGCACGCTACGGGCCCTCAAAGCGGCGGATGATGCCATCGGTGTGATCCGCCAGTTCATCGCCGAGAACCCCAACACCCTGCTACTGACTGCAGCGGACAGCGACGCCGGCGGCCTCCAGGTCTTTAGCCCCGCGCCTGTGGATGGCAGCGGCCTTGTCACCACCAGCGGTGGCAATCCCACCGGCATCGGCCTGGACCAGGGCTTCCCCCTGGACGGCGTGGAAGGCCAGCACACGGCCCCGTTCGTGGCCGCACCGGATGCCTTCGGCAACGAGCTGGATTTTGCCATCGGCTGGAGTGGTACCAATGATGTAGCCGGCGCCATCCTGAGCCGGGCGGAAGGGCTGAACGCGGAGCTGCTGCGGACCCACTTCTCCGGTCAGTTCGACAGCACAGACGTCTACCGCCTGATGTACGCCACCCTGTTCGGTGAGCTGTTGCCGCCTGCCTATGGGCAACAGGCGCCGGATCGCGGCGAGTAACCGTCCCCTGTTAACTTTTCTGTACAACGTACGCCGGCGGCCACGATTGGGCCGCCGGCTTGTTTTTGGAGCTCTACCTGGCACTTCTGTCTGGTCGGAAGCCCGGGCTACTCATCCACCAGGGGCAGTTCCACCGGGGCGCCGGTGGCGGCAGAACGGTAGATGGCCCGGATGATCTCCACCGAACGGCGGGCTTCGGCCCCCTGGATGGCCGGCGCACGGCCTTCCCGAATGGCCTGGATCAGGTCCACGATCTGGCGGCGATGCTTTTCGTAGCCAATGGCCATGGGGTCAGAAGCGCCGCTGCCCCCCACCTGATCCAGTTGCAGCATGGCCTCTTCCTCCTCAGGCGACCCGTCAGCCAGCTTCCAGCGGGTGATGCGCCCCTCCTCCAGCACGATGGTCCCCCGGTCGCCGTGCAGCTCCACCCGGGCCGGATCCCCAGGCCAGGCGCTGGTGGCGCCCTGGATGACCCCCAACGCACCGCTCTGGAAGGTCAAGACTGCGCTGGCCGTGTCTTCGGTCTCCATCTGGTGGGCCAGGGTGGCGGTGCGGCCATAGACGCTGGCCACCGGCCCGGCCAGCCACTGCAGGAGGTCGATGTTGTGGATGGACTGGTTCATCAGCGCGCCGCCGCCGTCGTACTGCCAGGTGCCCCGCCAGCTGCCGTCGTAGTAGCTCTGGGGGCGATACCACTTGACGTAAACGTCGGCCAGGGTCAGGCGTCCCAGGCGCCCTGCATCCAGGGCTTCCTTCACCTTGTGGACGCCGGCGGAGAAGCGCAGGGGAAAGACACAGGCCAGCACCACGCCCGCCTCCTGGGCACTCTGGATGATCCGGTCCACCCGGGGCAGGGTGATGTCGATGGGCTTTTCCACCAGCAAATGTTTGCCGGCCTGGGCGGCGGCCACTGCAATCTCCATGTGGGTGCCGCTGGGCGTGGCCACCACCACCGCATCCACGTCGTCCCGGCGGACGGCCTGGGTGTAGTCGTCTGTCCACTCGGCCTGACATCGCTCGGCCAGGGCGCGGCCCCTGGATTCTGTGCGGTTGCAGACCACCGTCACCCGGGCGTCGGGGATGTGCTCAAAGGCGTCCACGTAGATCTGGGCGATGTTTCCGGCCCCGATCAGGGCAAATCGAATTGGCTCCAAGGCTAGCTCCTCTGATTCCGGTGCGGTTGGCTGGCGGGCGCGTCCCATTTCGGAGGGCATTTACAAGGATTGGATGCTGTGAGTCCCCGACGGGATACGCGCTCCTGGCTAAATCTGTTCACAACGTTGTACACATCTTGTGGTAAAGTGGGGCGTGTCCCAATGATTTAAGGGAACCCTGGGAACGGCTGTCCGTTCTTACCTTCCCCACGGGGCATGGACCCGGGTCCATCGGGCATGGGGCCAGCAGGATGGGCCATGAATCAAACCTGTCTGCCCAGGCCCGATTTTCATTATCGGCGGCACGCTTGCATCTGTCAAACCAGGCCGACCCACCAGATGCATCCCGGCGGCAGGCGTTCCGTCTGACTGGAGCTGGCCTTGAACAGATCCCAACATCTGTCACACCTATCTGAACCACAATTGGCAGAGCTATCCCGCCAGCCCGGACTCTTTGCCCTGCTGCTTCTGGGGCTCCTGGTGCTGGGACCCCTTATCCTCTTCCTGTGGCCATGGGGGTTGATGCCGCTGCAGGCGGAACCTTCCCTGGCCCGCTATGCCCCCGGTGGGGATGGCCATTCCTCCCTGAGCGAGCTCTACGACCGCTCCGGCACGCTGATTGGCTGGCGGAGCCAGAACCAGGCCGTGGTGCCCACCCTGAACATCTACACCGATCTGCCCGCCGGCCCCCGGGAGCTGATCGACCGTCGCTATTTTCCCGCTTCCGGCGACAACCCGGCAGCCACCACCGATGCCCAGGCGATCATGGATGTGCTGGCCCAGGTCACCGTCAGCGAACTTCGCATCCACACCCTGACCCTGGATGGCACCCTCACCCGGCAGCGGATCTACCTGGTGGAAGATCCCGAGGGCCAGTTTCTGGTGGCCATCCAGGACCTGACCAGCGGCCAGGAACAGCTCTATGACCCACCTCTGTTGCTCCTCCCCGCTGACCTCCTGGCCGGGTCAGGCTGGTCGAGCCAGGGGCAGGTTTCCGGCCAGGTGGACTACATGAGCCAGGGCCGGGTGCTGGCCACGGGACCCCACGGCGTCCATGCTGACTGCCTGGAGGTGGAACAGACCCTGACCCTGAAGGGGGCCCAGACAGAGGCGTATACCCTCATCACCCGGACCCACTACTGCGCCGGAGTCGGACCGGTGGAATCGGTCACCGTCCAGGAGGGCGGCGCGTACTACGAACGGGCCCTGCTGGTGTCCGTGGACGAGGCGCCGCCCTCCTTCAGCCGGCTGCCGTCTCCGCCTCCGTTAGCCCCATCCCCAGACCTCCCGCCGGGGGTGGAGAACTGGCGCCTGGTTCGCTTCGGGCGTGCGCTGCCGGTCAACATCAGCGGCGCCGGCACGGTCCCACCTGCCTGGCTTCCCACCGATCCGCCCCTGCTTCTGGCCACCGGCTACAACGGCGATCTCCTGGCCTTTACCCAGGATGGCCAGGTGGCCTGGCGGTTTCATCCCCAGGGGACCATCTACGGCGCGCCGGCCTTTGATCCCGCCACGGGCGTGATCTACTTCGGCGCCAGCGACAAACGACTCTATGCCGTGGATAGCCAGGGCCTCTTCCGCTGGTCCTATCGGGCGGGCGACAACGTGGCCACCCGACCCGCCGTGGTCCACGACCGGGTCATCTTCGGCAGCGAAGACCGCACCGTGGTCGGGCTGGACACGGTCACCGGCGCGCTGGCCTGGCAGGTACAGGTGGGCGGCCCGGTGGTGTCAGACCCGGCCGTGGATGGATCCGTGGCCATCATGGGCGCCGATGACGGCGCCGTCTACGGGCTGGATGTAGACACGGGGACCATCCGCTGGACCTTTGCCACCGAAGGCCCTGTGGAGGCAGGCGTGGTGGTCCGGGACGGCATCGTCTACGTGGCCAGCCGGGACGGCACCCTCACCGCCCTGGGGGCCCAGGACGGCCAGGAGCGCTGGCAGGTCACCCTGGGCACAGGCGGCGGCTCTGCTTTCCGCACCGCGCCGGCCGTGGGCGCCGAGGCCATCTGGCTGGTGGATGCGGCGGGGACCCTCTTCATCGTGGACCGGGAGCGGGGCCGACAGCGCTGGGAGAGCACTGAATGGGTGACCTACGTGGGACCGCCCCTGGCCCTGGCCGATCAGGCGCTGGTGCCCAGGAAGGACGGCAAGATCGACCTGATGGACGCCACCGGAACCCGCCTGGCCCAGTGGGATGCCAGTACGGCTCGCCTGCCGGTGGACCCACCTCCGGCCTTCTCCCTGGGTCCCGCCGCCGGGGGCGATAGCCTCTGGCTGGTGGATGATGGCGCGGTGATCTATCGCCTGGCTCCCCACGTCGCACCCGATGACATGACGTCCTCCACCGGTGGCGGTTCACTGCCGGCCGCCCTGACCCTGCGCTGGTCCCAGCACAGCCTGACGACGCCGTTTCACGGCACCGGTTTTTTCCAACCCCCCATTTCCTATCGGGGTGGCGCCCTGGTGATGGAACACGGCAACCACGTCTACCAGCTGGATCCCGATACGGGCCAGGCACGCTACCTGGGCGCCTTTGGCCAGGGCACATCGGCCCTGGTGGAGCCCGTGGTGGTCCAGGATACCCTGCTGGCTGTGGCCGGCAGCCAGCTCCATGCGCTCTCCCTGCCCGACTTGCAGCCCCGGTGGACGGCTCCGGGCCAGGGGGTTACCTGGCAGCCGCCGGTCGCCGCCGGGGATATGGTCCTCTGGCTGGAGGGAAGCGCGGCCGAAGGGCTCAACCAGGGGGTGCTCCATGCCCTTCGCCTGGCCGACGGCCAGGTCCAATGGCAGGCGACGCTGGCCCCGTTTTACATGGTCGGGGGTGCGGTGGTGGCTGGGGAAACGGTCTACGTCAGCACGCCGCCCGGCGCCTATGACCTGACCACCGGTGTCCAGCGCTGGCAGGCAGCGCTGCCAGGGCCCGGCCTGGGTGGCCCTGGCCTCAGCGCAGACGGCCACACCCTCTACGTGGGCCTGGTCCACCCGGAGGGCAACGACGGCCAGGTGGCGGCGCTGGACACAGCCGACGGCGCGGCCCGGTGGGTGGTCACCCTCCCGGGGGATGCCTTGAACCCGGTTGACCGGCTCTGGCCCGACGGGGAGATGCTGGTGGTGCCCGGCCTGGAGGGCACCCTCTACGGGTTGGATGCCCGGGATGGCCAGGAACGCTGGCGATATACGCCGCCGGGGCCGCGGCTGGGGACAATCACGGTGGCGGAGGGTCGTGTCTGGCTGGCTTTGCAGGACGGCGCGGTGTGGGGGCTGGACGTGGCCTCGGGTCGGCCGGTGGCCCACTTCCAGCAGATGGAGCTCAACCTGGCACAGATGAGCTTTGCCCAGCGGCCTGCGCTGGTTCGGGAGACCCTGCTGGCACCCCTGGGCATCATGCTCCTGGGTTTCGATGTCCCCTCTGTAGAGTTGCCGGAGGCCCGCCCATGAACCTCTCTCGCCTTCGTCCCACCCGCACCACCTGGCTGGCCCTGGTGGGGTTCCTCTGGTCCATCTCCTTCGATGCCCTGCGAGATTTTGTCTGGGCCGACCTGCGGGACGGCCTGGTGGATCTGCGAGGCATGTCCCGCTCGACCCGGTTGCTGGTCTGGATGGGCTTCGGGCTGCTTTTTGTCATGGCGGCCGTGCTGGTCTTTAACGACTTTTGGCGGGCCCACTTTCCCCTGCTGGCAGCCACCGCGGGCACGCCTGGCCGGGGCTCCCTGGTACCGGTAGCAGTCATTCCGGTCACCCTCTACATGCTGGCCCTGGCCTGGAGTTTTGCCCTGGCCGGCGCCCTGCACAGCGGGGTCGGGGTTCGGCTGGCCGTCCTGCTGGGCTACAGCATCATCATGGTGCTCTGGCTGCGGGCCAGCCTGCTGGCCACGTCCGCCGGGTGGATGGTGGCGTTGGGCTGGGCGCCGCTGGCCGGGGTGCTTCTCCTCTTTCTGCTGCGCTGGCGCCGACCTGCCCGGCCTACCGAGGAGTTCGTGGCCCTGTTCCTGCTGGTCATGGCCGCCTTCGGCGTGATCCAGCAGCGGCTGGTGGAGATGTGGCGGGTCAGCGACGCGCCCCTGTTCCTCAGCATCCTGGACAGCAACATGGTCTCCTACGCGGGGCTGGCCCTGCCCCTGCTACTCCTGTTGGGCCTGGACATTGCCGATTTTGTCCACCGGGCCGGGAGTTGGGTGAGCGGCATCGCGGGGCAGCGCCTGCCGGGGTGGGGCCTGTATGGGCTGCTGGGGGCCCTCTCCCTTTGGTGGGGGGTGACGTTGACGGAGCAGGTCGGGGAGCGGCTGGCCGCGGACCCTCTGCCTGGGGTGCTTCTGGCCTACGCCAGTGCCCTGCCCGTTCCCCTGGGCGCGCTTTGTATCTGGCTGCTGGTGCGGCGGTGGAACGGGGCCGGCACCCGGCGATGGGATGAGGAGGCCGTGGTGGCGGCTGCCCATCGTGCCGCACCCTGGTTCATCCTGGCCTTTCTCGCCAGCAACCTGGTCTTGATCGTCCTGCTGAGCGTGGTCACGGCCCTGGGCAGCGAGGTGCACGTGCTGGAGGAGGTGAGCCAGTCCGTCGATCGCTTCTACGGGCTGTACCAGCGGAACTTCATGAGCCTGGTCCTGGCGATAGCCCTGGGTGTCGGCCTGTGGATGGCCTGGCGGGGCCGGTGGGCCATGGGGCTCTATCTGGGTACCCTGGGCACCATCCTGCTCTGGGGGGATCTCACCGCGCCCGGGCGGCCGCTGGCTTTCCTGGCCTGGCAGGGACCGGAGGCCGGGTTCTGGTGGGTGGTCTGGTTCTTGGGCCTGGGCCTGTACTGGCTGGTGCGGGCCAGGCTGACCCCTGACCGCGGCGCCCGGCTGCTGTTGGTGTTGGTCATGGCGGCCCTCCTGCGCCAGACCGATTTCATCGAGAACCCGTTCAGCCCCCTGTTCAGCTTCGCGGGGGTGGGCTTCATCGCTTTCGGCCTGATCTGGGACGCCCTGACCATCGGCGGCTGGGCCAACCGGGGCAGCCCGGCGCTGCCCCGCCTCAGCCGTATCTTCCTCTACCTGGGCTACGTGCTCTTCACCGTCATCCTGGTGAACTGGATGCTCACCGCCCACAACCTTTCCTACGTGGAGACCTTCACCGGGGACGCGGCCATCAGTGGCCTGAACATGGTGGGCAAGCCGCTGCTCTATGCCCTCTTTCTGGTGATCTTGGGTCAGCCGGATGAGGCGCGAGAACGTGACAACGTGACAGCGTAACAACGTGACAGCGTAACAACGTGACAGCGTAACAACGTAACAACGTGACAGCGTAACGGCGTGACGGCGAGTCACGGTGTCACGTGTCACGCCGTCACGTTCTCACCCACAAAGCATCCATCTGCAAAGCGCCCGTCTCGTCGAAGGTGAGGGGCCGCAGCTCGCCGATCTGGTGAAGCTGGTCCGAGGCGGCGACCTCGGGCAGAAGGGCCTGGGAGACCCACAGGGTCTCCAGCTCCAGGGTGTTGCGGACGATGACCAGGCGCACCGCGTCGGGCTCCTTGCTGGCGGGCAATACGGCCCGGAGCACGTCCCGGTCGGTGGGGAGGGTGATGGGCAGCTTGGCGCCGTTGAAGTTGCCGGCAGTCAGACAGTTGGTGTAGGTGGCCTGGATGTCGAGCTTGTCCCGCAGGCGCTGGGGGATGACGTCGCAGTAGCCCACGCCCACCCCGTTGCCGTGGCTGTTGGGCGTCAGATCCAGGGCCACGATGCGTTCGAAGCGGGGCTCTACCGGGCCACCGGTGCGCCGCCACATGCCCACCACGTTCAGGTCCATGCCGGTGCCGCTGATGTCCTTCCCAATCTCCTGCAGCACCAGCACATCCAGCGGCTCCAGGGGAATGCGGGGCAGATGTCGCCAGGCCTCCTCTAGCAGTTTAGGCTCTTCCGCCTCGATGGCCTCGGCTGGCAGCACGGCGATGCGGGCGGGCTGGTGATGGCCGTTCTCCACGATGCCGATGCCCGCAATCACGGGCATGGTTTGCAGGATGACCCGCGCGGCCGCGGGCATGGCCTCCACGATCCCCCAGCCGTGGATGGTGGCCGCGCCCTTGGGCTTCCCCAGGCCCACGGCCAGCATCTTAAACAGGCCGCTCTCCCACCGGTTGCGGAAGGCGGTGTGGGGCTTGATGCGGTTGACCACCACAATGGCGTCGGCCTGGGCGGCCTGGGCGTCGAAGTAGACCGGCATGCCCGCCGGCGTCACGCCCACCTGGACGGTCTCCATGCTGCTGAGGATGGGCACACCCAGCTCATCCGGCCCCAGGCCATAGCCCACCAGGACCTCCCGCTGGCCTTCGGCTGTGCCGCCGCCGTGGCTGCCCATGGCCGGCACCAGGAAGGGCTGCGCGCCCAGGGCCTGCAGCTCCCGCACCAGGGTGGTCACCACCGGGCGGATGCAGGAGATACCTCGGCTGCCCACACCCACCGCAACCCGCATCCCCGGTTGTACCCGTTGGGCCAGGGGAAGGGCCTGGAGTTGCGCTCGGACATGGGCCTCGATGTCGTGGATTTGTTCGTCGGTGACCCGTTGGCGGACGGGCGCGATTTTGGGAAACATGAATCGAGTCCTTGGTCTGTCAGATCTTGTTGATGGCGTTATGGACAAGGAACAGGAACAGCTCCTGCAGGTTGACGGTCGCCCGGATAGAACCTACAATGAAGCGAGCGCAGGCACGGAAGCGTCTGGATTCACCGCTCCAAGAAACAAACCGAGACGCAAACCGGGCTCAGAATCAGGAGCAGAAACCAGCAACCACGGAAGGCCAGGGCAAGCCATGGGAATTCCCATCTATCAAGTCGATGCGTTCACCAACACACCCTTTGCCGGCAATCCGGCTGCCGTCTGCATGTTGGAGGGCCCGGTGGATCCGGCGTGGATGCAGAAGGTGGCCCAGGAGATGAACCTGTCGGAGACGGCCTTCCTCTGGCGGGAGCCCGAGGGCTACCGCCTGCGCTGGTTTACCCCCACGGTGGAGGTAGATCTCTGTGGCCATGCCACCCTGGCAGCGGCCCACATCCTCTGGGAGGCTGGCTACCTGCTGGGGGGCGAAACGGCCCGCTTCCACACCCGCAGCGGCTTGCTCACCGCCAGCAAACGGGACGAGTGGATCGAGCTGGACTTTCCGGCCACGCCAGATGAACCGGTGGACGCCGTGCCCGGCCTGGCCGAAGCCCTGGGCGTCTCCCCGGTCTATGTGGGCAAGAATCGATTTGACTACGTGGTGGAAGTGGCTTCCGAGGCGGAAGTGCGCGCGGCCAACCCCGATTTCGTCGCCCTCTCCCGGCTGCCGGTCCGGGGGGTGATCGTGACCGCTCCGGCCACCAGCGGCGGCTACGACTTCGTCTCCCGCTTTTTCGCCCCTGGCGCCGGCGTCCAGGAAGATCCGGTCACCGGTTCGGCCCACTGTTGCCTGGCCCCCTTCTGGCAGCGACGGCTGGGCAAGGCGCAGTTCCTGGCCTATCAGGCCTCCCCCCGGGGGGGGGTGCTGCGGGTGCGCCTGGCGGGGGATCGGGTGATCCTGGGCGGACAGGCTGTCACCGTTCTGCGGGGGCTGCTGGTCTAAAACCGGCGCCTCCCTCACTGCTGGACCGGAATCACCAGTTCCTGCCCCACGGAAAGGGCGTCGGGGTCGGTGATGTCGTTGAGCTCGATGATGGCTTCCACATCCACGCCGTACTGGATGGCGATGCCCAGCAGGCTTTCGCCCGGCTGCACCACATGGACGACGCCCCGTTCGGCAATCACCTGTTGCCGGGTCACGCCGGGGATGATCAGCTCCTGGCCCACCCGCAAGAGGTTGCGGTTGGTGATGTTGTTGGCAGCCGCAATCTCCGCCGCGCTGACCCCATATTTCACGGCAATTTCGTACAGCCCTTCCCCCGGTTGAACCACGTGGATGACCGGCTCACCCTGGGCGGCCTGGCCCCCGGTGCTGGCCGTGCCGGTCTCGGCCGGCGGCTGGTAGTTGGGGATGATGATCTCCGCACCCACGGTCAGGGTGTTGGGGTCCAGCAAGTTGTTGGCCTCCATGATCTGGATGGGGTCCACGCCGAAGCGCAGGGCGATGGCGCTGAGGGTGTCCCCGCTCTGGATCACGTAGCGGTAGGGGCCGGGCGTGGGGGTGGGCAGGCCTTCGGCGGTCATTCCCTCCACGTAGGGCACGTAGAGGGGTTGCCCCACGATGATGTTGTCATCGGCCAGGGCGTTGAGCTGGCGGATGGTCTCCACGTCGGTGCCGAATTTTTGGGCGATGGAGAAGAGGGTGTCCCCCGGCTGGACGGTGTACTGGAAGGTGGTGGGCTCTTCGGGGGTGGCCGTTCCCTCGGGCGCCGGCGTCTCGGTGGTAGCCTCCGGCGTGGTCACGGTGACCTCGGGCTCCTGGACGGGCGCGCTGGCCGGCGTGGGCGTCTCGGCGACGGCGCTGGTGGCCGTCGGCTCTGGCGTGGGGCGATCCCGCGTGCAGGCAACCAGGAGCAGGGCTGTGGTCAGGATGATGATCAGGCGGAGATGGGTGCCCACGGTCGTACCTCCGGTTCTGTTCCGGGTTCTGTGGCAACTGGCGTAGCGATGGCATCATAGCACAGGCCAATACCTGGCGCAAACTCCTGCCGGAGGGGGCAGGGTGCGCCAGGGACAGTGGGCCTGGCAGGGGGCTGCCGGCGATCAGCGCAGGATCTGGAAGGCGGTGGCCGTGGCCAGCACGCCGAAGACCAGCAAAGGCAGGTTTAGCAGGGGCAGGTTCAGGAGCACCAGGCTGGCCAGGGAGCCACAGATGATGCCAGCCAGGGCGAAGTAGCGCAGGTATCGCCCTCGCCGCCGGCCCACTGCGGCCCGGATGATCTGGGCCAGGGCGCCGCCGGCGCCGCCACCCAACATGAAGGCGATGATCAGCCCCCAGAAGAAGAAACCGCGTAACATACCCAGCAGGATGCTGAGGATGGGCACCGCGATGCCGGCAATCACCAGGGCCACGGCAAAGGCGATGGCGTTGTCCACCGTCACGGCATTGAAATAGTTGTCCTGGACGTTGCGGATGCACTCCTTGCAGCGGTACCCCACATCGGTGAGTTGGGCGCATTTGAGGCAGATGGGTTTGCCACATTTGTTGCAGCGCAGCAACGTCTCCACGTTGGGGTGATTGGCACAATAGAGCACCTCAGCCTCTTCCGTGCCGGGTGCGGCCGCCAACGCCGGGTCCGCCGTCGGGTGCTCCGGCTGGCGGGTGGGCATGGATTCAGTCATCATTCACCTTCTTGTGTGGATGGCCCCCGCAGCTTGTTCATCAACGTGCGATAGAAGTAGCTGCGATCCCGCATGCGGATGAAGCGTGCCAGATGGGGGCTGCCGGTCACCATGATCTCGTCCCCTTCCCGCACCTCCACCACGAACTGGCCATCCACGGTCAGCATGGCTTCGTGATCGCTGTACGCCCGCATGCGGATCTCCGTCCCTTCCGACAACACCACAGCCCGGTCCATGCTCAGGTGGGGGGCGATGGGAATCACCAGGATGTTGCGCAGCTCTGGCGGCAGGATGGGCCCCCCCACGGCCAGGGCATAGCCGGTGCTGCCGGTTGCCGTACTGACAATTAACCCATCACAGGTGTATGTCGTCAGGTATCCTCCATCCAGTTGGACGCTAATGCGGACCACCCGGGCCAGGCCTCCCCGGCTCAACACCACGTCGTTGAGGGCATCGTATTCGCAGAGGGAGGCCCGGGGAGCCCCTTCTGCCGGGCTCCGTTCCAGCCGAACCCGGACCATGAGGCGCTGTTCCACCCAGTAACTGCCCTGGAGCATGCGGGTGAGGGGGGCCTGCCAGTCATCCGGGAAGATCTCTGCCAGGAAGCCCAGCCGCCCCATTTTCACGCCCAGCATGGGCACGTTGTGGCGAGCCCCCAGCCGGGCGGCGCGCAGCAGCGTGCCATCACCACCCAGGGTGATGAGCAGATCCACATTGGGCAGGTGCTCCAACACCGCTTCGCTTTCCCATGCGGACTCAAACCAGATCTCCTCCAGGCCATGGGCCCGCAGGAAGGCCGCGATCTGCTGGCCCAGTTGGATGGATTCCGGCTTTTTAGGGTGATGCAAGATGCCGACCCGGTGGAAACCCTGGTCCCCCAGACGCTGGGGCATCGCGTCTGCCAGGGAAGTGTCGGGGCGATGCTGGTTCATGTTCGTTACCTTGGTGGATTTCTCGCTTATGCTGTGGATCCGGCGGGCCATCGCCGGTGGATCATAGACGACGGCCTGGTTTCCGTCAAGTTGAACCGGGGCGGCCTCCCTGGCCGGTCTGCTCTAATCCGCGCAGCAGGATCCAGTAGGGTAGGAAGCCGTAGTACCAGGCCAGCAGCAGGGCCAGCCGCAGGCCATGGCGGCCGTCCCGCCAGCCCCCCAGGCTGAGAAAGCGCCGGCGGAACTCCCGCAGGGGCTGCAGGATGAAATTGTGGGGGCGGGGGCGGATGCCCCGGGCGGCCAGGATGCGGGCTTCGTAGCGGGCGTAGAAACGCTGCTTGCGGTGAAACTGCCCCCAGTCCTGGTAGTTGTGGTGGATCAGGGGGGAGCGCAGGTACCCTTCCGTTCCCAGGAGCTCCACCACCTCGTGGACTTCCCGTTCGGCCACGTAGCGGGCCGCTCCCCGCTTCAACAGTCGCAGCTGGTAGTCCGGGTAGAAGCCGCCCGCCCGCATCTCCCGCCCCACGATGAAATTGCGCCGGGGAATCCAGTAGCCGTCCGCGCGGCCGGCCCGCACCTGGGCCCGCACCTCCCGGGCCAGCTCTGGCGTGGCCCGCTCGTCCGCATCCACGAACAAGATCCAGCGCGCCGCGATGGTATCCAGCGCGGCCTGTCGCTGGGCCGCGTAGTTGTCGAACGGGCGCTGGACCACCAGCGCGCCGGCCCGGCGGGCCAGGGCGCAGGTTTCATCCTGGCTTCCCGAATCCCACACCACCACCGCATCCACCCAGTCCACCAGGCTGGCGATGCAGGCCTCGATGTGCCGGGCTTCGTCCCGGGTCAAGATGACGGCAACCAGTTCTGCGGTCATGGCTGTCCCATCCTGACAATGTGGGTGAAGGCAGAGAGGGCCGCCGCCGTCTGGCTGCCGTCCAGCTCGCCGGCGGCAAACGCGCCCAGGATCTGGCGTCGCCGCCACCAGAGCCCCAGCCGCACCAACGTCCATACGGCGGCCAGATGGCCCGGCGGGTAGTGCTGCCGGTGCTTCCGGTAGAAGCGCAGACGGCTACGCCAGAGCTGCTCGTACGCGTGCCAGCGCACCTGGCGGCTGCTCTGCCCCTCGTGGTGGATGACCCGCGCGGTGGGCACTGCGTAGGTGCGCCAGCCGGCCTGGGCCAGGCGCAGGCACCAGTCCATCTCCTCGCAGTACATGAAGTAGCCTTCGTCCAGGCCGCCCACCGTGCGAAGGGCTTCCCCCCGCACCATCCACGCGGCCCCCAGGACGAAGTCCACCGGAAAAGGCGCCCGGCCCTGCCAGAGGCGCGCCGGATAGCGGCCATTGAGCCGGCTGTGGTGCAGGCGATGGGCTCCCGGCAGGCCGGTCAACGGGAAGAAGTCCAGGGCCACCTGGGCCAGGGAAGGGAAACGAAAAGCGCCGTGCTGAAAACGGCCGTCGCCGTAGCGGAGGTGGGCGCCACAGGCACCGGCGTCGGGGGTGTGCTGGAGGAACCCGGCCAGCTGGCCCAGGGCGTCCTCCACCAGCTCGGCATCGGGGTTTAGCAGCAGCACCGCGTCCGGGGGCGGCGTGGATGCCGGCGTCGGCGGGAGTGGGGCTTCTGTGGGGATGTCAAAGCCCAGGAGCCGCAACCCCAGGTTGTTTCCCCGGGTGTAGCCCAGGTTCTGGGGCGAGGCCACCAGCCGCACCTGGGGGAAGCATTCCGCCACCATGGCGGCGCTGCCGTCCTGGCTGGCGTTGTCCACCACCACCACCTGGGGCGACGGCAACCCGCCCGCCGCCGCGGAGGCAAAGACACTGGCCAGGCTGCGGCGCAGCAGTTCCCGGGTATTGTAGTTGACCAGGATGACCCCAATGTGCATGGTTTTCGCTCAGGGGACGCCCACTTCCACCCAGATGCGGTCGATGTAGTTGTTGACCACCGCCACATCTTCGTGGATCAGGCCGCCCCACCAGAGGGTGGCGGCCAGGGGAGGCGGCTCATCCATGATGATGCAGCCGCTCACCTCGCCGGCCTGGCCAGGCAGGAGATACCACTGTTCCTGGCCGTCGATCACCCGCCGTTCCAGATCTTCGGGCCGGCCGATGGCCCAGCGAAAGGGAAAATCGGTGCCCGATGTCTCGAAGTTGATGCCGAAGCGCCAGGCGCCGGCCTGTTTGTACCACTCCTTGTGGCCCTGGGCGGCCAGGGTGTTGTAGTTCTCGCTGAACCGGTACTCCTGGCCGGGCTGGGGCCCTGTGGTGCGGATGGGCACCACCCCTTCGTTGCGGACCACTGCCCGGAAGCAGAGCCTCTCGCCCAGGGGGATGCTCACCTGGCGGTTCATCTCCCCCACCCAGTCGATCTCGCCTTGGGCCACATCGGCCCGGGGTTTGCCGCCCTCTCGGATGGTGAGCTGGCTGATGACCCGCACCGCGTTCCCGGCCCGGTCCCGGGCTTCGCCCACCACCTGGTAGACGCCATCCGGCGGGGGCTCCGCGTTCAGGTCCACGCCGCCGTCGTAGTCGTAGCTGTGATAGCCCTGCTCGGTGGGTTTGGCCACGCTGGGGCTTTCGGCCAGGAAGTAGCGAATGTCCGGCTCCGCCGGGTCCACCAGGTAGACCAGGACCGATTCCACGTCCTTGGTCAGGTAGTAGCTGATGCTCACCCGGTCGTCGATGCCGTCCTGGTTGGGGGTGAAGACCTGGGGCACCACGGCGAAGTTGTGGAGCTCGGGCAGCCGGGTGTCCGCATCCTGGAGGGTGATCTCTCCGGTCACCGTGGCCTGTTGCCCGTTATCTTCCACGGCCTGGATGACCCAGCGGTACCGGCCATCGGGCAGGACCTGGCTCAGGATCTCCTGGGTGCCGTAGTCGGTTTCCACCGTGCGGGGCTCATCCACCACGCCGCCCCACTGGACGCTGTAGTCGCCCGGGGAACGGCGCCGTTCCTGGCGAAAGTAGAAGCGCTGGCCGGCTTCGTTTTCGAAGTAGATGCTCACCGTGGCCGAGCGGCGCAGGCTGTAGCGAATTTCGGTGACGTCCTGGTTGCCGTCGGCATTGGGGGTAATGAAGTCGGGCGCCACCCGGACGTCGTAGAGCAGCGGCCCCATGCTCAGGTCCAGCTGGCCACAGCCACCCAGGAGTACCAACAGCCACGCCAGCAGGAGAACCAACGCCAGAGAACGAGGCAGTGAAAAGGATGCATTCGTGGTCATGGTGCAGAGTCTAACCCATCAGCCCATATCCGCAAAGCATGGGCAGGCACGAAATCACACGAAATCAAATCACGTGAAATCAAATGATATGCAGCATCAAATGATGTGCAGGCCCATCTGTTTGGCCTGAACTTCAGCCCGCCGCAGCAACAGCCGGGAGAGGAGGGTGTAGACCACCGCGTAGACGCCGATGATCAGCCACTCCTGCCAGACCGGCCGCAGGGTCGTCCACTGGCCGTTGAAGGTGTAGTAGCGGATCAGGTCATAGCCCCAGGTATAGGGCAACAGGTAGGCCAGGTACTGGAGGGCCGGCGGAAAGGTGGAGACGGGCAGATAGGCCCCGGCCAGGAACTCAAAGAGGATCCCCAGCACCTGGGCGATGGAGCCCACCTGGCGCCACAGCAGGGCCAGCAGCGCGATCAGGATGCCCATGGCCGTCAGCGCGATCAACACGGTGACGCAGACCACCAGGATCAACACCATGTTGACCAGGCTGGCCTGGGCGTAGAAGACCAGGAACAGATAAAACGGAAAGAAGAGGATGCCGTTAATGATCACTTCTGTGATGACCGTGCCCACGTAGTAGGCGTATCGAGAGCCGGGGCTGCTGTAGAGGTATTCCAGCGTGCCGTTGTACAGGTCTGACGTCACCGAGTGGATGGGCGCCCAGAGGGTGGCGCCGTTGAAGACCAACAGCAGCAGCGCGCCCTGGAAGAAAAGAAACAGTTCCCGGCCTGCCAGGCCATCCGCCTCGCCGGGCACCCGGTAGGCCACGGAATTGGCGATGAGCAGAAAGAACAGAACCCGCAGGGCCAGTTGCACGAAGCTGCCGACCAGGTTGGGCAGATAGCGCCGCGCCACCTGGAGCCCCTTGATCACCGTGGCCAGGGTAATCTGCCAGGCCGGGACTGGGCGGGAAAGGCTGCGGATGTTGCCGGCCGTTGGCCAGCGCGCCGCCTGTGGGGGCGTGGCCACGGCCACCGTCCGGCCTTGTACTTGGGTGGACGACAGGGATGGATCCATCATGCTGGTTTCTCCTGAGTGCTGGTTTCACCGCTCAAAACGTTCGTCGAGCTCCCCGATGTGGTAGATGAAGGCATCCTCCAGGGTGGCGCTGTGATGGCGGAACCCGGCCACCACTCCCTCCTCCCGCAGCACCCGGATGATGGCTTCCGCGCCGGTCATGATGTCGCTGACACCAAAGGCCAGCCAGCCGTGGTTGCGCTCCAGGCAGAGGAGCACCGGCTCCAGCCCCAGGATTTTGTCCACGATGGCTGGGGGCAGGGCGGCCTTTTCTACCTCCACGAACTCGGTGGCGCCGATGGCCGCCTTGAGCTCGTCCGGATGCCCCACAATGGGGATGCGCCCTCCCTGGATCAGGGCCACCCGGTCGGCCATCTCATCCACCTCGGAGAGGATGTGGGAGGTGAGCAGCAGGGACTTGCCCTCTTCTCGGACCAGCCGGCACAGGAAGGTCCGGATCTTCCGGGCGATGATGGGGTCCAGCCCCTTGGTGGGCTCATCCAGATAGACCAGGGGCGGGTCATGGAGCAGGGCCCGCATGATGACCACCGTCTGCTTCTGGCCGCCGGAGAGGGTCACGAAGAGCTTGTCCAGGTTGGCGGTGAAGTCGAAGTCGTGGGCCAGCTTTTCGATGCGCTGTTCGATCTGGGCCCGGCTGAGCCCCCGCAGCCGGCCGAAAAAGCGCAGGTTCTCGGCCACGGTCAGCCGGGCGTAGGCAGAGCGCTCCGTGTCCTGTCCCACGTAGCCCAGCAGATGGCGGATGGCCTCCGGCTCCCGGTCCAGGTCGTGACCCAGGATCTGAACGTCCCCGGCGTCCTTGGTCAGCAGGGTGGCCAGGATTTTGATGAAGGTCGTCTTGCCTGCGCCGTTGGGACCCAGCAGGGCCAACACCTCCCCCTGGTGCATGGTCAGGGAGGCGTCCTGGAGGGCCACGTGACGGCCGTAGCGTTTTTGGACGTGGTGGGCAGCCAGGTAAAGGGTCATGGTTCCTTCCTGTTTCTTTTCATTCCGACTATTCTGGCACAAGGGGCTGAAGCCGGTCAACCCGAGCGGAAAAAGGGGCAATTGGCAACAAGGGATAGGCAATGATACACTGTTGCCCGGTAACCACCCTCTCTCGGATTACGGAAAACCGACAAGAAAGTTGCAGGTGGCGCCGGACTGGCGCTCCTATCCCAGCAGCCATGGACAGACATTCATCCTTTCAAGCATTGGTGGTCCGGGAAGTTGAACCCGGCACCTTCACCCGCCAGGTGGAGGAACGGCGCATCGAGGAGCTCCCCCCCGGCGAGCTGTTGATCCGGGTGCACTACTCGTCGCTGAACTACAAGGACGCCCTCTCGGCCAGCGGCCATCGGGGCGTGACCCGCCACTATCCCCACACGCCGGGCATCGACGCCGCCGGCGTGGTGGAAGAGAGCCAGTCGCCGGCCTTTCAGGCGGGCGACGAAGTGATCGTGATCGGCTACGACCTGGGGATGGACACGCCCGGCGGCTTTGGCCAGTTCATCCGGGTGCCCGCGGATTGGGCCGTCCACCGGCCGGCCGATCTCTCCCTGCGGGAAAGCATGATCTATGGCACTGCGGGCTTTACCGCGGCCATGTGTGTGGAGCGCCTCATGGACTATGGCATCGAGCCCGGCCAGGGGGAGATCCTGGTCACCGGCGCCACGGGCGGTGTGGGCAGTGTGGCGGTCGCGCTGCTGGCGTTGGAGGGCTACACCGTGGTCGCAGCCACTGGCAAGCCGGACCAGGCCTCCTATCTGCAGGCGTTGGGCGCCGCCGCGATCATTCACCGTCAGGAGGTGGACGATGCCAGCGGCCGGCCGTTGCTCAAGGGGCGGTGGGCCGGCGTGGTGGACACGGTCGGCGGGAACATCCTCGCCACGGCCATCCGGGCCACTCGCCCCCAGGGCTGTGTGACCTGCTGCGGCAATGCCGCCTCGCCGGAACTCCACCTGACGGTCTACCCGTTCATTCTGCGCGGGGTCGCCCTGCTGGGTATCGACGCCGGCAACTGCCCCATCCAGGTGCGTCGCCACATCTGGCAGAAGCTGGCCACCCGCTGGAAGCTGCCTCAGCTGGAGCACATGGTCACCGAGTGCAGCCTCCAGGCGCTCAGTGGCCACATCGACCGGATCCTGGCCGGGCAGCAGGTGGGACGGGTGCTGGTCAATTTGGGCCAGTAAGTTTGTGCCAGGCTCTCCTGGACGATTCGTGCTTCACCGGAGACAGGGACGCCCATGCCTCATCTCGCCAATCGTGCCACGCTGATCTACAACCCCTACGCCGGTTTTTGGGACTGGGGCGACGTGGTCCAGCGCGTCGCCACCTTCTGGCAGGAGCGGGGCTGGGAGGTCCGGCTCCAGGCCACCGATAGGCCGGGCCATGCCACCACCCTGGCCCGGGATGCCGCGGAGGCCGGCCATGGCCTGGTATTGGCTGCGGGCGGAGATGGCACCCTCAACGAAGTGGCCAATGGCCTGGCCGGTACCCAGACGGTGCTGGCACCCCTGCCTGTGGGCACCACCAATTCCTTTGCCAAGGAGCTGGGCCTGCCCCGCCCCAACCTGTTCCAGCCCAACTGGTTCGTGGATGTCTCCCAACACCTGGTCCAGGGGCGGATCCAGCAGGTGGACCTGGGGAAGTGCGACAACGGCCGCTACTGGCTGCTCTGGGCCAGCACCGGCGTGGATGGCTTCGTGGTGAAACGGGTGGAGCCCCGCCCCCGTTGGTTCAAGCGGCTGGGCGCGGCGGGCTATGCGGCCAAGGCCCTCTTTTTCCTGCCCAGCTTCCAGGGGCTGCGGGCCACGGTGGTGGTGGATGACCAGGTGGTCGAAGGGGATTTCCTGCTGGTGAACGTGAGCAACTGTCGCATGTTTGCTGGCGGCGAGCTGCGCCTGAATGACGGCGCCCTCCTGGATGACGGCCTCTTTGAGGTCTGGCTCTTTCGAGGCAAGCGCTGGCCCACCATCCTGCGCTACACCGTGGAGATCGGCTTTGAAAGCCACCGGGACGATCCCAACGTCCAGGTCTTTCGGGGGCGCTATGTGGCCGTGAAGACCGAACCGTCCACGCCCTTTCACCTGGATGGCGAGCCGGTGGGCGATACGCCCTTCGCCTGCACCCTCCTGCCCCGGGCGCTGCGCCTGCTGGTGCCGGACTGCGCGCCGGCGGATCTGTTTCAGCAGCCGGGCACGCCCCTGGCCCTCTCCCAACAGGTATCCTGAACTGCATCACCCAGGAAGTGAAGATCATGCCCCGATATCAGGTACTGGTGACGGACTACGCCTGGCCTTCCCTGGCCATCGAGCGGGAAATCCTGGCCCAGGTGGATGCAGCGCTCCTGGTGGCCGCCCAGGGCGACGACGCCGAACTGCTGCGCCTGGCGCCCCAGGCGGATGCCATCCTCACCTGCTGGCGGCCTATTCCCCCGGCGGTCCTGGACGCCGCACCCCGCTGTCGCGTGGTCAGCCGCTACGGCATCGGCCTGGACAACATCCCGGTGGACCACGCCACGCGACTGGGGATCGTGGTGACCAACGTGCCGGATTTCTGCCTGGACGAAGTCTCCGACCACACCATGGCCCTGCTGCTGGCCTGCGCGCGGCGGATCGTCCCCTTTGCCCGGGCCACCCGGGCCGGCATCTGGGATCTGCAGGCCGGCCGGCCCATGCCCCGGCTGCGGGGTCAGGTGCTGGGGCTGGTGGGCTACGGCCACATCGCCCAGGCTGTGGTGCCCAAGGCCCGGAGCTTCGGCCTGGAGATCCTGGCCTACGCGCCCCGGCTGCCCGCCGACGCCCTGGCGCCGTGGGGCCAGGCCACCAACGACCTGGATGAACTCCTGAGCCGGGCGGACTATGTCTCCCTCCACGTCCCCCTCACGCCGGAGACCCGGCACCTCATCGATGAGCGGGCGTTGCGTCGTATGAAGCCCTCGGCCTACCTGATCAACACCGCCCGGGGCGCCGTGGTGGATGAAGCCGCCCTCTACCGGGCCCTGACCGAGGGCTGGATCGCAGGGGCCGCCCTGGACGTGCTGAGCCAGGAGCCGCCTCCGCCAGACCATCCCCTCCTCTCCCTGGACAACGTCATCATCTCGCCCCATGCCGCCTTCTACTCCGAGGCCGCCATCCAGGACTTGGAGCGCCGGGCCGCGGTGCACGTGGCCCAGGCCCTGCGCGGCGAGCGGCCGGCCCATGTGGTCAACCCCGCGGTGCTGGAACAGCCCAACTGCCGCCTCTGGTAGGGGGGATGAGGCCTGCTGCAGACTGGCGTAAATACCACGGCAGAAATTCCGGGTGCCCTCTGGGCGCGCTCCCTCTGGTGGAAACGATCATCGGCGACTCTCTGCCGGGATTTACTACAGCCCGGCAGCCCGGAAGGCGCTCTGGACGATCTCCTGAGCCTCGGCCTTGAGCTGCTCCAGGTGCTCTGGGCCTTTGAAACTCTCCACGTAGATCTTGTAGATGTCCTCGGTGCCTGAGGGACGGGCAGCAAACCAGCCGTTCTCGGTCACCACCTTCAGGCCGCCGATGGGCGCGCCATTGCCCGGCGCGTGGGTGAGCCGGGCAACGATGGGATCGCCGGCCAGGTGGGTGGCGGTCACCATCTCCGGGGTGAGGTTGGCCAGGGCTTGCTTCTGGGCCGGCGTGGCCGGGGCGTCCAGCCGCTCATAGACCGGGCTGCCGAACTGCTCCTCCAGCGCCTGGTAGTGCTGGCCCGGGTCCCGGCCCGTGCGCGCGGTGATTTCCGCCGCCAGCAGGTCCATGATGAAACCGTCCTTGTCGGTGGTCCACACCGTGCCATCCTTGCGCAGGAAGGAGGCGCCTGCGCTCTCCTCGCCGCCGAAGCCGTAGCTCCCATCCAGCAGGCCATCCACGAACCACTTGAAGCCCACCGGTACCTCGGCCAGCCGCCGGCCCAGATGCTGGGCCACCCGGTCGATCATGGAGCTGGAGACCAGGGTCTTGCCCACCGCGGCCTCGGCCGGCCACTGGGGTCGGTTCTGGAAGAGGTACCAGATGGCCACGGCCAGGTAGTGGTTGGGGTTCATCAGGCCGACGCTGGGGGTGACGATGCCGTGGCGGTCGTAGTCCGGGTCGTTGCCGAAGGCGATGTCGAAGCGATCCTTGAGCTGGATGAGGCTGGCCATGGCGTAGGGAGACGAGCAGTCCATGCGGATCTTGCCGTCCCAGTCCACGGTCATGAAGGAAAAGGTGGGGTCCACGGCCCGGTTCACCACCTCGATCTGGAGGCCGTAGCGTTCGGCGATGGGATCCCAGTAGGCCAGGCCGGCGCCCCCCATGGGATCCACGCCGATCTTGAGTCCGGCCTGGGCGATGGCCTCCATGTCGATGATCTGATCCAGGTCGGCCACGTAGGGGGTGATGTAGTCGTGGCGGTGGGTGGTGGAAGCGGCCATGGCCCGGGAGAAGGGCAGGCGGCGCACTTCCCGCAGGCCATCGGCCAGGATTTCGTTGGCCCGCTGCTGGATGGCCCGGGTGGTGGCCGTATCCGCAGGGCCGCCTTCCGGCGGGTTGTATTTGAAGCCGCCGTCTTCCGGTGGGTTGTGGGAAGGGGTGATCACCACCCCATCGGCCTGGGCTGCGCCCTGCCGGCGGTTGTGGGTGAGGATGGCGTGGGAGATCACCGGCGTAGGGGTGTAGCCCCGGGCCTGGTCGACGACCAGCTCCACCTCGTTGGCGGCAAAGACCTCCACCGCGGTGATCCAGGCCGGCTCGGACAGGGCGTGGGTGTCCATGCCCAGGTAGAGGGGCCCCTGGATCTCGCGGCTGCGGCGGTGCTCCACAATGGCCTGGCAGATGGCCGCGATGTGGTCGTCGTTGAAGCTGTTCTCTGCCGACGTCCCCCGATGGCCCGACGTGCCAAAGGTCACCCGCTGGCCCGGGTCGGCCGGGTCCGGGTGCTGGACGTAGTAGGCCGCGACCAGGCGGGGGATGTTGATCAGCAGTTCCCGCGGGGCTGGCTTTCCGGCTAGCTGGTGAATGGACATGGTGGCTTCCTCCTGTTGAACAGAGTGTCGGCCTGGGCGACAGATGATGCCCCGGTTGGGTGGACGACCGATGGGTGCAGCTTTCAGGGCTCCGTCACGGCTGCGGCGCGCAGACGGTCCGGATCCACCTGGACGGATGCCAGGGTGGCCACGTCGATATAGCCATCTTGGAGGCACAGGGGCCGGTCGATGATGTCCTCCCGGAGTTTGAGGAAAAAGCTCAGCTCCGAGGGGTGCTCGATGCCCGATCTGGCCGCGAAGAGTCCGGCCCGGGCTGTCCCCAGGCCGGCGCTGGCCTGGGAGCCCACCATGACGCCCTTGCCGGCCTGCAGGGCCAGCGCCAGCATCTGGTGGGACTCGCTGTAGCCTGTCCGTGCCGTCTTGATGTTGAGGATGTCGAAGGTGTCCAGGGCCAGTTCCCGGCGCAGATCCCGCAGGCTGAAGGCGCTGTCGTCGGCGATGAGGGGCAGGTGCCCACCGGCCCGCAACGCTGCCCGCTCCCGGACCAGCTCCACGGGCAGGGGCTCTTCACAGTAGAGCAGGCCCATCTCGGCCAGCTGGCGAAGACGGCGGGGTGCTTCTTCGGCCTCCAGGCACTCGTTGGCGTCGGCATAGAGGGAGACGCCGTCGCCCAGGATGGCCTGCAGCTCGGTGATGCGGGCCAGGTCTTCTTCCCAGTCCCGGCCCACCTTCACCTTCAACACCCGGACGCCCGCTTCCACCACCCGCACGGCCTCGGCCAGGACCGTCTCCCGGTCGCCGATGCCCAGAATGTAGCTGACCTTGATGCGGGAGGCGCCGGCGCCCAGATGTTCGGCCAGGCTGATGCCCCGGTGTCGGGCCAGGGCATCGTGGATGGCCATGTCCAGCGCGCCTTTGGCCGCATAGTTGAAAGGGATCTGGCGGAGCCGGGCCTGGACCTTCGGCAGCACGGGCCCCTCCTCCGCGACCACGGGCAGGCCCAGGAGCCGGGGCGCCAGCTCGTGGCGGATGATGCCGGTGATGCTCTGGGCGGTCTCGCCGTAGATGGTGGGGCGGGGCGGCGCTTCGGCCACGCCCACGCTGCCGTCGCTCAGGGTCACCTGGACCAGCACGTGGCGGACTTCATCCAGGGCGCTGCTCTTGCCCCAACGCAAAGTCCCCGCCATGGGCAGGCGGAAGACGGTGGTGTCGATCTGTTGGATGGTCGGTGTAGGCGGCATGGCATCCATCCTTCGGGCTCATGCAGGGGAGGCGGGTTGCTGCGCCGGGGTGCAGGGGAACCAGGCCAGGATCTGGCGGGCCACTTCCGCTGGACCATGGGCCACGGTGTCGATCACCAGGCTCCGGCTGCCGGCCTCCCGCAAGAGCGCGGCGCGGGTGGCGTCGGGATCGTAGTTTTGGCGCTCCTCGGCCACGATCTTGACCCGGGCCCGCAGCTCATCCAGGGGCACTGCGCCGCTGTGGACAAGCCGGAGAAGGCGTTCTGCTTCGCCCGGGGTGAAGAGCGCTTCCGCGCCCTGGATGCCCAGGTCCGCCAGGCGTGTGGTGGCGGTGCTGTCGACGTTCCCGCCCTCCAGATGCACCTGGTCGAAGGCGTCGTTGCGGCCCAGGAGCCGCTGCACCCGGATGACATCGGGGGCGTCCAGCATGGCGAAGTGGGCCTGGGGCAGCGCGCCGGCGGCGAAGGCCACTTCGTTGTCGCCCCGCAGGCCGTCAAACAGGAGCGGCCCCGGCAACTGCCCCGGGTCGATCCAGAGTTGGGCCAGGGCATGGGCCATGCCGCCCGGGTACAGCTCTCGATAGCGGCGGGTGTACTGGAAGCGGCGGATCCGATCCCGGACCGGCTCCACCGGCTCGCCCGCGGCTGCCTGCATGGCGGCGATGATCAGGCGGTCGGTCAGGGTGCGGCGGTCCGGCAGCAGCGCCCAGCCGGGCTCCCCGTCCATCAGGTAGGCCAGGGTGGTACTCTTGCCCACGCCGGTGAGGCCCACCAGGATCAGGAGGGGGCGCTGGTGAATGGGCTGCCAGCCGCCCGGCGCCGGGGTGCCCACGCCGACGCCGGGCGCAATCTCATTGAAGGAAAGGGTGAAATCGGCCATAGCCTGGGTCAATCTCCGGATACTATCTGTCACCATCTTGGTGGGTTTGTTTTAAGATCGCCGGTCTGCTATGGAAACCGGACCTACGGAATCATGCGTACCACTTCGTAAGATCACCATCTGCGCCGATGTCGGCGGCACTTTTATGGGGCTCCACTCTCCAGGCTCGGGGGCAGGAGAACGGCGTCCACCTGGTGGATCACGCCATTGGTGGCCGGTACGTCGGGCTGGACCACCTGGGCGTTGCCCACCTGCAGAACTTCGCCCTGGGCAGAAACCGGCAGCGGATCGCCCAGGATGGTGGTCAAACTTTCAGCCCCGGCCAGGTCGGCGCTGGAAAGCTGGCCGGCGACCAGGTGATAGAGGAGGACGTCGGTCAGGGGGCCAGTGGGATCGGCCTGCCAGGATGCCAGGGTTCCCTCGGGCAGCGCAGCAAAGGCTGCGTCATCGGGGGCGAAGAGGGTGAAGGGACCTTCACTCTTCAGCTTTTCCACCAGGTCGGTCTGCTGGATGATCTGGAGGAGGATGGAGAAATTTCCCCGGGCCTGGAGGGTATCCACCAGATCCATCACGACCGGTTCTGGCGTCGCCGTGGGGGGCACGGGCGTCGCGGTGGGCTCTGGCGTCGCCGTGGCTGTGGGTGGGACCGGGCTCGGCGTGGGGGTTGGCGTGGGACGGCAGGCCGTCAGGGCCAGCGCCAACAGGGTGAACAGCGTCAAGCGGATCAGTGTGTGCATGCAGTGCTTCCCTTCTCCCGGGGGTGATCGGGCCGCAGGACATTCCTCACGGCCACCGGTGGAGATACGCCTGAAAATCGAAGTGTCAGTCTCCCTGGATCGTCCTCTCTCGAAACCAGGTCAAAAAGTCACCGGGGGTTCCAATCTGAAACGATACTTCTTCGTTTGAAAGCTTCAAGAAGTGTTGGTGATCATGGGTAAGAAACCAGTCCGGCTGGGTTTCGAGGGCTTCTGCCAGGACGAGGGCATCCGGCAGATACGCGACCAGCCGCTTTGCATCTTCCAGATGATTTGCGCCAGCTTCCGGACCTACTTGAACGCCGGCCGTGTGCAACAGCAAAGCAAGGTCGGGCAGGGTAGGGGCAGCTTTCCGCTGCACTACGGCTTCACATTCCCGCAAAACTTGCCTCCCGATCCACAAGTGCACCAGGCCGCTCTCCCCCAAACGAAACACCATCCTGGCTCCTCCTTGGGGAGAAAGAATTGCGGCAAAGATCACGCTGGTGTCTAAAAACACGTTAGGGGGTGGACTCACTCCGGACCTCGCGCAGTGTTTTCAGCATTGTTTCAAGGTCTAAACCCTGCTCTTGCCACGCCTGGGCCAGACGGTTCGCCAGGCGATCAGTTTGGAGTTCTCTTGGCATCAGAATGAAAACTCCATCCAGGTCCACCAAAGTCATCATTTGGCCTTCCCGGATCTGGTTGTCCTTGCGGACTGCAGCCGGCAACGTAATCACACCACGCTTTGTCACCTGGATTGGATAGACAGACATGTTCGCCTCCGTTCATCTGCAATTCTGAAATTCAGCATAGCAGATGAACGGAAATTGTCAAGCAGTTTGGTCGGAGAGGGATGCGTCCCAGATTGTTGGCCAGTAGGTGCGGTTTCCATACCGCACGGATGCGGTCCCGTATGGAAACGGGACCTACGGCCTCGGGGGCGCCAGGGTCCCCGGTGTCGGTCCCCCGGTGGACGTAACGTGCTGCGCCCGCTTTCCCAAAAATTTGGAACGCACCCGTCGGAGAGTCCCAGGGGTGAGCGGCTGCCTATGCCTCAATCACCAGTTTGATGCCCTCCACGATCCGATCCATCTCCTCGGCAGCGACCTGTCCGACTTTTCGTACCAGTCTGCCGGTGGAAATGGAGCGTATCTGAAAGCAGTCGGCCACGGAAGTCTTGGCCAATCCGTTGGCGGGTGTGGGTTCGATGCGCACCATCCAGGGGGCCATGCCGTAGCGGTCTTTCCACTCGGTGATGGGTACAATCACCCGCAAGGGCAAGATGCCCACCATGTCGCTGGAGACGAGAACCGCCGGCCGGGTCTTGCGGATTTCCGCCCCGACGGTTGGGTCGAGGTTGACCAGCCAGACCTCGCCGCGCTTCATGCCGCCTCCTGCACATCCTCACCGTCCAGCGCGGTGAAGGCGGTCAGCTCGGGGTCGCTGTGATAGTCCTCGAGCAGAGCCTGGGCTGCCAGCTCCATCTGGTGGCGTCGGCGCTCCCGGAGGGCCAGCTCGAGCAGATCGCGTACCGTCTCAGAGATGGATTTGCCCTCCTCCCGAGCGATACGAGACAGCAACTCATGCTGCTTTTTTTCCAGGATGATTTGAGCACGGTACATATTCATGACACACCTCCTTGTGTTTATTATGCACACATATCTAGGGTGTGTCAATATGTTGTGTCATTTTGGGTGCGTACCACATTTTGGGGCCGCGGGGGCCACACCCTGGGCGCTGCCACCGGTTCCCCCCAAAATGGGACGCACCCTGTCATTTTCCTCCCGCCCCCCGCCCGGGTATAGTTCAGAATCGTCGATGCAGGATGTAGGGACAGGGCAAGCCCTGTCCGGCATAGGCGGGCGCAGCAAGCAGCGCCCCTACAGCGGCGTCCGATGGGAGAACCCCGACGATCTTGAACTATACCCCCCCCCGCCCCTACTCCTGGGCGGGCCGCGCGGGGCTATGGTACAATTCACCGCGCGGCCTGACGTGCGGCCGGCATCAATATACCAAAAGTCGCAGCGGTGGTGATCTGTACGCCATGCCTGATCTTTTTGAGCTCGTCCAGCAGCTCCTGCAGCGCTGGGAATTGGACCAATTTCCTTCATTATCCCGCATCCTGGCCGCGATGGACCCGGTGGCCTGGACCCTGATCGGGCTGTTGGCGGCGGCCATCGTCCTGGGCATCTTTTTTACGCTAAGCACCCGGCGCTCCTTTCTGGCGACCGATGAAATCGAGTCCACGCCGGAGATCCTGCTGGCCCGGCTCAAGCAGGACCCCACCCGGATGTCGCCCCTCTCCATCATCAGCCGGCTGGGCGCCGAGGCGACCCTGGAGCTGCTGGAGTATGGCGATCAGATCCGGACCAAGGAGTGGCGCTACCGCTGGAGCGCCGTGCGGGAGGAGCTGTTGCGGCTCCTCAGCCAACAGAACGCCTTTGGCCCCACCTATGCCCTGGCCCGCTACTACCGCAGCGCGGATCCCCAGGAGCCCGACACCATCCGCATCCGGCGGACGGTGCTCATCCACAAATTGGGGCAGTTGCGCTATCTGGAACCCAATCCGGACGGCAAGCCGGCCCAGCTGCGCATCCGCTGCCATCCGGCCGAGGTGGAGGGCGACCTGGGGTTCGAAGGGGAAACCCTGTGGTTGATGCCCGACGAGCCGGCGCCGCCCGCCGAAGGCCCCATCATCGAGATGGAGCCCATCGACTTTCACACCTTGCAGGATGCGGAACTCCGGATTCACATCCGGCGTACGCCTACCGTGGGGGGCGGTTTTCGGCTGGTGTTGCGCAAGCGCCGCAAAATGTGGATTGTGGTGGATGAAGAAGTGGAATGGGTGAGTTAAACGCCATGTCGGACGCCATGTTCAGTCTGGGCCACCTGCTGACCTTCGCCAACGTTGCCCTGTCGTCGGTCCTGACTATCCTGAGCTTTTCCCTGTTGGCCTACACCCTCACATACAATTTTCGGGACGCGGTCGCCCGGCGCTTTGCCCTGCTCCTGGCCTGCGTCATGCTGGTCTACGCCAGCGACGTGGCGCTGGATCGGGTCATCTCGGCCGACTCGGCCGCGCGCTGGCTCCGCTTCCAGTGGCTGGGCATCGCCCTGTTGCCGGTGGCCTATTACGCCTTCTCCCTGGCTGTCCTGCGCACCACCAACTACCCGGTGGCCCGGCGGCGCCGGGTGCTCTGGATGATTTTCACCATTTCCCTGCTCAGCGCGGCCAGCGCCCTCTTTGGCCGGCAGCTGGTGGGCGAAGTGCGCTACTACCCTCCCATCAGCTACCTGGAGGCCGGGCCCTACTTCGGCCTCTTCGCCCTCTTTTTCGTACTGGCCGTCAGCCTCTCCCTGGGCAATATCTGGAAGGCCCGCCAGCGCTGCCTCACCGACAGCAGCCGCCAGCGGATGACCTACCTGCTGGGTGCGTTCCTGGCGCCGGGCGTGGGCATCTTCCCCTACCTGGTCGGCCTGAGCCCCTTCATCGGCGCGCCCGGTTCCGGCATCCCGATCTTGCTCCTTTCTCTGGCCGTAAACAGCGCCGTGGGGATCATGCTGGTGCTGATGAGCTACACGGTGGCCTACTTCGGCGTCCTCACGCCGGACCGGGTGGTGCGCTACCGGCTGCTGCGCTTCTTCACCCGGGGACCGGTGGTGGCCATCCTGGTCATCCTGGCCATCCAGACGGTGCCCACGGTGGAGCGCATCCTGGGGTTGCCCCGGGATCTGGTCCTGTTCAGCGTCATCACCGGGGTCATTGTGCTCAGCCAGCTCATATTGAGCGTAACCAAAACCCTGGTGGATTACGTCATCTATCGTGAGGACCGGGATGAAATTGCCTGGTTGCGGGAACTGGACCGCCGCCTGCTCACCACCAGCGACCTGCGCCAGTTTCTGGAAAACAGCCTGGTGGCCCTGTGCGAGCTGTTGCGGGTGCCCTCGGGCTTCGTGGCCTCTGTAGTGGGGCCAGACTTGATCCTGGAGGTGGTGGTGGGGCCGCCCGATACCCGGCAGCAGGTGCTGGCCGTGAGCGACTGGAGTGATGCCCTGAACCGGGCTTTGAAGCAGTCCCAGGGCCTCTACCCCATCTCCCACGCCGGCTTCTGGCTCTGGCCCCTTTTGGAGCCGGCCCAGGACAACGGCAGCCGCGCCCCGGTGCCTCCTGTCTTGGGCATGCTGGGGGTGAAGGCCCGGACCGAGACGCCCCTGCTGAGCCAGGACGAGCTCGCGGTGCTGGAGCGTATGATCCAGCGGGTGGCCCGGGCTTTGCTGGACCGCAAGCTGCAGCAGGGCGTCTTCGTCGCCCTGCGCCGCATCATCCCGGACATCGAGCGCATCCAGGAGTTGCGGGGGCTGATCCCCTACCAGACGGTGGACAGCGCGGAGCCGCCCGCCCAGGCGCTGCTGAACCCCAGCCCCATCCACAGCCCGGAGTTTGAGGCGTGGGTCAAGGATGCCCTCAGCCACTACTGGGGCGGCCCCAAGCTGACCCGCAGCCCCCTGGTCCATCTGCGGGTGGTGGGGGCCGCGCTGGAGCAGGCCGACGGCAACCCCACCAAGGCCCTGCGCCTGGTCTTGGGGACCGCCATCGAGAAGCTGAGGCCCGAGGGGAAGCCCAACCTGAGCGCACCCGAGTGGCTGCTCTACAACATCCTGGAGATGCGCTTCATCCAGGGACGGAAGGTGCGGGAGATCGCCGACCGGCTGGCCATCAGCGAGAGCGACCTCTACCGCAAGCAGCGGGTGGCCATCGGCCAGGTGGCTCGAGTCCTGACCGAAATGGAGCAGGACAACGCCCTGGAGCGCAACAGCCGCAGCCAGGTGCTGGAAGAGGCCGGCGAGCGTAAAGCGTAGTGCGTGGACGGGTTGACGCACCACGTACCATGCATCCTGATAGCCTGGCGAAATACGACGGCAGAAAATACGACGGCAGAAGTCCGTGACGGCACAGGTAGAATCTGACCATGGCCAAGACCACCGTATCCGCATCCACCCAGATGACCGATCTCGTCCAGGAGCTTCGGGAGTACCTGCGGGCTGAGTTCGTGGGCCTGGTGCTCTTCGTAGCCGGTGCCCTGGTGCTCTTTACGCTGGGGGGAGATACCCCTTCCTGGGCCGAGAAGATGGTGGGGTGGACTGCGCCCCTGTGGGCGCTGGCCCTGCTGCTCACCGGCGGCGTGCTCATGTCCCGGGGGCGGCTGGGCTACTGGAGCGTGGAGGCCATCCTGGGCGCGGAGCTCACCCTGCTGGCCCTGCAGAGCGGCACCTTCGCCTGGCATCACGCCACCTTTGACTGGTCCCTGCGCGCGGACGGCACCAATGGGGGCCTGGTGGGGTGGGCCCTGGGCGGCATTCTGGTGGCGACCCTGGGGCAGTGGCCTGCCTTTGTGTTCATCTGCCTGGTGGGGCTGGTGGGGCTGGTCTTGCTCTGGCGCTACACCCCCTTGCTCTACGTGGCCGCGCTGCTGGCCCATTACCTCCCGCCCCTGGCCAGGGCCGTCGGCCAGCGCCTGAGCGCCTGGTTCCCGCCGCCCGAAGAGCTGGAGGAGCCGGAAGCGGAATGGCGGGCGCCCCTGCCGGCCACGGAAAACTTCGTGCCGCCCGTGGATGAGGAGCCGCCCGCGGCGACTCCTGCCCCCCGGCGAGCCAGGGCCTCCTCCCCCGCCCAGGCCAGGGAAGCGTCGAAACCTACCCGCAAAGGGCGAGAAAAGGGAGCCAGAGCCCAGCGTCCGGTACGCCCCGAGAACTCCCGGTTGCCTTCCCTGGATCTGCTGACGCCCGATTCAGGCACCTTCCAGAGTGGGGACGTCCACCTCCTGGGGCAGCTAATCGAACAGACCCTCCACGACTTCAACGTGCCGGTGAAGGTGGTCCACATGGAGAGCGGCCCCACGGTGACCCAGTTTGGGGTCGAGCCCCTCTACGTGGAACGCTCGGGCAAGCGCCGCAAGGTCCGGGTCAACCGCATTGTGAACCTGGCCGACGATCTGGCCCTGGCCCTGGCCGCCCCGGCCGTGCGCATTGAAGCGCCAGTGCCGGGCCGCCCCTACGTGGGCATCGAGGTGCCCAATCCCGAGAAGACCATGGTCGGCCTGCGGGGCATCCTGGAGAGTGAGGCCATGCGGCGACAGAGCGGCGCGTTGCTCGTGGGTCTGGGCCGGGACACCGCGGGCGCGCCAGTGGTCATGGACCTGGCCCGGGCGCCCCACCTCCTGATTGCCGGCGCCACCGGCGCGGGCAAGTCGGTCTGCATCAACACCATCATCACCAGCCTGCTCATGCAGCACGGCCCGGAGACGTTGCGGTTTGTGATGGTAGATCCCAAGATGGTGGAGTTGCCCGGTTACAACGGCATCCCCCACCTGATCGGCAACGTGATTACCGACGTGGACCACGTCATGGGGGCGCTCACCTGGCTGCTGCTGCAGATGGACGACCGCTACCGGCTCTTCCGGGAGCTGGGCGTGCGCAACATCGACGCCTACAACAAGCTGGCCCGGGGCCGCAAGCGACAGGCCGGGCTGGAACCCATGCCCTACATCGTGCTCATCATCGACGAGTTGGCCGACCTGATGATGACCGCGGGCGAGGACATTGAGCGCCAGATCTGTCGTCTGGCCCAGATGGCCCGGGCCACAGGCATCCACCTGATCCTGGCCACCCAGCGCCCCAGTACCGACGTGGTGACCGGCCTGATCAAGGCCAACTTCCCCTCCCGCATCGCCTTTGCCGTCTCCAGCCAGGTGGACAGCCGGGTGATCCTGGATACGCCGGGCGCGGAGCGGCTGCTGGGCCGGGGAGACATGCTCCTCATGCGCCCTGATCTCGCCAAGCTCCTTCGCTGTCAGGGCTGCTTCGTCTCGGACGAGGAGATTGCCCGGGTGGTGGCGTTCTGGAAGGCCGAGGCCGGCGACACAAGCCCTGCCGCCGTTCCCCCCTGGAACAGCCTGCTGGATCAGCTCGACGACGAAGATGAGCTGATCCAGGATGCCATCGACGTCCTGCGGGGCATGTCCAGCTGTAGTACGAGCCTGTTACAGCGCAAGCTGCGGGTGGGCTACCCCAAGGCCGCCCGACTGATGGAGGAGCTGGAGGCCCGGGGCATCGTCGGCCCGGATTTGGGAGGCGGCCAGGGCCGGGAAGTGTTGCTCAAGGAAGAAGAGGACGAGGAAGGTGAGGTTGAAGGTTGAAGATTAAAGATTGAAGATTGGGGGTGTTAACCAGTTTTGAGACCTTGAACAAAAACACCGCAGAGGACACAGGATTTTCCCCGGAACATCGCTGTGTCCTCTGCGTTTTTGCGGGGCAAACCAGGCCTTCACACCAGCCCCAATCTTCAATCTTTATCTTTAATCTTTCATTTCCCCTCACGCGGCCTGGAAGACGGCTTCGAACTCCTGGCGGTCCAGGGTCTCCCGCTCCAGCAGCGCCCGGGCGATGGCGTGGAGCTTGTCCAGGTGGCTGGAGATCATGTTGTGGACCCGGGCGTAGGCCTCGTCCACAATGCGCCGGACTTCGGCGTCGATCTGTTCCGCCACCTCCTCGCTGTAATCCCGCTGTTCGGCCAGCTCCCGCCCCAGGAAGACCAGCTCATCCTGCTGGCCAAACTGAAGCGGCCCCATGACTTCACTCATGCCGTACTTGGTCACCATGGCCCGGGCCGCCGTGGTGAGCTGCTGGATGTCCATGCTGGCCCCGTTGGAGATATCCCCAAAGATCAGCTCCTCCGCCACCCGTCCCCCCAGGGCCACTGCGATGTTGTCCAGGAAGTAGGAGCGGCTGACCAGGACCCGATCCTGCTCCGAGACCCGCCAGACGTAGCCGCCCGCGCCGCCTCGGGGCACGATGGTGATCTTCTGGATGGGGTCCGAGTGTTCGCAGAGGCGGGCTACCAGGGCGTGGCCGGCTTCATGGTAGGCCACCACCTCTTTCTCTCGGGGCGACATGAGGCGGCTGCGCCGTTCCGGGCCGCCCATGCCGATCCGTTCCACGGCCTCCTGCAGCTCGGCCATGCCGATGGCCCGCTTGTTGCGGCGAGCCGCCAGGATGGCCGCCTCGTTGACCACGTTCTCCAGGTCCGCGCCCACAAAGCCGGGCGTCTGCCGGGCCACCGCATCCAGGTCCACATCGGGTGCGATGGGCTTGCCCCGCACGTGGACGTCCAGGATGGCCCGCCGGCCCTTCAGGTCCGGCCGATCCATGGTCACCCGGCGGTCGAAGCGGCCAGGCCGCAGCAGGGCCGGGTCCAGGATGTCGGGCCGGTTGGTGGCGGCGATGAGGATGACGTTGGTGTCGGTGCCGAAGCCGTCCATCTCCACCAGGATCTGGTTGAGGGTCTGCTCCCGTTCGTCGTGGGAGCCGCCCAGGCCAGTGCCCCGGTAGCGGCCCACCGCGTCGATCTCGTCGATGAAGATGATGCAGGGGCTGTTGCGTTTGGCCTGTTCGAAGAGGTCCCGAACCCGGCTGGCGCCCACACCCACGAACATCTCCACGAACTCGGAGCCAGAGATGCTGAAGAAGGGCACGCCGGCCTCGCCGGAGACCGCCTTGGCCATGAGGGTTTTGCCGGTGCCGGGCGGCCCCACCAGGAGCACGCCCTTGGGGATGCGTGCGCCCAGCGCGGCAAACTTCTGGGGTTCCTTGAGGAACTCCACCACCTCCCGCAGCTCTTCCTTGGCCTCGTCGGAGCCGGCCACGTCGTCAAAGGTGACGGTGGGCTTGTCCCCGGTGAAGAGACGGGCTCGGCTCTTGCCGAAGGAGAGGGCCTGGTTGTTGCTGCCCTGGGTCTGCCGGAACAGGATGAAGAAGAGACCGGCAATGAAGATAAGGGGCAACAGGTTGATGAGCAAGGCCAGCCAGTTGCTGGTGTTGCCCGGCGCCTCGTACTGGATCTTGACCTGGGCCAGCTTTTCCGGGCTGACGCCCAGGCCGACCAGCGTCTTGGTCAGGGGGACGCCCGGTTCCCGGCGGGTGACCAGGGGGGGGCGGTCCTGGCTCATGATGACCTGGACTTCCTCGCTCCGCACCACCACCGATTGCACCCGGCCGTTTTCGATGGCGTTGGCCAGCTGGCTCAGGCTGATCTGTTGCGGCGCTTCATCAGGGCGATAAATATTGAAAAAGAGCGCTGCACCTGCCACCAGAATCAGCAGATAGACAAATGCGTTGCGGCTCCAGTTTGTGTTCACGTACACCTCCTGTTGAATCCCGGCTCCCCTGGAATCCTCCCCGGCTGCCACATGGCTTCGTTGTCGGGAAGAGGGGAGCCGCTTCGCTGCCGCTCAGTATACCAGATTCCACGCCTGCCTGACCAGTAAGCCATCATCCAGGGTGTGCTCCAGATTGAGGCCAATTTGCAAACGGGGCGCGAGGGTGCTGTAGGGACTGCCCCGTGGCGGCCCGCTTCGGGTGGGCACGGGGACCTGTCCCTACAAGACCTTCTGCACCTGTAGCCGGTTGCCCCGTGCGCTGTTGGCCTGCTCCAGGGCTTCCCGGGCCCCCATCACCACCACCCGGCCCTGGGCGCTCACCTGGGCCAACACGTCGGCGAACTCCCGGAAATGGACCGGCCGGGTGGAAAGCAGCTCATTCCGGATCTGCTGCCGGTGTTCGTCTGTCTCGCCCACCAGGTAGCGGACCATGGAGGTGTACCCCTTGGCGTCGGGAAGCTGGTAGGCATCCAGCGCGCCGATGGCGCCGATGATGCTGCGGGTCAGCTCATCCGGGCTCAGGGCCAGCTCCCGCAGGAAGGTGGCTGCCTGGTCGTAGACGTCCAGGGTGTTCAACAGGTTGGGATCCCGGTAGGAGAGGAAGCCGAAGACACCGGACTGCTGGCCGAAGCGGCAGAATCCGCCATAGGCCCCGCCCTGAACCCGGACCCGATCCCACAGGTAGACCGTGCGCAGGAAATTGGTGATGGCCAGGATCGAGCCGTGGAGCCGGTATCCCAGCCGGTAGAGATCCGCTCCTTTACCCACGTAGTTCACCTGAGCCGGAATGGCCAGGCCCTCGTCTCCTGCGGGGAGGTCGGCAGACCAGCGGGCGAAGGTAGGCGCGGCGGCCGGCAGGCCCGCCAGGAATTCGGCCAGGTGCGACTCCAGTCGGCTCCAGTTGTCGGCGTCCAGGGTGACGTTGACCAGCGCCAGGTTGCGGTTGACCAGCAGCCGGCGCACTTCTTCCAGCTTTTCCAGCACCGACGGCCAGTCCTGATCCACCGCGGTGGCCAGCTCCCGCAGGAAAAACAGGTGGCTGATGCCGCCCATCTGTTCGCTGATCCAGGCGGCTTCGTTGAAGCCGGCCTGGAGCCGCCCGTAGACCACGCTGTGGCCGGACGGGATCAGGGCCGACTCCATCCGGGCCTTGTCCTTGAGCACGATCTGGCGGAACCGCTCCTGGTTGTCCAGCCGGACGTCGGTGAGTACGTCGTGGAAGATGGCCAGCATCTCCGGCACCCGGTCCACCACGGCCTTGCCGTGGAGGAAGAGCCAGGCCTGGCTGCCGGGCCGTTCCCGCTGGGCCGAGAGGAACAGGCCAGGGCTGATGCCGCCGGTGGTGCGGTCGATGCGCTGGGAAAGTTTGACGAAATCCTCCCGGTGGGTCCCCATCTCCACCAGGGCCTGGCCGAAGAGCTTGGCATAGGGCAACAGTTCCTGGGGCAGCCCATGGAGGTCGAAGCCCACGCTCAGGTAGAGGATGCCGTTGGTGAAGAGATCGTGGAAGAGGAGCGGCCGGCCGTGGACCTCGCTCTGGGCCAGCGGGATGGTCTTGATCTTTGGATCCAGGTCGGCCAGGGTGAGGGTGGGCAGCCTGGCCAGGGCCTCGGGATCGTCGGGCGTCTCCTGGCGGCGCTTCAGCTCCCGGGCATTTTCCATCACCGCTTCCAGCTCCTGCTGGCTCATCTGCTGGCGGATGGCGGCCAGCCGGGCCCGCTCTTCCTCTTCCAGCCGCCGGTTCAGCTCGGGGTCGGGCTGCAAAATCACGGTGGTGCGGTGGGCGTTTTCCACCAGGTAGGTGCGTAGCAGCCGCTGCAGGTACTCGGGATCGCTGTCCAACGCCTGGCGCACCGCCCGGAGCGGGCGTTCAAAGGCCAGGGTGGCCAGCGGATCGCCGCCGTAGAGCCAGGTGCTGTGGGCCCGCATCATCAGGCTCAGACCCCGGGGGTAGGCGCCGGTGTTATTCTCCCGCAGGCTGAACTCGATGGAGTTGTAGGCCGCCTCCACCATCTCTTCCTCGAAGCCATCCCGGGCCAACTGCTGGAGGGTGTCCAGGATGAGGGCCTCCACCTTGTCCATGTTGGCAGGATCCACGCCCCGCATGCCCACGCGGAAGGTCATCTGGCGCAGGGTCGTGCTGAGCCCGCCGCCGGTGACATCTTCGCCCAGGCCCGAGTCGATCAGGGCCTTGCGCAGGGGCGATGCCTGGGTGCTCACCAGGGCATAGGAGAGGACGCTCAGCCCCATGGTCAGGGTGGGGTCGGTGTTTTCCGGCAGGAGCCAGTTGAGCTGTACCAGCCCCTTGGGCGCCTGCTCTTCCGCGGCCACGCCAAAGGGCTGGACCAGCCGCCGGGGGCCTGGGAAGGGAGGCTGCAGGGGCACCTCCGCCTGGACCTCGGCCCGCCCATACCCCTGGAGGGCCTCGCCGATGATGCGCAGGCGGGCTTCCGGATCGTCGTCGCCGTAGAAGTAGATGAAGGCGTTGGACGGGTGATAGTAGCGACGGTGGAACTCCCGGAAGGCCTGGTAGGTCAACTCCGGAATCACCCGGGGATCGCCGCCGGAATCCCGCCCGTAGGGGGTATCCGGAAAGAGGGACTGCTGGCTGTAGCGGTAGAGCAGGCTGTCCGGCGAGGAGTAGGCCCCTTTCATCTCGTTGAAGACCACGCCCTTGTAGGTCAGGGGCGCATCCAGGCTCTCCAGCTCGTAGTGCCAGCCCTCCTGTTGCAGGTGGTAGGGCGTGATCAAGGGGTGGAAGACCGCATCCAGGTAGACGTCCACCAGGTTGTAGAAGTCCTGGAGATTCTGGCTGGCCACCGGGTAGACGGTCCGGTCCGGGTAGGTCATGGCGTTCAGGAAGGTCTTCAGGGAGCCCTTCAGCAGTTGGACAAACGGCTCCTTGAGCGGGTACTTCTCGGAGCCGCCCAACACGGCATGCTCCAGGATGTGGGCAATCCCGGTGGAGTCCGCAGGCGGCGTGCGGAAGGTGATACCGAAGACCTTGTTTTCGTCGTCGTTTTCCAGGGACAGGAGTTGCGCGCCCGTGGGCCGGTGTCGGAAGAGGCGGGCGCGGGTCCTGAGCTCATCAATGTATTCATCCCGCAGCAGCTCGAACTGGCTGTTCCAAGTCATGAGACCTCCTGGGTAGAACGGTCAACATCTCCAGCACAAACATCGGCAAATCTATTTATCCCCTTCAGGCCGGGGTTGAAGCGCACTGGCAGGCGTAGGGCGGCGCCAGCAGGGATGCCAGGGTGGGCAGCAGGTCCGCGATCACGCCCAGGCTGGCCCGTACCTCGCCGTGGGGCTCGGCCGGCGGGCGGTCGGCCCCGGTGCTGGCCACGGTCACCAGGCCGGCAAAGCAGAGCTCCATCTCCTGGGCCAGGGAAACCTCCGGCACCATGTTCTGGCCGATCACATCCGCTCCCCAGAGGCGAAACATGCGAGCCTCGGCCGGCGTTTCCCGCCGGGGGCCATCCACGCCCAGGTAGACCACTTCGGGCACCCCGGGCAGGACCTGGCGCAGGGCTGCGGTCATCTCCGGGCAGAAGGCTGGCCGCTGGGCCACCTGCTCCGGATCCACCTCGGGCGCCACCTCCGTTTCGTAGAAGGTGGTGGGGAGCTGGCTGGTGAAGTCGATGTAGTCGGTGACGATGGCCGGCGCACCTCGACGCAGCAGGGGATTCAGGGCCACAGCCATGTCCCAGGCCAGGATGCGCTGTACCCCCAGCGCCCGGCAGGCGTAGATGGCCGCGCGCGGGTCCGTCCGCGAGGGGAGGCCGGTATAGGGCTGCACCCAAACGGCCGGCCCTTCTGCCGGGGCCCGCAGGGCCAGGGGCCCGAAGGCGCCGTAGGGGGTCTGCAAGGTCTGTTCGGCCTGGAGCTCCCCCAGGATGTCCAGGGCCATGGGTGGCAGCGGAACAGCCAGGAGCAGGAGCAGGTTCGCTTTCGTCATAATCGATCCATCTCTTCGGCTTTGGCGCCGGATGCAGTATGATGATATCAGCGCCACTGCCAGAGGGCAAGGCCCGCAGCCAGGCGCAGGACAAAGGCCACCAGCAGGGCTTCAGAAAGGGTGAAGACCTCTGCCAGCAGGGATCCGCTCAGGGAACCCAACAGGATGGCCGCGTTCAGGGCCAGGTTGTACCAGGCCAGGTAGGCCGGCCGATCCGTGGGGGGGATCTGCTCCAGCAGGTAGTTGCCCAGGGATCCACCCACCATGGACCAGGCCACCCCGCCGATCAGGGAGGTGACCAGGAAGAGGCCGAGCCCAGGGGTGAAGGCCGTCAGGAGGGGGTAGCTGCTCAACAGCAGGGCCCCCACCACCGTCAGCCGGTGGTTGCCCCACCACTGGCTCAAGCGGGCCAGCTGCAGGGAACCCAGCAGCACCGCCAGGTGAAAGGCCGCCGTGCCCAGGCTGATGGACCCATCGTTGAAGTGGAGCTGCTCCACCCAGTAGAGGGGGAAGATGGGGATGGGCAGGTACTGGGCGAAGTGGAAGGCGAACATGGCCGCCACCACCCGGCCATAGCGGCCTTGCAGCACCTCCAGCCGCAGCAGGTCCCGGCCCCGGGTGAAGGCCCGCAGCCCCACCGCGGTGCGCAGGTTCAGCCCCAGCAGGCGGATGTGGCCGGGGCGGGCAAAGTCGCCCAGGGGGGCCCGGATGGCCTCCTCCTCAGGCTGCTCTTCGGGCGTGGTTTGGCGCAGAAACCAGAGGTGGACGGTGCTCATGACAGCGCCCACAAAGCCCAGCCCGAAGATGATGGCATAGCCCGTGTGCAGGGGCGTGTGGTCCAGGATGTAACCGCAGAGCAAGGAGGTGGCCACGTAGACCAGGGACAGCAGCGCGTTGCGGATCCCCACCACATGGCTTCGCCATTCCGGCGGCACCGCGGCGGCGTAGAGCGCGTTGAACCCCACCGCCAACACCGTCCCTGGGATGGTCATGAGCAGTACCAACAGAATGAAGAGCCAGATCTGGCTCTGGGCCGGCAGCAGCAGGGGCAGAAAGATCCACCACAGGTAGTGGATCCGCCCGGCCACGGCCGACCAGAAGACGGCCTTTCCCACGGAGCGGCGGCGCAGCCAGTGCCCCGCCGGCATGGTAAAGAGGAGGCCCACTGCAGCCGGACCCGCGTTCAGCAGGCCGATCTGGAAGGCATCCGCCCCCAGCCGGGCCGCGTAGACCGACAGGAAGGCCATGCTGCTGCCCGCCAGGATGCCGAACCAGGCGATGTCCCAGTACAGGTGTAAGAAACGGGCCCGATACTCCGCCGGTACGGCCTTCTGGACCGGCGAGCCCTTGGCTATGGAAACAGACACGTGCATTCTCCAAAATTCCCTGGAAAGAGCGCCATGAAAAAAGACGAAACTTCCGATCCTCGCCACCAGGCGGCCGAAATGTCTGCCGCTCCGTCCTTCGATGGCCCGCCGGTCCGCCTTGCCCTGGTGGGCGCGGGCATCTTTGTCCGGGATGCCCACCTGCCTTCGCTCCTGCGCCTGCCGGAGCGCTTCCAGATCGTGGCCATCTACAGCCGCACCGAGGCCACCGCCGCGGCCCTGGCCCAGCAGCTGCCCCATCCGGTGGATCTGTACACCGACCTGGAGGCCCTGCTGGCCCGGGACGACATCGAAGCCGTGGATGTGGCCTTGCCCATCCCGGTCATGCCGGGCGTGGTGGCCCAGTGCCTGGCCGCCGGCAAACATGTCATCAGCGAAAAGCCCATCGCGCCCGATGTGGCCCAGGGCCAGGCACTCCTGGCGCAACGCCGGCAACATCCCACCCCCGTCTGGATGGTGGGCGAGAACTGGCGCTATGAAGAGGCCTTCCTCCTGGCGGCCCGGCTGATCCGGGAAGGGGCCATCGGCCGGCCCCTCACCTGCCACTGGGCCATCTACACGCCCATCACGGCCAACAGTAAATACTATCACACGACGTGGCGGCGGGATAGTTCGTTCCCCGGCGGATTCATTTTAGATGGTGGCATCCATCATGTGGCTGCCTTGCGGCTGATCCTGGGAGAAATCGAGGAGGTGACCGCCGCCCTGGTCCAGAACTCGCCAGCCCTGCCTCCGGCGGACACGGTCAGCGCCACCCTGCGCTTCGAGAACGGCGTCCTGGGGGCGTACCTGGCCACCTATGCCACGGGGACGCCATGGCCGCCCCTGCTGCACATCGCCGGCGAGCTGGGCTGCCTGCGGGTGCAGCGGCGGGAAGTGGAGGTGGTGGCCAACGGGGAGACCCGGCGCCTGACCTGTCCGGGCTTCAACGGGGTGGAGGTGGAGCTGGCTGCCTTTGCCGACGCCATTCGCCTGGGCCAGGGCCACCGCAACCCGCCGGAGGAGGCCCTCCAGGATCTGGCTGTGATGGAGGCCATCCTGCAGGCGGCGGAAGAGGGGCGCGCCGTCACGCCGCCGCGGGTGGTCTGAACGGGGCACGGATGAACACGGATGGACCCGGGTGGGTAGGTCCGGTCTCCTGGCCGGACATCCGCACTCTGCGTGACCTAAACCCCTGTCACGCAGGGATGGGTGACCTACGGATCGTGCCGATTGTTCACCCGGCCCTGAAAAAATGGGGCGTGGATGAATCACGGATGGACCCGGGCGGTAGGTCCGGTCTCCTGGCCGGACATCCGCACTCTGCGTGACCTAAACCCCTGTCACGCAGGGATGGGTGACCTACGGATCGTGCCGATTGTTCATCCCCTACCGTGCCATGGAGGCCCATGAAGCACTCCGATGCGGTTCTCTTCTGCTTTCACTTGACCACCCGGAAGACCACCTCGGTGGCGAAGTCGAAGCGGGTCACGGCCCAGGGGCGGGAGGCGACCAGCTCCAGGAAGTGGGCCGTGTAGTTGGCGGCCATGCCCTTGGCGCGCCCGCCGATGCTCTGGGCCGGGAAGGAGACAAAGATCACCGGCGCGTGGATGCCGTCCAGCAGGCGGAGTCCGATGGTTTTGTCCACCTGCTCCAGGCAGGGGAGGGTCTTGAGCAGCAGGGCCACGTCGGCCTGGTGGGGGGGCAGGGGGGCCAGCAGGTTGTGGATGGCCACGTCTCCGGCCACCCCCAGCAGGGCCAGCGCCTGTTGCAGAAAAGCCATCTGCGCGTAGTCCACATCCCAGGCCAGGTAGCGGGTGCCCGGCGGCAGCCCCATCCACGGCGCGGTCAAGGGGTTGAGGCCACAGGCCAGGTCCAGGAGGGTGCGGATGGGCGGCAGTCCGGCAAAGAGCCGGCCATAAAACTCGTCCAGGATGGGCAGCCGCTCTCGGGTGGAGGCGTGGTGGGTGAGGAGTCGACGGCAGAGCTGGCTCCGTTCGGCTGGCGGGCATTGGTGGAGCTGGGCCAGCCAGGCGTCGTACGAGGGCGCCTGGCCCTCCCGGTAGGCGCCCACCGTCTGGTGGAGCTTGTTTCGGGTAGCCTTGACCGCCTCCTTCAGGCTGCGGCGTTTGGCCAGCTCCTGGGCGCCGATGGTGCGGATGAGCTCTGGTTGGATGGTGGCATACTTCTTGCTGGCCAGGACCTGTTCCACCAGGCGGGCCAGCAGTTCCGGGTTCGGGTTCATGGCGCAGCAGGCGACTGATGGGATTCACGCAGGTGGGCCATGAGGCGGGCCATGAAGCGCAGGTTGTGGATGGTGGCCAGCCGGACGTAGGTGGTGTCCCCCTGTTTGAAGAGGTGGTGCAGGTAGCCCCGGGCGTAGTGGGTACAGGTGAGGCAGTCGCACGTGGCGGAGAGGGGGCGGCCGTCCTTGATGTGCCGGGCATCGTTGATGTAGAGGAAGCGAAAGCGATCGCCCCCGGCTGCCCCGTGGCCGTCGCTGTCATCCCCATCGCCTTCCCAGACGTACAGCCGGCCATGGCGGGCGTCCCGGGTGGGCAGGGCGGAGTCGAAGAGGCTGTAGCCCATGCGCACACAGGCGGCGATGCTGCGGGGGTGCCCCACCCCCAGGGCATGCATGGGATAGTCGGCCGGGATCAGCGAGCGGGTGTAAGCCAGCAGCTCCTCCAGCAGGTTCCCCTGGCTGTCCAGGGGCCAGCCGCCATAGCCGTAGCCATCGAACCCCATCTCCAGCAGGGCCTCGGCGCAGCGGCGGCGTAGCTCCCGGGAGCCGCCCCCCTGAATCACCGCGAAGAGCAGAGGGCGCTGGGCCGGCTGCTTCTGGTCCAGCAGCCGTTGGAACTCCGCTTTGCAGCGGCGGGCCCAGAGGATGGTGCGCCGCACCGACTCCTCCTGGCTCTCCAGGGGATCGTCCACGTGGGTGCAGTCGTCCAGGCACATGACCACGTCCGCGCCATAGCTGAGCTGTAGCTGAACACACTTCTCCGGCGTCAACTGGAGCTTGCGCCGGCTGCCCTCGGGCCGGAAGAGAATGCCGTTGTCGGTGAGGGAGCCGTAGCGGGCATTCTGGCGGATCAGGGAATAGGCCTGGAAGCCGCCCGAATCGGTGACGATGGGGCGGGGCCAGGCACACATCTGGTGCAGGCCACCCAGGGCCTGCACCGTGGACGAGCCCGGGTGCTGCATCAGGTGGAAGGTGTTCATCACCAGGGCCTGGACGCCACAGTGGCAGAGATCCACGCTGTCCACGGCCCGCACCACGCCCAGGGTGGCGTCGGGCAGGAAAGCCGGCAACTGGAGGGCGCCGTGGGGCAGGGCCAGCTGGGCGGCAGGCGGGCCGCCGGCAGAGGAGGCGGGAACAGATGCGGGCATGGTGGTCAGCTTCGGCCGTGGCTTCAATAGTTCTTCAACATGCGGCGCAGCTCTCGTTCGGTCTCCCGTTTGGCGATGGTGGCCCGCTTGTCATGGAGCTGTTTGCCCCGCACCAGGGCGATCTCCACCTTGGCCAACCCCCGTTCGTTGATGTACATGCGCAGGGGCACGATGGTCCAGCCCCGTTGGGTGACCTGGCTGTGGAGGCGGCGCAGCTCCTGCTTGTGGAGCAGCAGCTTCCGGGGGCGGGTCTCGTCGTGGTTGAAGCGGTTGCCCTGCTCGTACTGGGCGATGTGGACGTTCATCAGGAAGGCCTCGCCGTTGCGGATCAAGACGAAGCCGTCCTGCAGGTTGACCCGGCCCATGCGCACGGACTTGATCTCCGTGCCCGTGAGCGCGATGCCCGCCTCGTAGGTCTCTTCGATGAAATATTCGTGGCGCGCCTTGCGGTTGGTGGCCACCGTGCGTGGTCCCCGGGCCGGCGCCTGGTTGTTTTTCTTGCTCATGGTGTATTGTCCGGTTACTCCGCTCCTGGCTCCGCCGAAAGCTGTTCTGTGAGGAGCTGCACCGCCATGTCCAGCTGGGGATCCTCGCCGGCGGACTGTTCTTCTTCGCTGACCTCCACCACGTAGTCCGGCTCCAGGCCCACGCCGTCGATGGAGCGGTCATTGGGCGTGTACCAGCGGGCGATGGTGACCCGCAGGATGGCGCCGTTGCTCAGGGTGTGGGGCAACTGGACGCTGCCCTTGCCGAAGGTGGTGGTGCCCACCAGCACCGCCCGCCCCGTGTCCTGCAAGGCGCCGGCCACGATCTCGCTGGCGCTGGCACTGCCGCCGTTGACCAGGACCACCATGGGGATGTCGGTGGCCACAGGGTTGCCGGTGGTCTTGTAGACTTCCGTCGATCCGTCGCTGAAGCGCTCCAGCAGCACGGTCTGGTCCTCTGGCAGGAAGACGCTGGCCACCTTGACCGCCTCCCGCAGCAGGCCGCCGGTGTTGCCCCGCAGGTCCAGGATCAGGGCCTGGGCCTCCCGCTTCACCGCGTCGTTGACCGCCTCCCGCACCAGTTGGCCGGCGTTTTCGTTGAAGCTGTTGAGGCGCACGTAGGCGATCTGGCCGTTTTCGCCCAGGGCCTCGGTGCTGATGGTGGGGATCTCGATGCGATCCCGGATCACCTCCACGTCGAAGGGCTCTTCCACCCCTTCCCGCTGGATGGTGAGGATCACCTTGCTGCCCTTGGGCCCCCGGATCTTCTGCACCGCGTAGGTGAGGTCGGTGCCCACCAGGCTTTCCCCGTCCACGGCCAGGATCAGGTCGTTGCGGCGCAGGCCCGCGTTCCAGGCCGGCTGGTTCTCGAAGGGCTCGGTGATGATCACCGTGTTGGCCTCCGAATCCCAGGCCACCCGCGCGCCGATCCCCTCGAAGCTGCCCTCGATGTTGGTGCGGAAGAAGTCGGCCTCCTCGGGCGTCATGAAGGAGGTGTTGGGGTCATCCAGCAGGTTGAGCACGCCTCGGATGGCGCCGTAGGTGGCCGATTCCGGGTCGGGCAGTTCGCCGTAGTAGTCCCGGTAGAGGAGGTCCATGGCCTCCCAGAAGACGTCGAACTCTTCTGCCAGGCGCTCCCGTGCCGACCGGGTGTCGGCATCAGAGGAGCTGGGCTGGCCGATGACCGGCCCTCCCCAGGGGATAAGGGCGGACGCGCGCCAGTTCCCCAGGCCATAGCCCATGCCCAGGCCGATGAGGAAGGTGGCGGTCAGGATCATCACAGCCACACAGCCCAGGACGATTCGCTGGCCGGTGATCAGGCCGTTGGTTGATTTTTGCTCTGGAATCATTGTATCGACTTTCATGCTGAGAAAAACGCTCCGCGGAACGGTCTGCCCTGCTGGGGCTCAGTCGGCCGGCGCCCGGGCCACGGCTGCCCGATCCACCGCGGCGATGGCGGCGGGCAGGGGATCCTCGCCGGCGGCCACGAGGATGTCGGGCGTCAAGCCCTGGTCGCTGATCTGGTGGCGGTTGGGCGTGAACCACTGGGCATAGGTAATGTGCAGGCTGCTGCTGTCCGACAGCTCATGGATCAGCTGAACGCTGCCCTTGCCGAAGGTCTTCTCGCCCACCAGGGTGGCCCGCCCCCGGTCCTGCAGGGCGCCGGCCACGATCTCGCTGGCGCTGGCCGAGCCGCCGTCCACGATGACTACCAGGGGCGCGTCGTCCGCCAGGGTGCCTGGCTGGGCGCTCAGGACTTCCTCGCTGCCGTCGGCCCGGCGCTCGATGACGATGGGGCCGCCGTCCAGCCAGAGGTCGGCGATCTTCACCGCGGCGTCCACCAGCCCGCCCGGGTTGCCCCGCAGGTCCAGGATGAAGCGATCCGCGCCCTGCGCCAGCAGGGTCTCGATGGCCTGGCGCATCTCCTGGGGGCTGCGTTCGCTGAAGAGGCTCTGGCGGATGTAGCCGATGGCGCCTCCTTGGGTCGAGCTCTCCAGCAGCTGAAACTCGATGGTGGGCGTCTCAATCTGGACCCGGGTGATCTGGACGGTCAGCTCTTCGCTGGTGTCGCCCTGCTGGCGGCGCAACACCAGGCTGACCTGGGAGCCCACCGGTCCCCGCACCAGGGCCACCACCTCGTTCAGGGTCATGGACTGGGTGATCTCCTGGTCGTCCACCATCAGGAGCAGGTCGCCATCCTCCACGCCGGCCTGGGCGGCGGGCTGGTCCGGCAGGGGGTGGAGGAGGAAGCCATCCGGGCCCTCCTCGATCTCGGCGCCGATGCCGCCGAAGCTGCCCCGCAGCTCGTCCCGTTCCAGCTCTCGGGGGTGTGGCTCCACAAAGAACGTGTACGGGTCGTTATAAGTTTCCACCATGCCACGGATGGCGCCGTAGATGCGCTGGGTGGCCGTGGGCTGCCGGCCGTAGAAGTCTCGCTGCAGCAGCCGGACGGCTTCCCGATAGAGGGCCAGTTCCGGGTCATCCTCTGTCGTCGACCGCCCGGTGGGGTCCGGGGCCGTATGGAGCAGTGGGTAGCTGATATACCCAATGCCGAAGGCCAGGAGCAGGCAGGAGACCAGCCCCAGGTAGATGAACAGTTTAGATGCACGCATAAGTAGCCATCGATTCTACCACAGCCGCAGCCGTGCCCCAAGCATCTGCCAATTTCAGTGCTTCACGATTGTTGCCCATTGCCCATTTGTGGAGTGAGCATCCTCAGATGCGGCGCTGTCCCGCCTGGGTCGGCATCTGAGGATGCCGACTCCGCGTCGAAATCGTGAACTGCTGAATTTAGGGATGCATCCACAATTTACGCTATCATGAAGTACAATTTTCTATCGGACCGCAGTACAGGTTCCATTATACAATAATGGAATGCAATTACGGAGCAGAGAGACGGAGCAGCACCCATGAACACGACCCGCACCATCGCCCCTCATCGAGCCTGGCTCATGGCTGCCCGCCCCAAAACCCTGCCGGCCGCGGTGGGGCCAGTGTTGGTGGGCACTGCCCTGGCCCACGCCCACGACGCCTTTGCCGCCGGGCCTGCCCTGGCCGCCGCCGCCGGCGCCCTGTTGCTCCAGATCGGCAGCAACTTCGCCAACGATTACTTCGACTTCTTCAAAGGCGCCGACCCCGGCGATCGGCTGGGGCCCGTGCGGGTGACCGCCAGCGGCCTCATCACCCCGGCGGCCATGCGGGTCGGGATGATGGTGGTCTTTGGCCTGGCCGCGCTGGTGGGCCTCTACCTCATCGCGGTGGGAGGCTGGCCCATCCTGGCCATCGGCGTCCTCTCCATCCTCGCGGCCATCGCCTACACCGGGGGGCCGTTTCCCTTCGGCTATCACGGCCTGGGCGACCTCTTCGTCTTCCTCTTCTTCGGGTTGGTGGCCGTTTGTGGGACCTACTACGTCCAGGCCCTGACCCTGCGGCCGGTGGTGGTGGCCGCCGCTGTGCCTGTGGGCCTGCTGGTGACCGCCATCCTGGTGGTCAATAACCTGCGGGACATCGAGACCGATCGGCGAGCCGGCAAGCGAACCCTGGCGGTGATGCTGGGGCGGCGGGGCACCCGGGCCGAGTATTTCCTGCTGCTGGCCGGCGCGTACCTGGTGGTGCTGGGCATCTGGCTGGCCGGCCAGGGCAGCGCCTGGGTGCTCCTGCCCTGGCTGACCCTGCCCCTGACCATGCCCCTGGGGCGCAATGTGCTGACAGCCCAGGATGGTCCCACCCTCAACGCCACCCTGGCCGGCACCGCGCGGCTGAGCCTGTTGTTCAGCCTGCTGTTCGCGCTGGGCTGGCTGCTGTAGGGCGGGTCTCTGGCCCGCCGGGGGTGGCCGTTCCTTCACCGGCCGGGGTGTGGCGCAATCGGGCGGCTGGAGGCCGCCCCTACGGTGAGGCGCATTGGTGCGGATTGGGTACCAGGGGTGCGTAGGGCGGGTCTCTGGCCCGCCGGGGGTGGCCGGTTCTGCGGGGAACCGGCTACCGGAGGAGTGTACCCCATCGTAGGCGGCAGGGGCGAATCATGATTCGCCCCTACCTATGGCGCAGCCGTCGCCGTTCCTTCACCGGCCGGGGTGTGGCGACAGCGGGCAGGCACGGGGGCCCGCCCCTACGGGAACGGGTGCCATCCGCGCGGATTGGAAATGTTGTGTTGCATGTTGGCTGAACTTGGATTACCATAGGGTCGGGCAGGTATGGCGTTGCCGACATGGTTGTCCACAGACAGAGAAACCCGCGTTTGTTCCCCATGGGTTCCATCGTCCCGCTATTTTTCTTTTCTTGCCTTTGCAAAGGAGATGGATATGCAACTGAAACGCACCCGTTTCCAGGTTGGAGCCCTGTTGCTCCTGCTGGTCCTGGTCCTCAGCGCCTGCGCGCCAGTGGTGACGCCGGCCCCTCAAGGTGCGGCCGCACCGGAGCCCACGGCCGAGGCCACCGGTGAAGCTGCAGACATCGGCTCTGAAGCCCACCCCATCAAGGTCTTCTTCGTTCCGTCGGTGGACGCCCAGGTCATCGTCAGCGGCGGTGAGATCATGGCCCAGGCCTTGAACGAGGCCACCGGCCTCCACTTCACCGTGAGCGTGCCCACCTCCTACGCAGCCACCATCGAGGAGATGTGCGCCTCGCCCACCGACTCCATCGGCTTCATCCCGGGCCTGGGCTACGTGCTGGCCAACCAGCTCTGCGGGGTGGACGTGGCCTTCAAGGCCATCCGCTTTGGCTGGGACGTTTACTGGGCCCAGATCCTGGTGCGCCGGGATGGCGACATCCAGACCCTGGCCGACCTGAACGGCAAGAAGTGGGCCTACCCGGATGCCGGCTCCACCTCCGGCTACCTGGCCATCCTCCCCATGCTGGCGGAGAACAACATCCAGCCGGGCGAAACCCTGGAAGCCGGTGGCCACACCGGCGCGGTGCGGGCGGTCTACCTGGAGCAGGCGGACTTCGCCAGCACCTTCTACAGCCCGCCCCTGAAGCCCGAGGGTGAACCCCCGTGGCAGCCCGGCGACCCGCCGGACATCCCCGACGAGCTGGTGGACGAGTGTGCCGTCACCGAGGATGGCAGCCGGCTGATGTGCGACGGCTGGCGGGTGTTGGATGCCCGGGCCAGCCTGCGCCAGGAAGCCCCGGACGTGGTCCAGAAGATCCGCATCCTGGCCATCTCGCCGCCCATTCCCAACGACACCCTCTCCTTCTCGCCCCAGTTCCCGGCCGAGCTGCGCAGCCAGATCGAGGAGGCCCTGATCGCCTTCTCCCAGACGGAAGCCTGGAACGAATCCATCGGTAACCAGGACTTCTACGGCTGGACCGGCATCGCCCCGGCCTCGGACGAGGAGTACGACGTGGTCCGCAAGATGATCGAGGTCTCCGGCATGAGCCTGGAGGACCTGGGTCAATAAAGGCGGACGCTGCGGAAAAAACGTCTACTACAGTCTGGGTAAATACCGCGGTTGAAATTCGGCGGTCCTACCTCTGGTGGAAACGTTCGGCGCATTTCAGCCAGGATTGACTATCACTGTCGCGTCACCTACCGTCGCATCACCTAGACGTCACCTAGAGGAGAAGCGTGGGACGTGGTGCGTAATGCATGGTCGTCGATCGCGCATTACGCACCACGCACCACATCAGAAATAAGAACGACGCCAGGCCTGTCTATGGATCCCATCCTGCGTGTGGAACACCTGACCAAGATCTACCCCAACGGCGTGCTCGCCCTGGACGACGTCAGCTTCACCGTGCCCCGGGGCCAGTTCCTGGCCGTCATCGGCCTGAGCGGCTCGGGCAAATCGACCCTCCTGCGCTGCATCAACCGCCTGGTGGAGCCCACCAGCGGCCGCATCATCTTCGACGGCATCGACGTCACCGCGGCCAACGACGCAGAGCTGCGGCGCATCCGCCGGCGCATCGGTATGGTCTTCCAGCACTTCAACCTGGTCCACCGCTCCACCGTGCTGACCAACGTCCTGACCGGCCGCCTGGGCTACGTCAACCCGGTCTGGAGCCTCTTCAACCGCTTCCCGCCGGAGGACATCGCCAAGGCCCGAGAGCAGCTGGCCCGGGTCGGCCTGGCGGACAAGGCCAACAGCCGGGCCGATGCCCTCAGCGGCGGCCAGCAGCAGCGGGTGGGCATCGCCCGGGCCCTGATGCAGGATCCGGACATGATCCTGGCCGACGAGCCCGTGGCCAGCCTGGACCCGGTGCTGGCCCACAGCATCATGCAGCACCTGGAGGAGATCAACCGGGAGGACGGCGTGACCGTCATCTGCAGCCTCCACTTCCTGGACCTGGTCCATCGCTACGCCGACCGGGTGCTGGCCCTGAACCAGGGCCGTCTCATGTTCGACGGCCTGCCCGAAGAGATCGACGACGCCCGCTTCAAGGAAATCTACGGCCAGGAGGCGGAGCGGGTCGGATGAACCAACACCCATGAGCTGCCCATGAAACGTTCCCTCTTGCTGGCCGTCGGTATTGTGGCGGCCATTGTGGTCTACGCCTACGGCTTTTCGGTGACCCAGGTTAACCTGGCCGAGCTGGGCTCACCCACGCGCCAGGAATCCCTGACCCGCATCCTCCGGGCCCTGGCCCGCCCGGACTTCTTCACCTACGAACAGCAGGAGTTCCAGGTGGAGGTGCCCATCTACGTCCCCTGTCCGCCGGGCGGCGTCACACCCCCGGAGCCCGCGGATCCGGGCGCGCCCTACATGGTGGTCACCCCGCCCTGCGCGGACCCGGGGGCGGAGATCACGGTGGAGGGCTTCAACTTTGCCCCCAACACCAGCGGCCCCCTCAACTTCATCCCGCCCAGCGGCGTCTCCCTCTCCCTGGGGCGCATCGAGACCGACCGCAACGGCCACTTTGTGATGACCGTGCGCCTGCGCAACCGCACCAGCCCGGAGCCTCAACTGCTGCGGGCGGTGACCCGGCGCAACGTGGGCCTGCCTCGCCTCTCCCAGAACGGCATCGACACCATCGACAAGATCATCGAGACGGTCTTCATGGCCCTGCTGGCCACCACCCTGGGGACCCTGCTGGCGGTGCCCATCAGCTTCTTTGCCGCCCGCAACCTGATGCGCATGGTCCGCTCCTCCCTGCCCGGCCTCTCCCTGTCGTTGCTGGCCGCGCCCGTGGGGGTCCTGGTGGGGGCCGGGCTGGCCGGCTGGATCGCGTCCCTGAGCCAGGTGTTGACCACCAGCCTGGCCCTGAACCTGGGCGGCCTCATCGTCACGCCGGTGGTGGTCTGGGGCGCGCTGCGCTGGGGGCTGCCCCAGGAAGATGCCACGCCCCCTTCCGGCGGCAACCGGCTGCTCCAGGTGCTGGTGCTGTTGGTGAGCCTGCTGGGCATCCTGCTGATGCTCTACCTCCTGGGAGAGCTGGCCATGGCGCTGGGGGAGGCCCTGGCCACCTGGCTGGGACCCTTCGCCTTCCTGGGCACCTTTGTGGCTACCCTGGGGGAGATCCTGCGCCTGATCCTGGTGCCCATCTGCGCCCTCATCGGCGCCGGCCTGGCCGTCGGGCTGGCCGGCCGGGTGGGCCAGCTCCTGGTGGATCGGCTCCCGGAGCGGCTGGGGATGCCCCTGAACCTGCTCCTGGCCGCGGCCGGTGGCGCCACCCTGGCCCTCTTGCTGGGGGCGCTGGTCAACTGGTTCTACCAGCTGAACCAGCCGTGGCTGACCTACTACGGGCCGGCATTGGTGGGGGCCGCGGCGGGCCTGGTGCTGGCCTGGCGGGTTCCCTACCGGACGCCCCTGCCCGTGGGCCTGGCCATCTACAGCGTCACCCGCACCATCCTCAACGCGTTGCGGTCGGTGGAAGCCCTCATCATGGTCATCGTCTTTGCCGTGTGGGTGGGGATTGGCCCCTTCGCCGGGGTGCTGGCCTTGGGGCTGCACACCGTGGCTGCCCTGGCCAAGCTCTACTCGGAGCAGGTGGAGAGCATCATGACCGGCCCCCTGGAGGCGGTGCTGGCCACCGGCGCCAGCCGCATGCAGATGGTCATCTACGCGGTGATCCCCCAGATCATCCCGCCGTACATCTCCTTCACCATGTACCGCTGGGACATCAACGTGCGCATGTCCACCATCATCGGCTTTGCCGGCGGCGGCGGCATCGGCTTCCTGCTGCAGCAGAACATCAACCTGCTGAACTACCGGGCGGCCAGCGCCCAGATCCTGGCCATCGCCATCGTGGTCTCCTTGATGGACTACATCAGCTCCCTGCTGCGGGAGCGGGCCATCTGACGGGTGCACCCCATGACCACGCCATCATGACCACGTCTCCACGGCCCCTGATCCTTATCACCAACGACGACGGCATCGATTCCCTGGGGCTGCTGGCGGCCGTGGCGGCCTGCGCCCCCCTGGGCGACCTCCTCATCGCCGCGCCGGCGGGCCAACAGACCGCGGCGGGGCGCTCCAAGCCGCCGGGCAACGGCGGCCGTATCCTGGCCCGGCGGCTGGAAGTGGCGGGCCAGACCTTCCAGGCCTACGCGGTGGAGGCTTCCCCCGCCCAGGTGGTGGAGCATGCGCTGGTGGAGCTGGCCCCGCCCCTGGCCCGGCCGGTGGCCCTGGCGGTCTCGGGCATCAACTACGGCGAAAACCTGGGCGAGGGCATCACCGTCTCCGGCACGGTGGGCGCGGCCATGGAAGCGGCCTCCTTCCGCATCCCCGCGCTGGCCGTCTCCCTGCAGACCTCGCCGGAGCATTACCTGAACCATGTGGCTGCGGTGGATTTTGGCGCCGCGGCCCACTTCACCCGCCGTTTCGCCGCGGCCATCCTGGCCCAGGGCCTGCCGGATGGGGTGGACCTGCTCAAGATCGATGTGCCCGGCCAGGCCACCCCGGCGACGCCCTTCCGCTGGACCCGGCTGAGCCGGCAGCGGTACTTTTACCCCGTTCCGCCCAGGCGGCGTCGGCTGGACGAGCCCGCGGCCATGGGCTTCGAGGCCCGCCTGGATCCTGCCCGGCTGGAGCCCGATTCGGACATTCGGGCCGTGGCGCTGGATGGGGTGGTTTCGGTGACGCCCCTCTCCCTGGACTTCACGGCCCGGGTGGCTCGTGCCCGGCTTCAAGCCTGGCAGGCCGACGGACAGCCGGACTCTTCGGCCTGAGGCGGGCTACCCGCCGGGGCCCTCCTGGAAGCGGTCCAGTTCGGCCAGGATCTGGCGGTTGGGCGGGATCTCCCACTGCTGTGTTCCCACGTAGGCAAAGCGGACCAGGCCGTCCCGGTCGATGAGGAAGAGCCCGGGACGTTGGCCCAGGGAAAGCCACCGGCGTTGCACGTCGTACTGGTCGAAGACCTGGTGGGATTCATCCACCAGGCAGGGGAAGGGCAGGGGGTTCTGTTGCAGGAAGGCCCGGGCATGCTCCAGGGTGTCGGGTGCGACGGCCAGGATTTCCGCACCCCGGGCCTGAAACGCTCCATAGTCCTGGCGCAACTGCGCCAGATGCCGGCGGCAGAAGGGTCACTGGAAGCCCCGAAGAAAGACCAAGACCACGTGGGCCCGCTGCCGGTAGTCCGACAGGCGTACGGTGCTGCCATCGGTGGCAGGCAGGGTGAAGTCTGGGGCCTGGGTGCCGATGGGCACAAAGCGGCTTTGGGTGGGCATGGATGGGCTCCTCCTGATGGGCTTGATGGGTTTGGCCAATGGGTTGGAACGGCTGTTTTCTGCCGTGGTATTTACGCCAGGCTGTAGCAGTGGGCCGGCAGGCGGCCCTGCCCGTGGCCTACCATAGCCGGTCTGCCCTTTCCGGTCGGTAACAGAGATTCCTGGATTGGCGGGATTGGCGGGGGTTGCTTTTGGGCCCGTTCCGGCGTATCCTGGGGTATCCCTCGCCGGTTATGTTCGCCCTGGCCCCTCTGATCCGGGGAGAGGGATTTCGTCTACGAAGGAGGTGTCCATGGCTGCCGCGCTCAAGACCCGGCCCACCGACGGGGATGTGGAGGCGTATCTCCAGGCCGTGCCCGACCCGGGCAAGCGGGAAGATTGTTTTCGTCTGTTGCGCCTGATGACAGAGGTGACCGGTGAGAAGCCGGTCCTTTGGGGGGACAGCATCGTGGGGTTTGGCCGCTACCATTACCGTTATGCCAGCGGTCACGAGGGAGATTGGATGTTGACCGGCTTTGCACCCCGGAAGCAGGCTTTGACGGTCTACATCATGGCTGGTTTTGACCAGTACGGCGATCTCCTGGCCCGGCTGGGGAAGTTCAAGACGGGCAAATCCTGCCTCTACCTGCGGCGCCTGGATGACGTGGATCTGGATGTCCTGGCGGAGTTGGTTCGTCGTTCGGTGGCCCACATGTCGGGCCGGTGACCGGTTTGGCCCTGGCGGGAAGCTGGGGCGTGGGCCGGCGGATGGGTCCATACTCGGCCAGAAAAAGGGCGGTGGGCAGGGCCTCCACAGCCAGAAGACGCCGGAGCGCAACCTGAGCGGACGGGGAAAGCAAAGAGAGGAGACGAGGGGGCGCCTGGGGGGAGAGCAAGAACGCGTGAATGGTCTGCACCCATGCCTCCTTTTGATTGACATGGCTCCGGCGCAGAGAGAGGCGGGTGGCCATGGCGCGCAAATCCCGGTGGGGAAGACGCTGCAGATGGTGCCAGAGTGTGGACATGGTGACGACCTAGGGAGGGGGAAAAAATCGAGTTTGACGCCTGGGGCGTCTGGACGTATAATAAGTATGGCAGGTGAAGGGAGACGCGTCAAATCGCGCCAGATTGTGAAGGTTTGGAGGGGTTGTGTTGTCCATTTCACCGCGAAAAGTGGCCTGTAGGGGGGGGCGAGCCGAAAAGTGGCGCGATAAAACCACGGTTCGGGGTGAAAAACGGGCAAATCTGGCGCGATCAGGGGGAGCCGAAACAAAAAATCCCCGCCAGGGGATTGCGACCTACCTGGTCAACCTCCAATTGAACATGTGGGTCAACGGAGCCGAAACAAAAAATCCCCGCCAGGGGATTGCGACCAAAAGCGCACTAATGCAAATGAACAGGACAAGTCTCTGAGCCGAAACAAAAAATCCCCGCCAGGGGATTGCGACCTGTTTTTTTATGGGTTGGTTACTTTACCGGGTCGCCATGAGCCGAAACAAAAAATCCCCGCCAGGGGATTGCGACCAATGGCGACCAGTGAGCCAAAGAAACGGTTGTTCATTTGAGCCGAAACAAAAAATCCCCGCCCGGAATTCCCGCAGAAATCCTGATAGGGGCTGAAAGGCCGCCGTGGGGCGGCTTTTTTTCTTTGTGAGAGGCGTCTTATTTATCTTGGGGGCGAAGCGGATGATGGCCTCCCTGCCACGCAGAGAGGCCAGGAGGCCGGACTTATGACGTGGCCGTGAACCGCAGGAGTAGCGCAAGTTCAGCTTTTCATCATTCTGAGCTCCGCGAATCTACCCCACGCGAAAACGCCAGGCGGGGAGGAACGTTCCTCCTCGCCTGGCGTGGGCGACATCATCAAGACCCCTGTAGGGCTGCCCGGGCCAGCCACGCCGCACCCACGGCCGGCTCCACGGTCGGGTGGCCCACAACGGCCTGGGGCAGCAGGTGCCCCACCCGCTCTCGCACCCGGGCGGCCAGGTGACCCGGCCCAGTGGCGGCCTGGAGCAGGTTGCCGGCCAATATCAGGGGGAAGGGCTCCGGGCCCTCCGCCAAACCCAGGCCCCGGGCCACCGCCAGCACTGCCGCCACCAGCTCCTCGGCCGCTTCATCCAGGATGGCCTGCGCCACCGCATCCCCCTGGGCCGCCGCCTCCAGAGCCAGGGGCGCCAGCCGGGCGATCCGGTGCCACGAGATGTCGTCATAGGTCCAGCGGATCAGCTCCTCTGGCTGCTCCAGGCCCAGGTGGGCCAACAGGGCCGGCTGCAGGGTCGTCTGGGGGCCCCGGCCGTCGGCCGCATGGGTGACGGCCCGCAGAATGGCCGCGCCAATGGCGTAGCCGCTGCCGCCGTCCCCCAGCAGGGCACCCCACCCGCCGGCCCGCCGGGTGCACCCCTGGCGGTTCACCCCATAGGCGATCATGCCGGTGCCGCTGATGACCACAACGCCAAAGAGCTCACCCCCAGTGCCGCTGGCCAGGGCAATCACCGCGTCGTTGTGGATGACAGCGCACGCGGACGGCAAGAGCTCCGCCATCCACTCCTGAACCCGCGCCCGATCCGCCGGGCGGCCCACACCGCTCATCCCCAGACAAATGGCCGCCACATCCGCCAGGGTGGCCCCGGCGGCCGCCACAGCTTCCAGGATGGCCTCCTGGCAGTGGGCCCGGGCCGCTTCCACCCCCACACTGTTCCAGTTGCTGGAGCCCTGTTGGCCCCGACCCAAAATCCGCGGCCCGGCTATCGTATCCTCGTCCGGCCCGGCCGCCAACGGCAAGGCCACGCAGACGGTCTTGGTGCCGCCGCCGTCCAGGCCCAGCACAATGGTGCGCTCTGCACTCATGGAGATTCATTGCCTCACGGTTGACGTTTTGACTCGCCTTCACGACAGGGCCGCGATGACCGCCTCGTGTACCGCCGGCCGCAGCCGGGTGATGGCTGCCGGATCCCGGCCATGGTAGACCCGGTTGGTCAGCAGCGCCACCGCCAGCTCCCGATCCGGGTCGCACCAGAGGGAGGTGCCGGTGAAGCCGGTGTGGCCGAAGCTGCGGGGGCCAAAGGCCAGGCTGCAGGAGGGCTCGGCGCCGCTGCGGAGCATCCAGCCCAGCCCCCGGCGGATGGCTGCAGCGGGCTCGGCGTGCAGACGTGTGCGCAGGGGAGCGCCTGGCTCGTCGACTTCGACCTGGACTCGACAGCTTTCGGCCACCGTTTCCGGCTGCAGCAGCCCTTCCCCGCCGGCCAGGTAGAGGCGTCCCAACCGGCAGAGATCCGCCCCGGTGCCGAAGAGGCCGGCATGGCCGGCGATGCCCCCCAGCCCGGCGCCGTTCTCATCGTGGACCTCCCCCCGCAGGCGGCGTTCCCGCCAGGGGCAATATTCAGTAGGCGCTACCTGATCCCACAGAATGACCGGCGGGTTGAAGCAGGCCTGCAGCCCCAGGGGCTCCATCACCCATTCGGCCAGGGTCTCGGCCAGGCTCACATCGTCGTTGCACCGGGCCAGGGCCATCCCCAGCAGCATCAGCCCAATGTCGCTGTAGAGGTAGCTCTGGCCGGGCGGGTAGGCGAAGGGATACTGGACCAGGGCCTGGAGGCCCGCCTGCTGGCGTCGCAGGATCTCGGCCCGGTGCGCCGGTCCCCGGGCCGGCGCCGGCCCACAGGCCAGGTAGACGCTGCGCCAGGCGGGCAGGCCGCTGGTGTGGGTCAACAGCTGGCGGAGGGTGACGGTGGTCGCGTCCACCGGGCCCTTGTCCGCCCAGCGGGGATGGGGCGGCTGCACCACCTTCTCCAGGGGATCTTCCGTCTCCCCGATGGGGCGCTCGCCGGCAAAGGCGGGCAGCCACCGGGCGAGGGGCTGATCCAGCGCCAGTTTGCCCGCGTCATGCAGGCGCAGGCAGGCGGTGGCGGTGAAGAGCTTGGTGAGGGAGGCCAGGTCGAAGAGGGTCTCCGGGGTGACTGGCTGGGTCTTGAGCATGGGGTTCAGCCAGCCGTAACAGCCTTCGTAGAGGAGTTGTCCGGCCTGTTCCACCCGGCAGACCACAGCCGGCGCGACGGTGGGGACGGCCTCTTGCAGAATGCGGTCAAGGGTTGCGAAGTTCATGGCCTGGGTTCCGTGGCACGTTTGGGGGCCCTCGCCGGCGGCGGAGGACCCTCAGAGGGATTTTTGCAGACGGGCATATGGGCGATGGGGCGTGAAGTCGAAGCGGGCCAGGGAGGCAGGCCGGCTCACCCCATGGATAATGCAGCCGTTGACGCCGTTGTTGTGGAGGCGTCGCAGGCCCGCGTCCACCAGGGCCAGTCCGAAGCCCTGTCCCCGGCGGTCGGCGCTGACGCCCACCGGGCCCAGGTGTCCCCACGGCTGGGGCAGGCGGAAGGGGTAGAAGCGGTTCAGGGGGCGGCGGGAGTCCAGGAAGGTGAGCTGGCAGAAGCCATCCACCCCCCGCTCTGTCCACAGGAGCATGAAGTCGGAAGGCCGCCCGCCATCCGCCAGGAATTCGGCCACCTCTGGGTACCAGCTGTCGGGGAACGCCCGGCGCACGAAATCCAGCAGCGCGGCTGCGTCCCCGGGATGGGCCGGCCGGACCTGTCCGGGGATGGCGGGCAGATCGGCGGGGGGCGTGTAGCCGGCCAGGTTGGCGGCCATGTCCCACACCTCGGCCTCCGTCGGGGTTTTCGCATAGCCTCGACGGGCAAAGAAGGGCTGGCTTTCCAGCTCAGTGGGCAGCCCGGTCACCAGGGAGCGGCTCCCACCCCCCACCTGGACGGTCCTGCAGCCCTGTTCGGCCAGCCACCCTTCGGCCCAATCGGCCAGGAGCCGTCCGATGCCCTGGCCCTGCGCGGCCGGGGTCACCGCCAGCCCATCCAGCCAGCCCCAGGTGGGGCCATCTGGCGGCGCGGTCCGGGTGCTGGCCAGGACGAAGCCCAGGGGTTCTCCATCTGCCACCGCCAGGCGTCCGGCCTGGCATCCGTTCGCAGGCGGGCGGGTGGCAGATGCGGCGAACTGGGGCGAGATCATCCAGTCGGCGCCGCAGGCCGCGTTCCACACGGTGGCCATGGCCGTGGCCTGGCCGATCTCCCCTGGCTGGATGGGCTGAAGGGTCAGTTTGGGACGTGTCATACGCTGGGTCATTCTGCTCCTGGTTCAGGCAGCCGGCAGCGCCGGCGCGGCGGCCTTGGCCATGGCGGGGCGTTGGGCCGGGCGGTGCGTGCTGCCGATTTTTGAACTGCCGAGCTCTGGAAACGGTGGGGGGATAACCGTTGATGGGCGTTGCTGCGTTGTGTCTGGCGCGCAGGCGGGCTACACCGTCGGTCCACCCACTACGCGCCACGAAATCCGCAGGCGTCTTTGTGCCACTTTTCACGAGTACACTCTGGTGTAAATACCACGGCAGAAATTCCGGGTGGCCTCTGGGCGCACTATTTCAGGTGGCAACTATCGGCGAATTTCTGCCGGGATTAGTATACGGCCAGCCGGCAGGTCGGGTCAAAGAATTGGGGCTGTGGGGTCAGGAGCCTGGCCCGGTCTGCTGGAGGAAACAGAGGATGCTGTCGGCCACGCCCCGGGCCACCACCCGGGGACGCCCCACCAGCAGATCCTGGTCGCCGCCCAGGAACCCCATTTCCAGGATGGCGGCGGGCGTGTAGGGGTTGATGCGGTTGAAGGCATGGTAGCCGGTCATGTCGTGGGTGACCGTGTTGGGATGCAGGTTCAGGCCGGTTACCGGCGCGTAGTGTTCGTCCAGGCAGGCCAGCAGGCGCTGGTTGGTGGCGGCGATGGGCGACCCAGGGGGGTAGGCTGCCTTGTATCCGCTGGCCTGGATGCAACTGTCGGCGTGGAGGCTCAGGAGGACGTCCGCCGCCAGACCCTGGAGGCGGGGGTCGTACTCATCCAGCACCAGCACATCGGCGCCGGCCCGCCGCAGCCGTTCGGCGGCCAGCCCGGTGATGCGGGCGTTCACCTCGGCTTCGGTGACAGTCACGTTTCCCTCCGGGTCGGTACAGACGGCGCCCGAGTCGAAGCCCGCGTGGCCGCTCACCAGGGCGACCTGGCGGTCAAAGGCGGCGGGCACCAGCCCCTGGGGCGGCACGCCATCCAGCCCGGGCAGGCCGAAGCCGGCGATGCGGGCCACCGTGGCCAGGATGGCCAGGAGGGCCGCCAGGCTGACCAGGGTCAAGAGTCGTTGTAGACGCAGGAGGGTGTTGCGGCGCACATTGAGCCTTCCGTCATCGGTGCAGGCAGGGCTTGCCTGGCGTTGTCACCCGAGGGAAGCGGGACGGGGACGTCATCCATTTCCCGGCATTGGGGCCTATCCCGATCCCTGTACAGCGCCTCCATTGTAACCACGGGTGTGGGCCTGTCAACCTTCTTGTGGATTGGGAGCATCGTTCACTTTGGTCGCTCAGAGATTCCTGGTGGCGTCGCGTCCCAGCAGATAAGCGAGCAGGGTGGCTGGGTTGTCCTGATGGCACGCATGCCGCCCCGTGGGCAAAGGGAGCCGGCGGTGCTGAAACGCCTGATGCACGTTTGTGTGAAATTGACAAAGGGCCCCGCGCAGGCTAGACTGTCGATCTTGGGTACGATGCCCGAACCACGGTGACCTTCGTATGGATTGGGCTCCTGGTACACGCCACCACGAATCCACCGGGCTGGCTGGCTTCCCGCAGCGGCTCTCGGGGGCGGGGAAGGCGTCTGCAAGGGGCGTAACACGAGTATTACATGACGTCCATGTCTGGATTTGATTCGCAGCGACTGCCCAGAACCTCTTCCCAATCGAGCGAGCGAAGGTCGTCGGCCGCGCACAACGGCGCGTCATCCATCCAGTCCCTTGGCGCCATGCTGCGGGAGCGCCGGGAAGCCATTGGCATCTCCCTGGCAGAGGTGGAGGCGGCGACCCGTATTCGTCAAAAATACCTGTCGGCCCTGGAGTCCGACGACTGGCACCTCCTGCCTGGGGAAGTGGTGGGGCGCGGCTTTCTGCGCAACTATGCCGAGTACCTGGGCCTGGACGGCAATGAGGTCCTGGAGCTGCGGCGCCAGGCTGTGGACGTGTCCCTGGCGGCCGCCCTGGCCAATACCAGCGCCGGTACCTCCCTGCCGCCGGAGCGCCAGGTGGACTACCGGCCGAAGGAAGTCGACCTGAAGGACGAGCCAGACGGGATCCCTCGCAGCGAGATTCGGCTGGGGCCATTCCTGGTGGGTCTGGCCCTGGTGGCGTTGGTCTTCCTGGGGTGGTGGGGCATCAGCCGGTTGAGCGGCCCCATTGGCGCCTTGTGGACTGGGGCCCGGGAGCGCACGGCCCAGGTGCTGTCGGGGCCCGAAGCCACACCCACGACGGTGGTGGCCGGCGTGGTGAACGCCCAAAACATCACCCCGCCCGGGGGAGGCCAGGGCGAGGGAGCGGGCGGAGATGCCGGGAGCCAGGCCGGCGGCCTGGGTGGGGCTGCGCCCGTCCTGGTTCCGACCGACACGCCCACGCCCACTGCACCGGCGGCGCCCGTCGTTCAGGATGCACCCGCGGACACACCGACCCCCGTGCCGCCCACGCCTACCTTTACGCCGGTCCCGCCCACGCCCACCTTCACGCCGGAGCCGGCCCTGCCCACCGATACACCCACGCCGGAACCGCTGCCGGTGGTTGCGCCGGCCTGCCCGGATCCTCGGGCGGTGATCACGGCGCCAGGGGTGAACCAGGTGGTGAACGGGGTCATCGGTGTGATGGGGACCGCGGTCCACGAGCAGTTCCAGTATTACAAGCTGGAGTACGCGGAAGGGGCCAACGCGGCCGGCGGTTTCATCTATTTCGCTGGGGCCAACGGCCCGGTGAACGGCGGCCTGTTGGGCAGCCTGGATACCCGAGCCTTGCCCAACGGCGCCTACACCATCCAGCTGACGGTGGTGGACCAGACGGGCAATTTCCCGCCACCCTGTCAGGTGTCGGTGGTAATCCAGAACTGAGCCCACCCGTCCACCCCCCTGGGACCACTGGCTGTTTCTGGCCACCCTCTCCCGCTCCCAAATGGGATACGCCCCCATGGAGTCCGGGGCGGAGGATGAAGCAAAAGTGGGAAGCCCATGGGCTTCCCACTTTTTTGATGACTTGTTTCACGGCCTTTGTGTAGCACTATCTTTGCAGATCCGATCCACAGAACCCAGGCGGATGAAAGGATGACGACGCCTACGACCTGGTGCCCGTTTCCGTAGGGGCGGGCCTCCGTGCCCACCTGCTGTCGCCAATCGCGAAAAGGCGCCGGTTTGCCGTAGGGGCGGCTCCCAGCCGCCCGATGGTGCCGGACCCAGGCGGATGAAAGGATGACGACGGCTGCCATCGACGCCGTGTAGTCGGTAGGACCACAATCAACCGTGGTACGTCCATCGGCCCGGTGACGAGGCATTGAAATGCCTCGCTGGGGCAGGAAATCCGTTGAAAACGGATTGAGGCCGGGCACCATCCGCCCCGTGGAGTGCGTTTCAACGCACTTGGGGTGTGTCAGCCGATGATTTCAATCATCGGCCCAAGGCTTCACTTCATCTCACGGTGGAGCGGGGCGCCAGGGACCGTTCAATGGGCACCATCTCCACTTCGCCCGCTTCATTCTGTTGGACCCGGTAGATCTGTTGGGCCCGGTCGGTCATGAGGATGCCGTGGAGGTGATCGATCTCATGCTGGAAGATCCGGGCCAGCCAGTCGTAGGCCTTGATGCGGAACTCCTTGCCGTGCCGGTCCTGGGCGCGCACCAGCACATACGTGGCCCGTTCCACATCGGCGGCCAGGCCGGGCAGGCTGAGGCATCCCTCCTGGGCCGTCTCTGATCCCCGGGCTTTGATGATTTCCGGGTTGATCAACTCGTAGACCCGCAAGGTGTTTTCAGGATCCTCTTCGTCTTCCGGATATTCCACCACCGTCACCCGCAGGCCTACCCCGATCTGGGGGGCCGCCAGCCCGACGCCCGGCGCCGCCCGCAACGTCTCCAGCATGTCATCCAGCAGTTGGTGGAGCTCCGGGCCGAAGTTGCGCACCCGGGCGGCCCGCTGGTAGAGCACCGCGTCGTTGGGGTCGCCTGCATGTACAATGTTCCGAACAGCCATCTTTTCTCCTCAACCCGTCGCCGCGGCCGGCCGCGGCAGATTCAGCCGAAGTTATACCGTCTCAAATTGCAAGCTTTTTAACATTTCCGCTGGGACACGTTGACTCAGGCCCAGAATCTCAATGCCAACCACGTTATCGCTGGCATCATAGTCCAGGATCACGCCTGGTCTGATTTCTTCAGACTCGACCATCGCCGATTCATCCAGCCGGAAATATAAGTGGGTCAGCGTCCTATTTGACCTTTTTGCAGCGGAGTCATTGATGAGTTTGGGTACGAATCAAATCTGCAACGCTCATAACTCCTATTATACACCAGCGTTTGCCAACTCCCGCTACTGGGGGCGGGCCTGGTCCAGGGCCTGGCCCGCCAGCTCTTCCAGCAGGGTGACCAGGATGGCGTGGTCTGCCTCTCCCTTGCCCCGGGCCATCAGGGACATGTAAAGCTGGTGGACCAGGGCGGTGCCCAACAGGGGCACGCCATAGGATCGCCCCGTTTCCAGGGCGATGTTCAGGTCTTTCACCTGGAGCCGGGTCTTGAAGCCGGGTTCGAAGTGGTGCTGGAGGAAGCGTTCACCGTGCCCTTCCAGCACCCGGCTGTAGGCGTAGCCACCCAGCAGCGCCTCCCGCACCAGCGCCGGATCTACCCCGGCCCGGGCGGCCAGCACCAGCGCCTCGGCCACCGCTTCAATGGTCACCGCGATGACGATCTGATTGCAAACCTTGGCTACCTGGCCGGCGCCGGGCCCACCAACATGGACGATGGTCTTGCCCATGGCCTGGAGAATGGGCTTCACCTGTTCCAGGGCCTGGGCGTCGCCGCCTACCATGATGGACAGGGTGCCGGCCACCGCGCCGGCCTGCCCCCCAGAGACGGGCGCATCCAGCAGGACCACGTCCCGCGCCGCGGCGGCCGCAGCCAGCTCCCGGGCCACCACCGGCGAGATGCTGCTCATATCCACCAGGATTTGCCCAGGGTTGACCCCTTCGAAGACGCCGTTGGGTCCAGCCAGGGCCGCCTGGACATCCCCCGAGTCCGGCAGGCAGAGGAGGACCACATCGGCGGCTTCGGCTACGCTCCGGGGGGATGACCCAGCCGTGGCACCGGCCGCCACCAGGGGCGCCATGGCTTCCTCCATCAGGTCGAAGACCACCAGGGGAAAGCCTGCCTTCAGGACGTTGTGGGCCATGGGCGCGCCCATGATGCCCAGGCCGATGAAACCCACTGTTACCCCGTTGGACATGATCGCCCCCGCCTTAATTCAGAGGTTCCATGGTATCAAAGTCGGTCAGGTCCATCTCCTCCACCTCGGCAATGGGCACCACGTTGAAGGTCAGCACCTTGCAGCCCTCTTCCAGGTGCCCGCCGAAGGCGATCTTGTCGTCGGAGAAGATGATGTGGCAGTGGATGCGGCCGTTGAAGATGAAGCCGGTCATGGTGGCGATGTCGTAGGCGCCCTCCCGCCGGGGGTAGAGTTCGGCCGGCGGCAGGTCGGTGCTGGCCACCACGTGGAAGTGGTAGCTGGTGACGGAGCCGATGGCGCCCAGGATCACCCCGTGGCGGATGTTCTTCTGGCGCACGGCTTCCTGCAGGGAGAGGAGGATGTCGTCGCCGGGGTTCAGGTGGACCACATGCAGGCGTTTGATGGTGCCGCTTTCGATGCGCATGGAGGCAGATCCTTTCCAGGTGGTAGGGTGGTTATTTCCGGCAGAAATTCGGCGTCCTTCTCCCTGATGGAAGGCACAGCCGAATTTCTGCCAGGGTCTTTACGCCAGGTGGTAGGAGTTACGGGATCAACAGCACTTTGCCCTTGGTCTGGCGGGCTTCGATGTAGCGATGGGCGTCCGCGGCCTGGGCCAGGGGGAAGGTGCGGTCGATGCGGACCCGCAGCCTGCCCTCGGCCATCCAGCCGAACATCTCGTCGCAGCGGGCCAGCAGCTCTTCCCGGTTCTGGACATAGGCGCCCAGGCTGGGCCGGGTCAGGAAGAGGGAGCCCTTCTGGTTGAGGATCTGGGGATCGAAGGGCGGGACGGGGCCGCTGGCCTGGCCGAAGAGGACCATGTAGCCCCGGGGGCGCAGGCAGTTGAGCCCCTTGTCGAAGGTGGTCTTGCCTACGGAGTCGTAGACCACATGGACGCCCGCGCCGTCGGTCAATCGCTTTACCTCCGCTTCAAAGTCCTGCTCCGTGTAGCGGATGACCTCGTCCGCGCCGGCCTCCCGGGCCAGTTGAGCCTTCTCTTCCGTGGAGACGGTGCCCACCACCCAGGCGCCGCACAGCTTGGCCATCTGCACCAGCAGCTGACCCACGCCGCCGGCTGCCGCATGGATCAGGGCTCGCTCCCCTTCCTTCAGGGGGTAGGTGCTGCGGACCAGGTAGTGGGCGGTCAGCCCCTGCAACATCACGGCGGCCGCCTCCTGGGTGGACACGCCCTCGGGAACGTGGACCAGTTTCCAGGCCGGTACGACCACATATTCCGCGTAGGACTGGGACTGGAGGGTGTAGGCCACCCGATCGCCCACCTGGAAGCCCGTCACCCCCGGTCCGATCGCGTCCACCACGCCGGCGCCCTCCTGGCCGGGGATGAAGGGCGGCTGCAAGGGGTAGAGGCCCATCCGATGATAGACGTCGATGTAGTTGAGGCCCGCGGCCTCCAGCCGAACCCGCACTTCCCCCTCGCCTGGTTCCGGCGTGGGCACCTCTTCGTACTGCAGGACTTCTGGTCCTCCGGTCTCATGCACTCGAATGGCTTTCATGGGTACTTCTCCTGAAAATTTGGTTGATAAGGCGTATGGTGTAGGTCACGCATCCCTGCGTGACAGACGCACGCAGAACCCTGCCCCCCTGTCCGGCCGGGAGACCAGACCTGCGGTGAGGCCCGCCTGTGTAGGTCACGCATCCCTGCGTGACATGGGCGCCCGGAACTCTGGCTTCTCTGTCCGGCCGGGAGACCGGACCTGCGGTGCGGCCCGCCTGTGTAGGTCGCGCATCCCTGCGTGACAGGGGCGCACCCGGAGTCCTGGCTTCCCTGTCCGGCCAGGAGACCGGACCTGCGGTGCGGCCCGCCTGCGTAGGCCACGCATCCCTGCGTGACAGGGGCGCACCCGGAGTCCTGGCCCCCCTGTCCGGCCGGGAGACCGGACCTGCGGTGAGGCCCGCCTGTGTAGGCCACGCATCCCTGCGTGACAGGGGCGCACATGGAGTCCTGGCTTCCCTGTCCGGCCGGGAGACCAGACCTGCGGTGAGGCCCGTCTGTGTAGGCCACGCATCCCTGCGTGACAGGGGCACCCGGAGTCCTGGCTTCCCTGTCCGGCCGGGAGACCGGACCTACGGTGAGGCCCGCCTGTGTAGGTCACGCATCCCTGCGTGACAGGGGCGCCCGGAACTCTGGCTTCTCTGTCCGGCCAGGAGACCGGACCTGCGGTGTACAACTGGACCTGGATACTCAGTTCAGGCGCTCGAAGATGCCGGCTGCGCCCATGCCCCCGCCGATGCACATGGTCACCAGGCCGAACTGTCCATCCCGGCGCGCCAGTTCGTGGAGGATCTGGACGGTCAGCTTGGCACCGGTGCAGCCCAGGGGATGGCCCAGCGCGATGGCGCCGCCGTTGACGTTGGTCCGCTCTTCGTCCATCCCCAGCTCCCGGATGACGGCCAGGGCCTGGGCGGCGAAGGCCTCGTTGAGCTCAATGAGATCCATGTCGGCCAGGCTCATGCCGGCGTAGCCCAGCGCCTTGGGCACCGCCGCCACCGGCCCGATGCCCATGAGCTCGGGCGCGACCCCGGCCACGGCAAAGCTCACGAAGCGGGCCAGGGGCTTCAAGCCCAGGGCCCGGGCCTTCTCCTCCCGCATGAGGAGCACCGCGGCTGCACCGTCGCTGGTCTGGCTGCTGTTGCCCGCGGTGATGGTCCCCCGCGCGTGGAAGACCGGCCGCAGCCGGGCCAGGGCTTCGGCCGAGGTGTCCCGGCGGATGCCTTCATCTTTGTCGAAAATGAATTGGGTCTCCTCCACCTGGCTGCCGTTCCCGGCGCGGACCGTCACCGGCAGGGGCACGATTTCGGCGTCAAACTTGCCGGCATCCTGGGCGGCCGCGGCCCGTCGGTGGCTGCGCAGGGCGAAGGCGTCCTGGTCTTCCCGGGAGATGCCGTACTTGCGGGCCAGGTTTTCCGCCGTCAGGCCCATGCCCAGGTAGACGCCCGGGTGCTCCTGGGCCAGGGTCGGGTTGGCCATGAACTTGTGGCCGATCATGGGCACCATGGACATGCTCTCCACGCCCCCGGCGATGATCACATCTCCCATGCCGGCCATGATCTGCTGGGCTGCGGTGGCGATGGTCTGCAGGCCACTGGAGCAGAAGCGGTTCACCGTCTGGCCGGCCACCGTCTCGGGCAGGCCAGCCCGCAACACCGCGATGCGGGCCACGTTCATGCCCTGCTCGGCCTCGGGGAAGGCACAGCCCAGGATCACGTCCTCCACTTCCTTTGGGTCAATGCCGGCCCGCTGGATGACGGCCTGGATTACAGCCGCGGCCATGTCGTCCGGGCGGACGGTGTGCAGGCTTCCCCGGGGTGCCTTGCCCACGGCCGTGCGGGCAGCGGCAACGATCACTGCGTTTCCCATGGCTTTCCCCCTTTCTCAGTTGCGCAGCGGCTTGCCGTGCTGCAGCATGTGCCAGATCCGCGCCTGGGTTTTCTCTTCCCCGGCCAGACTGAGGATGGCTTCCCGCTCCAGGTCCAGGAAGTACTGCTCGTCCATCCAGGTGGGCCGGCTCAGCTCCCCGCCACAGAGGACGTAGGCCAGCCGGTCGGCGATCTTGGCGTCGTGCTCGCTGATGTAGCCGGCCTGCTGCAGGGAGTAGATCTCGATGCGCATGCTGGCCAGGGCATCCCGGCCCGCGGCGTAGACGTTGCCCTGGACCACGGGCGGCCGGTAGCCGGTGTCCGCCATCCAGAGCACCTCCCGTTGGGCTTCGTAGAGCAAATGATCCCGGTTCATGACGATGCGGTCCTGGGGCGACAGGTAGCCCAGCTCCTGGGCCTCCAGCGCCGAGGTGGAGACCCTGGCGAAGCCGATGGTCTCGAAGACCTGGCGCAGGTAGGGCAGGGGGTTGACGTTGGTGGCGTGCATGTGGGGGCTGACGTGGCGGCGGACCATCTCCTTGCAGCCGCCCCAGCCGGGGACGATGCCCACGCTCACCTCCACCAGGCCCATGTAGGTTTCGGCGTGGGCGGTGACCCGGTCCGTGGCCATGCAGACTTCCACGCCGCCGCCCAACACCCGCTGGAAGGGGGCCGCCACCACCGGTTTAGGCGCGGTGCGCAGGGCCATGAGGGTATCCTGCCCCACCTTCAGCATCTGCTCCAGCTCGTCCCAACGGCCGGATTGGGCCGCGTTGCCCAGGAGCACCAGGTTGGCGCCCACGGAAAAGTGAGGCCCTTCGTTGCCGATGACCAGGCCTGCTGCATCGCCGTGGAGGCGCTCCAGCGCGGCCTGCATCACCTGGAAGATGAGGGGATCCAGCGCGTTCATCTTGCTGTGGAATTCCAGCAACATCACGCCGTCGCCCATGTTGACCAGGGTGGCCGAGTCGTTTTCGGCCAGGGTGCGGTGGCAGCGCTTGATCTCCGGGATGCGCAGCACCCGCTCGTTTTCCTGGATGGGGGTGTACGCCTTGCTGCGGGGGCTGTAGGCGGTGCGCATCATCCCCTGGTGGCTGTAGAAGGTTTTGTGCCCTTTCTCCAGCATCTCCCGAACCCAGGGCGCCACCGGGGTGCCTTCCCGCTCCATCCGCTCTGCCGTCTCGGCCACGCCCAGGGCATCCCAGATCTCAAACGGGCCCATCTCCCAGGCGAAACCCCACCGCATCACGTTGTCCACATCCACCAGGCTGTCCGCGATCTCGGGGATGCGCCGGGAGGCGTAGGCCAGGGTGCGGGAGAGGGTGTGCCAGATGAGGGCGCCGGCCCGGTCATCGGCGTTGACCAGGGCCCGCAGCCGTTCCGGCAAGGGAAGCCGCCGGGCGGCCTCGACGCTCTCCCAGCGGGGCTGCTGGGGCGGCAGGTAGTCGACCACGCCTTCGTGCGCGGCCCGGCGCAGGTCCAGCCCCCAAAAGTGTTTATTGCCCTGTTCATCTACCACCGTTTTGTAGAAGCCCTGTCCTCGTTTGGCGCCCAGCAGGTCGTGGGCCAGCAGGGTCTTCAGCACTGCGCTGCCCAGGGGGGCGCGCAGGATCTCCCGCTCTTCGTCGTGGGGGATCATGGGGTAGAGGTTCTCGGTGACCAGGACCAGAACGTCGAGGCCGATGACGTCGTTGAGGCGGAAGGTGGCGGTGCGGGGTCGCCCCAGCAGGGTGCCGGTGAGCAGATCCACCTCTTCCACCGTGTACCCTTCCTGGATGGCATACTCCAGGATGTCACACTGGATGAAGGTGAGCAGCCGGTTGGCGATGAAGTTGGGCGTGTCCTTGCAGACGACCACGCCCTTGCCCAGCACATTTTCCGCGAACTGGCGCATCCGGTTCACCACCGCCGGGTCTGTCTCCCCGTGGGGGATCACCTCCAGCAGGTGGAGGTAGCGGGGTGGGTTGAAGAAATGGGTGCCCAGGAAGCGGCGTTTGAACTCGGGGCTGCGATCCTGGGCCAGGATGTGGATGGGGATGCCCGAGGTGTTGCTGCTGATGATGGCCGTGGCCGGGGCGGTGGCGTCCAGCCGGGCCATCAGGGCCTGTTTGGGGCCGGGCCGCTCCACGATGGCTTCGATGATCCAGTCGCTTCGGCCCACGGCCCGCTCCCAGTCATCCTCCACATTGCCCAGCTCGATGCGGGCGGCCAGGGCTTTGCTGAAGAGGTTGCTGGGGCTGGCGTTCACCATCCGTTCAAAGCCGGCCCGCACAATGCGGTTGCGCACCTGGGGATGCTCCAGGGTGAGGCCGGCGGCTTCTTCTTCAGGGGTCAACTCGGTGGGGACGATGTCCAGCAGGGTGACCGGGATGCCGGCGTTGGCCAGATGGCCGGCGATGGCCGCGCCCATGGTGCCGGCGCCGATGACGGTGGCTCGTTCGATTCCGTACGGCATAGTTCACTCCTTAGGATTACACAGGCAACTCTGGGGCAGCAGTCGAGGTTTGCCGGGGAGAGCATGGACAGCTCGATTCCCAGGCGAATGGATGCCTATCGGCACCAGTATCTCACCGCCCGGTTGTGGCAGGGTTTTGAATGGGCTGGCCCCGCCTTAGCCCTCCCCCGCAGCGGGCGTGGCCTCCGCCTCCACGGCCTCCATGGCTTCCAGCGGCTCCAGGTGGATCAGCACTTCCCCCACATTGGGCACCTGGGCCCGGATGGCTTCCTGGAGCCGGGTGCTCAGCTCGTGGGCCTCGGCGATGGACAGATCGCCGGGTACGTAGGCTTCCAGGCTGATGAACAGTCGCCCCTCCACCTGGCGGACCTGGATGTCGTGGGGGTGCTGGACCTGGCCCACCTGTCGGGCTGCCCGGGCGATGGCCTCGGCAATACGCCGCTGGAGTCCACTGCTGACCCGGGCGCTGGGCAGAACTTCCGAATTGGCCAGCTCGATGTGGGAATAGACCGCGGCGATGTGGGGCTGCCGCTCCAGAATGGTCCGCTCCAGCTGGTCCACCCGCTCGTGGGCCTCCGCCAGGGTCAGGTTCGGGTCCACTCCCACGTGCAGGTGGAGGCTCTGCTCACCGTCGATGGACTGGACCCACCACTCGTGGAGGACGATGCCCAGCTCCTGGGCAGCCAGGTTGGCCGCGGTGTACAGGTCCATGGCGCTGTCTGCCTCCCGTTCTGCCTCGGCGTGGACGGTGACGTCCCCCACACCGGGGAGAGCCAACAGGCGGCGGCGCACTTCGTCGGCGATGGCGTTGGCATCCTGCATGGAGAGGTGGGGCGATACCCGCACGTGGAGGTCGATGGCCACGTTGTCGGCCGGGCCCCGGCTGCGGATGCGGTGGAAGCTGCGCACGCCTTCCACGCCGGCCACCACCGCGGCGATGTTCTCCGGCTCCAGGGGCGCCCGGTCCACCAGGGCGGGGATATTTTCCCGCACGGTGTCAATGCCGATTTTGAGGATGACGCCGGCCACCAGCAGGGCCATGAGGGGGTCGGCCCAGACGTAGCCCAGCCGGACCAGGCCCAACCCGCCCAGCACGGCCACGCTGACGCCGATGCTGGCCAGGGTGTGGCGGGCATCGGCCCGCAGGACCTCGCTGTTCAGTGCCTGGGCCCGCCGCAGTTCCCACCAGCCGGTGAGCCCCTGCACCAGGCCGGAGAAGACCAGGGCGGCCACACTCCACTGGTTGACCACGGGGGTGGGGGGCTCCAGCAGTCGTTCCACCGCGCTGCGGGCCAGCTCCCAGGCAGTGACGAAGAGGGCAGAGGCGATGAGGAGCGCGGCCAGGGTCTCAAACTTGCGGTGGCCGTAGGGGTGTTCCCGATCCGGCGGCCGGCTACTGACCCGGACCGCGACCAGACCCACCACGTTGGAGAGGCCGTCAAAGAGGGTGTCCAGACCGTCGGCAATCAGGCTCAGGGCGCCGGTGAGGAAGCCAACGGCCAGTTTGGCCAGGGTGGCCACTACATTAAGTGCCAGGGTGATCATCAACACCCGCTGGATGGCAGCGTAATTGCGGTCCATGGTCAGCTCCATCGAACTGGCGTGGGCATGCTCGCTGCCTTCCATTATACCGTTGATCTGGGCCTGGGGTGAAGCTGGGTGGGTGATTGGGGGGAGTGGGTGATTAGGGGCCTTGCACCCGTCCTTCCCCAATCACCCAATTCCCTAACCGCTACCGATTGACCGTGGGCAGGTAGATGAACTGAAGGGGTTCCACCAGGGCCGGCGTCAGGGGATCGCCCAGGAGGAGGAAGGTCTGGGCCACGTCCCGGCAACAGGTGTTGCCGGTGAGGCTGCCGGTGATCACTTCGAAGTAGCCGGCCTGGACAAGCTGACCCAGGGTCGCTGTCATGGGTTCCGCGGACCAAAGGGCGTCGTAGAAGCCCACCTGGAGCTTGTCGTGGCCATGGGCCACGCTCAGGCCGGCCGGCCCCCAGACGGCCACCGCGCCGCCATCGGGGTGGATGAGCAGGTGCTCGTCCAGGGTGAAGTGATAGTTGGCCGGCCGGATGAACTGGGCCGTGTAGCAGGTCATGGAGAGGGCGATGAAGAGCTGGTCCCGGTTATGCAGCTCCAGCACATCCCAAAGGCCGAAGAGCCGGTTATAGGGGCTGGTCTTATCGGTCTCGGCCCATTGCCAGTGGTGGCTGTGGCCGGTGTAGGTGACCAGGGCGTTGCCCCCGTTCATGTAGGCGATGCTCTTCGCCAGGGCCTTCTCCGGATCGGGCTCCAGCCAGGGTTGAATGCTGGCGTAGAAGCGGCTGAGCTCCTCATCGGCGCTATCCACCGGGGGGCTGATGCCGAAATAGTGGCGCCGGATCTTGAGCTCCGCCGGCTGCAGGGCGATGATCTCCTCGGTAAAGCGGGGGAAGTTGCCCCCTTTGTCGATCTGGCCGTCGGGCTTGATGTAGTCGTCGGCCAGGAACAGGCTGGTGGCGCGCCAGGGAGCCGCCAGATCCTGCCGGGTTTCGTAGCTGATGATCTTGTCGATGACCGCGTTCAGCTCGTCGTTGTTCACCACCGGGAATCGCCCCAGCCAGATGTCGATGAAGAAGGCGCTTTCGGCCAGGGGATCGTCCCCGTCCAGTTGCGCGTAGCAATTTTCGCAGGCGGTCTCGTAGATCCAGGGATCCACGTTGGCCAGGTAGGCCGGAATCACGTTGGGGTTGCCAAAACCCTCGTAGTCGTGGGGATCCCAGGTGCTGTCGCCCACCAGGACAGCCGCGATGGGGGGCGTCTGCCAGGTGCCGACGGCGTAGCGCAGGAAGTTGCGGATGGCTCGGGGATCCACCTGGCCAAAGCTCCAGTGGTCGTAGATGGCCTGGACGTCGATGGCCTGGACCTTGTATCCCTGGCTGCGGCGGTGGTCCAGCAGGCGCTGAAGGGTGGGCAGAAACTCTGCCGGCGCGATGAACACCTCGTCGGCGCCGGCTGTGGCGTCTCCGGGTGTGGCCGGCGGGTGGGCCTGCAGCCGGGGCGTGACCAGGGTGCCCGGCCCGCTCACCACATAGTCCCGGGCTGTGGGGCCATCCTGGAAGGTCAACTGCTGGCCGTTGCGGTTACCCCCGGTGAGGATGGCGGGCTGTCCGGGGTCGGTCACGTCGTAGAGGGTGGCGTCGTCGGGCAGGTTGCTCAGCCGGTAGCGGAAAAGGCCGGGCAGGCCGGAGAAGTTGGCCCCCTGGCCGTTGAAGTCCAAGGTGACTGCCTGTTGCCAGTAGACCTGGTCAAATTTCACCGCGTTGGTGGCTGAATCCGCCACCAGGGTGACGCTGAAGGTGCCCAGGGGCGTCGGGCTGGCGATGGTCCGCTGCCAGTTCTGGATCTGCCCCTGGTTGAAGTCCACGGTCCAGGTGTCGGTGGCCGTGAACCCGGCCCCGGACACCTCGATTCGGTGGGGGATTTGGGCAGGCTCGCCGGCCAGGCGGCGGTCGTAGGTGGTCAGGGTGAGGGTAACCACGGTGGAGGTCGGCCCGTCGGCTGTGGGCGGGAGGGCCGATGTCAGGGTCACCTGAAAGCGGGGGTAGCGATCTACTTCGCCCTTCATGGAGGCGTCCACTCGAGCGTCCAGGTGGAAGTAGTGATCTCCGTCCAGGCCGGGCATGGTGGACTCGTACAACTGGTTATCGACCCAGACGCCCCGGGCCAGGGCTGTGGTGCGCAGGGGCGCGTCCGCCGAGGTCACGTTCCGGTTGGCCATGCGTGCGCCATCTTCGCTGCCCACGGTGAGCCAGTAGACGGCTTCCTGGTTCCAGCGGTCGCCGGGCTGGGGCGCATAGAAGCGCAGTTCATCGTTTTGGTCGAAGCTCTGGTTGCCATTGCGGTCCAGGATCTGCAGGGGGATCTGGATGCCCTGGTGCCAGAGCTGGAGCTTCCCGCTCGCGGGGTTGGCGAGGCCGGCGGCGGCCAGGTCCGCCGCGGTGATGCGCTGGATGCCCCCTTGGGCCACGTGGACGGTCACCACGTTGGGGCGGTTGGCCAGGGGGTTGGTGGGCGCGGGCGCGTCCAGTGGGGTGGCCGGGGCGGCTGCCAGGGGGCCCCGGGCCATCTGCCGTTGCAGGAAGGCGGCGGGTGAATCCACCATCAGCTGGGCCTGGGGGATGAGCCCCTCCAGCCGGGTGGCCAGCCGCACGGTGCCGTCGGCCGGGTCCTGGTAGATGGGGCTGAAGGCCAGGACGGCCAGCCGGGTTCCTCGCAGGCGTCCCTCGCCCAGCAGCACCAGGGGCGAGGAGGGCAGGCCGGTCTGGGTTTGGGGCAGGAGCGCGGGGATGGGCTCCCAGCCCAGGGCCGGGGGCTCCAGGGCGGGGACCTGCTCCAGGGGGCCGGCGTAGGGGACACTTTCCAGGGCCTGGATGGTGGCCGCTGCGGCGACGCCTTCGGGCAGGGTCACCGTCATCAGGCGCATAGGCAGCCGATAGCCCCCGTAGACGGCCATGGGCAGTTCATCGGTCAGGGAGGCGGCTGTCACCTCCGACCCATCTCCAGACCAGCGCAGGGCGATCCCGTCCGGGCCAGTGTCCATGGCCAGGGGGGACTCGGCGGCAGCCAGCGGTGCCGTCGTCAGCCATAGCCAGAGAATGGCCAGCGCGCCCATGACCGACCAGGGAGCGGCCAGCCAGCCTCGCCGTCTGTATGGCCGCCCCGGCGATGGCAGGTGCTCGACGCTCTCCAACCCTGCATCGCATGGCTCATGAGATGGATCCTGCCTGGATGGGTGCTGGTATGGGGGACGGGTGGGCTCTCCTGCACTTCTGTTCATGCCGGCTCCTCAAAGGGATGATATTTGCAGCAAACGTTTGTCGTGTAGAACGATGATAACCCGTCAACAACCCTGGCATTATACCAGAGATAAGTGGCGTCAAAACTGTCACCTGCCTATCAGATTGGCAGCGTAGGTGAAACGTGGGTTTGGTTGGCAAAAGACAAGGGCTACGAGAACTCTCGTAGCCCTTGCCTTCCTGGTGCTCAATTGTTCACGATGGCGTGCAAAATCGATGACTGACGATAATACGACAATACGACCCTACTCGTCCTTCTTGCGCCGGGATGCCGCGGCTGCCGACAGGGCCGCCAAACCGGTCCCAAACAGGACCACGGTGATGGGCTCTGGAATCGTCACCGGCTGGGACGGCCCGGGTGAGCTGCCGGGCCCAGAGCTGGTGGCCGTCGGGGTGGCCGTCTCGGCCGGTGGCTCCTCGGTGGGCGGGACCGGCGTCTCGGTGGCTGGCACCGGGGTTTCCGTCTCCCCAGGAGCAGGGGTGGTCACCGTAGGCGGCGGTGGCTGCTCTGTGGGCGTCTCAGCGGCCGGCCCACCCTGGGCCAGCACCCCTGTGCCGGTCACCAGCCCGGGCAGCAGGGTCATGCCCAACAGGAGGAGTACGGCCACCATGAAGATTAGATAAACCGAACGTGGTTGTCTCATGGGCAGGTTCTCCCAACAATGGATAAATACGCAAAGAATAAAAGCTCATGACAATGAGAGCAGAACCAGTTTACGATATCCTCAACTACAGGAGGGCAAATATATGCTGCCCGCTCATCATAGTATCATAGACCCAATGCAATATCAAATCATTTTTGATCGATTTCCAGATGGCGACAGCCTGGACGTCCCACGGTCAACGCTGGATCAGGGGAATGTAGAGGACGCCTGGTGCCTCCTGGACCAGGAGCGGGGAAAGGGCCGCCCCCTGGGGACCCACGTGCACGGGAATCTGCCCCGGGCCCGACAGCAGGTAGCCGGATGGCGGTTGAAGCTCCAGGAGGTAGCTGCCCCAGGGGATGTCGGTTAGCCGGAAGAGCCCCTGGGCATCGGTGGCGCCCACCCATTCGGCGCCGTCGGGATCTCCATCACCAGCAGGGACCAGGCGCACCTGAACGCCAGCCAGCGGCATGTCTACATCCGCCTCGTACAGGTGGTTACGGTTGCGATCCACATACACGCTGCCCACCACCGAACCACTTTGGGTGGGCACCGTCCCGGTGACCGACACCCAGACGGTCCCCGTCACTTCCGCGTATCCATCCGACAGCCGGTAGGGGAAAGTATCCTGGCCTGTGAACCCGGCTGGGGCGGTGTAGGTGACCACCCGGCCGTCGGTGATGGCTGTGCCGTGGCCTGCTGCTCCCACGCCGGTCACCCGGAGGAGGTCGCCATCGGGATCCCAGTCGTTGGCCAGCACGGGGATGCCCACGGCCATGTCTGGGCTTACGGTAACCCAGTCATCCACGGCCACGGGCGGCTGGTTGTCTGCCCGGACCACCACCGTGACCCAGGCAGAGGCAGCCAGGGCGCCGTCGGAGACGGTGTAGGTGAAAACGTCGGTGTAGTGGCCGCCGGGGGCAGGGAGGATGGTGGCCGAATAGACGATGGTCTCTGGATCGGCCAGGGCGGCGGTCCCGCTGAAGGGCCGCCCCACATCCACCACCTCCAGCGGATCGCTGTTGTCATCCCCATCATTGGCCAGGACCACCAGGGAGCGGGGGGCCCCGGCCCAGACGGTGAATTGGTCGTCCCGCGCCGTGGGCGCTACGTTGCGCACCTGATACGGGAAGACCGCTCCGTTGTCCCCGGGGGCGGTGTCCTCTTGGGCGCTGGCCACGGCGTAGGAGACGGTGAAGGCCGTGCCCGCGGCCAGGGGCAACGGCACCCGGGCCTGGACTGCCAGGGAGCCGCCGGTGCCTGGCACCCGATCCCCGACCACCCAACTCACCCGGCCCGTTTCATCCAGGGGCAGGGGTTGGCCCTGGCCATCCTGGAGGGCAATGACGGCTGTGGGCGTCACCGAGGCAGTGAGCACCAGATTCGGCGCCAAAGAGGGACCCTGGTTGGTATAGGTTACAGTCCAGCTCAGGATCGCGCCGGGGCTGACCTCCATGGGGTGAGACAAGGTACCCCAGGCCGCTGCCACCTGCAGAAGCAGGTCGGCCGCACCCACGTAGGGCGATTCGATGGCGCCCACGTCGCAGCGCAGGCTGCCCGGGTAGGGACGGACCGTCCCCTGCTGGTCCCAGGCCACGGTCGAGCCACAGTAGCCGCTGTCCACCGCCGGGCTCCCCGGCAGCGGTCCATGGGCCGGCAGTCCACCCGCCCCTGGGGCCAGGGGGGCCACGGCAGGGCTTTGAGGCTGGGCGGGGCTGCCCACCTGGTCGTTCCCCTGGCCGTGGACGAAACCGGTCTCCGCCGCTGCGGCGCCGATGAAATTGTGGCCCAGGCTGAGGAAGGAACCGGCCACATCCGGCGCGGCGGTCATCTGGCTGGCGTTGGCGGCGATCAGGCTGTTGTCCACGGCCACCGGTCCGCCGGCAGCCAGCACGCCGCCACCCGCTTCCACAGCCGTGTTGGAGACCACGGTGACGAACTCCAGGGTGGCTGCGCCCGCCGCTTCCACCAGCAGCCCACCCCCTTCATCGGCCCGGTTGTGGCTGAGGGTGCTGTTGGTCAGCCGGGCCTGCCCCTGGGCCACATAAATGCCACCGCCCTGGCTCGCCTGGTTGTTGGCCACGGTGCTGTCCAGCAGGGTGAGCTCCCCGGCGGCAAAGATGCCGCCGCCGGCCTGGGTCGCCAGGCTGCTGGTCACCACCACCCGGGTGAGGGTCAGGCTGCCCAGGCTGGCAATGGCCCCGCCTGTGGTAGCCTGGCCCCCGGCGATGGTCAGATCGGCCAGGGTCAGCCGTCCTGCCGGTGTCACCTGGAAGATCCGGTCGCCTCCGCCCTGGAGGGTGAGGGCCTGGACGCCCGGCCCCTGGATGGTGAGGGGCCTGTCCACGACCAACGCCCCCTGGGTCAGGGTGATGGTGGTCGGCGTGTCCAGGGCGAAGGTGATGGGGCTGTCCGAGCAGGCCGAGTCCACAGCCGCGCGCAGGGAGCCGGGACCGCCGTCCACGGCGGTGGTGACCACGCTGGCCCCGGCACAGCCGGTGAAGAGCAGGCGGTTGGGCGTTGCCGGCGGAACCTGGCTCAGGGCCTGAGGGGTGGCCATTTCCAGAAGCTCGTCGGCCACCTCCTGGGGTGTGGCATCCGGCTGTTGGGCCAGCAGGAGGGCTGCCGCGCCGGCCACATGAGGCGCGGCCATGGAGGTCCCTTCCAGCCATTCGCTTGCGCCATCGCTCGTGTGTCAGGCGGAGAGGATGTCCACGCCGGGGGCGAAGAGATCCACACAGGAGCCATGGTTGGAAAAGTCCGCCGCTTCGTCGTCCGGGCCCATGGCGGCCACCGTCAGCGCCTCTTCCACCCGGGCCGGGGAAACGCCACAGGCGTTGCTGGCTTCGTTGCCGGCCGCCACCACGTAGGTGACCCCCGCGGCGATGGATGCTTCCACGGCCGCGTCCAGCGCGGACGAAGGGGGACCGCCCATGCTCATGTTGGCCACCGCGGGCGGGATGAAGTGGCCGGTCACCCAGTCCACCCCCGCGAGGACGTCGGAGACGAACCCATCTCCCTGGCAGTCCAATACCCGGACCGGATGCAGGGTGACGGCCTTGGCCACGCCGTACTGGGTACCCCCCAGGGTGCCGGCCACGTGGGTGCCGTGGCCGTTGCAGTCTTCCACCGTGCCGTAGGTGGTAAACCCCTCGCCCACCCGGCCGCTGAACTCCAGGTGGGTGGTGCGCATGCCCGTGTCGATGATGTAGGCGTGCACGCCGGCACCGCCGCTTTCGTAGACGTATCGGTCGTCCAATGGCAGGGTCCGCTGGTCGATCCGGTCCAGGTTCCACGGGGCCGGGGACTGCACCCCGGCGATGGCGATGGGCTGGTCCGGTTCCACCAGGAGGACGGCGGGATCCTGGCGGAGGGAAGCGAGCTCCGCTGGATCCAGCTCGGCGGCGAAGCCGTGGAGGGCGTGGCTGTAGAGGTGGATCAGCCTGCCGCCCCTGGCGTCCAGGAGCTGCTGGGCCAGGATGGCGGTAGCCCTTTCCCGGGCGGGGGGCGCTGCCGGAGATGAGAGCTGTGCTGCCAGGTGGTTCACCGCCTCTGGCTGCATCACGACGATGTAGCGGCCGGGCAGCGCCTGGGCTGTAGCCGCCGGTCCCTGGATTCCCTGCAGAAGCCAGGTCAGTGTCAGGATCAGCCCGGCGCACACCATGGCCGACACAATCACGGGCCAACCCCTGGCCAGGCGACGCTGGGACAATGCCATGGCGTTCCCTTTCTACGCGATGCCGTTCGACTCGTTCTGGTCAGAATCGGTTACGTCAGAGACGTGCAGCCTGGGGGATTGTCTCCGCTCATTCTTGGGTTCGGCAGGCGGGCTTCCGGCCCGCTGGTTTCGTTTGCACTTATGAACGTGGGAATAGCATAGCACAACTGGCCCACTTCCTGGGCCGGAAATCGGCGCCGAAGTCGGGGCAAGATCCCTACGCCGATCAGACGAGCCCCAACCGGAGGCAGAACATGGGACGATTGGCCCTTCATCGTCCTGGGGGTATAATCCCGTCAAAGTTGTACCTGCTGAATCTGTGCCCCTCCGTGGCTCTGCGGCAAAAGGTCAAATGCGTTGACCCACGTGGATGAACGCAGATTCAGCCCGGCATCGGAAGATTGGCGACGCCGCGTGGTGGTCCTTTTGTGGAGTGCGCATCTGAGGATGCGCACTCCGCCGTTGCCGTCTCTGCACCTGTCCGGATTGGGTGCAACCCGTGCGTAGGGCGGGTCTCTGGCCCGCCGTGGGTGGCTGGTTCAACAGCGACAGCGGGCGGGCACGGCGGCCCGCCCCTACGGGAACGGGCGCCCTTCCGGGCACCACCGTGCGGCCGGAGACCGCACCTACGAGAGGAGCCGCCATCCGCAGATGCCGACCCAGTTGCTGCGCAGCCGTTGCCGTCCCTGCACCTGTCCGGATTGGGTGCAATACGTGCGTAGGGCGGGTCTCTGGCCCGCCGTGGGTGGCTGGTTCGACCGCGACAGCGGGCGGGCACGGCGGCCCGCCCCGACGGGAACGGGCGCCCTTCCGGGCACCACCGTGCGGCCGGAGACCGCACCTACGACAGGAGCCGCCATCCGCGCAGATCGGACGCCACGGATAGGTGGGGCGGCTGTGAAATCGATGGGGCGGATCTGCAAAGATAGTGAGATAGTGAACCGTCGCCAGGAGGCGAGGAGAGGGTGGACGTGAAAAACACGGTGGAAAGTACGAGCGTGCCCGCACTGACCCGGGAGCAGATGCGGGAGGTGGATCGGATCATGGTGGAGGAGTATGGCATCACCCTGCTCCAGATGATGGAGAACGCGGGCCGGAACCTGGCCTGGCTGGCCCTCCAATGGCTGGACGGAGATCTCGTCGACCGGCCCATCGTCGTGTTGGCCGGCCGGGGCAACAATGGCGGCGGTGGCCTGGTCGCGGCCCGTCACCTGGCCAACTGGGGAGCATGGGTCCAGGTGCTCTGCTCCCACCCGCCCGACGCCTACCAGGGGGTGCCGGCCCAACAACTGGCCATCCTCCAGGCCATGGAAGTGCCCCTGGCCTGGGCTGAGGAAGGCTGGGAACTCCCTCCCTGCGACCTGGTGGTGGATGCCCTCATCGGGTACGGGCTGAAGGGGGACCCCCGGGGCCGGGTCCGGGATCTGATCCAGCTGGCCAACAGCAGCGTGGCGCCCATCCTCAGCCTGGACGTGCCCAGCGGATTGGATGCCGACACCGGCCAGGGGGCCACGCCCCACATCCGGGCAGCGGCGACCCTCACCCTGGCCCTGCCCAAACAAGGCCTGTTGACGCCAACCGGGCAGGCCCTCAGCGGGGACCTCTACCTGGCCGACATCAGCGTGCCGCCGGGCCTCTACCGGCGTCTCGGCCTGGAAGTGCCGCCCCTCTTTAGCGCCGGCACCGTCCTCCCGCTGACAGTGGTGGACGGCCAGGCCCTGATCCAGGGGGGCGCAGGCCGGACTCCGTGGACGTAAACAGGCCAACGATTTTGTGACGTAGTTTTGTGACGTGGTGCGCCAACAGACAGGCATCACGTACCACATGACGCACCGGGAGCGACAGCCATGCGTGGGGTGATCATGATCAACGGCAGGGTGGAGGATTATGGCCGGCTGAGGGGCTGGCTGCGCCCCGACGACCTGCTCATCGCCGCCGATGGGGGAACCGCCCATTGCCTGGCCCTGGGGCGCCGCCCGGACATTGTGGTCGGCGACATGGACAGCGTCGATCCCGAGGTGGTGGCCGAACTGGCCCGCCAGGGGACCCGTTTTGAGCGCCACCCCGTGGCCAAAGATGAAACCGACCTGGAGCTGGCCATCCAGCGGGCTCTGCGGGAAGGAGTGGACGAGATCTTGCTGCTGGCAGCCCTGGGCGGCCGCCTGGATCAGACCCTGGCCAATGTCCTGATCCTGGCCCAGCGACCCTGGCCGGTGCCGGTGCGCCTGGCCGATGGGGACCAACTGGCCACCCTGCTGCGGGACGGTGAAACCCTGGTGTTGGACGGACCGGTAGGCAGCCTGGTCAGCGTCCTCCCCTTGAGTGCCTCCGTCACCGGTATCACCTACCAGGGGCTGGCCTATCCGCTCCACAATGCCACCCTGCATCTCGGCAGCACCCGGGGCATCAGCAACCAGGTGGCCAGCCTGCCCGCCTCCATCCAGATCGAGCGTGGCCTTTTGCTGGTGGTCCAGAGCGGCGTGGAAACGTGAGCTACCGACTGCGTCGATTCGTATAGCCACTCCACATGGACACCGATGCGCATCATCGATGCCCATAGAGGCGTTTACTGCGAGGCCACGGATTACACAGCGGGTGAATCTCCTTCGCCGGCCAACGCTGTGTAATCGACGGCTCGCGAACCCCGGGCCAGGAGCAGGCTGGTGACCAGGGCCGTGGCCAGGGCCAGGATCTGGCTGAGGCGGAAGGAGCCCACCAGGGCGGCATACTCCACGAAGGCGTCGGTGAACAGGCGCAGGAGGCTGTAGCCGAAGAGGGCCATGAGGACCACCCGGAATGGGGACGGTTGGGTGCGCCGGGGCAGGTAGAGGAGCAGCCACAGGAGGAGTAACCCCCCTGCCCGGTACAGGCCCACGGGATGGCGCAGCTCGCCGAAATAGGGCAACGCCCACGGGCCGTCGCTGAGGGTTCCCACCACACTGCCGGTCAGGAAGCCGGACAGCGCCTGGAAGACCCCGCCGGCCACCATCCCCACGCTGAAAGCCGCGGCCATGGGAGCCGGATCCAGCGCGTGGCGCAGCATGTAGAGGTAGCCGCCCACCAGCGCCGCGGCCAGGCCGGCCCAAAGGTGGAAGCCCCCCGGCCGCAGGCTCAAGATCAGCCAGGGTTCGCTCCGGTAGACTGGCCAAAACTGGAAAACATTCCAGAGTCGGGCTACAATCAGGCCAGCAACCAGCGCAGTCAGGCCCGTGTTCCAGACCTGGTTCGGGTCCAGACCCAGGCGACGGCCATAGCGGGCGGCCACCTCCAGGCCGAAAACGCCTGCCACCAGCGCCAGGATAGGGCCGGTGGGCAGGGAAAAGGGACCAAAAGGAATCATGGGATACACGGCATACGCTCTTATTCTCGAATAGTGATTGAACGACCAGAAAGGAATCGCGGCAATGCGCATTCTCGTCACCGGCGGTGCCGGTTTCTTGGGCAGTCACCTGGTGGATCGGCTATTGGCCGAGGGCCACGAGGTGATCGCCATGGATAACCTCCTCACCGGGAGCACCGACAATATCGCCCATCTGGCCGGCAACCGCCGGTTTCAGTTCATCTACCACAACGTCACCAACTATATATACATCAAAGACGACCTGGACGCCATTTTGCACTTTGCCAGCCCTGCCAGCCCGGTGGACTACCTGGAGCTGCCCATCCAGACCCTGAAGGTGGGCAGCCTGGGCACCCACAACGCCCTGGGGCTGGCCCTGGCCAAAGGGGCCCGCTTCCTGCTGGCCAGCACCAGCGAAGTCTATGGCGATCCCCTGGTCCATCCCCAGACTGAAGACTACTGGGGCCACGTCAATCCCATTGGCCCTCGGGGGGTGTACGACGAGGCCAAGCGCTTTGCCGAGGCCATGACCATGGCCTACCACCGCACCCACGGGGTGGATACCCGGATCGTGCGGATTTTTAACACCTATGGCCCTCGTATGCGCCTCAACGATGGGCGGGTGGTGCCCAATTTCATCAAACAGGCCCTGCGAGGGGAACCCCTGACGGTCTACGGCGACGGCAGCCAGACCCGCAGCTTCTGCTTTGTCAGCGACCTGATCGACGGCATCTATCGCCTGCTCATGAGCAACGAGGTGGAGCCGGTCAACATCGGCAACCCCGCGGAGATCAGCATCCTGGAGTTCGCCCAGCGCATTAACGAGTTGACCGGCAACCAGGCCGGCATCCGCTTCGAACCCCTGCCCAAGGATGACCCCAAGCAGCGCCAGCCGGACATCACCAAGGCCCGGCGTATCCTGGGGTGGGAACCCAAGGTGCCCCTGGAGCAGGGTTTGGCTGAGACCATCGACTGGTTCCGGACGCGCCTGGATCGGCCCTGATGGTCCTCGCCCTGGCATTTGCCACGGGATTCTCGGTAGGCTTTGGTTTTCGCCCAAGGCAGGCTATAATCGTCCCATGAACCTGGATCACATTCGAAACATATCCATCATCGCCCATATCGACCACGGCAAGAGCACCCTGGCCGACCGCCTGCTGCAGATGACCGGAACGGTGACCGACCGGGAAATGAAGGAGCAGCTCCTGGATTCCATGGACCTGGAACGGGAAAAGGGCGTCACCATCAAGGCCAGCGCCGTGCGCATGATCTACAAGTACCAGGGCGAAGAATACGAAATCAACCTCATCGATACCCCCGGCCACGTGGACTTCAGCTACGAGGTCAGCCGGGCCCTCCAGGCCTGCGAAGGGGCCATCCTGGTGGTGGACGCCTCCCAGGGCATCCAGGCCCAGACCATGGCCCACCTCTTCGCCGCGCTGGAACAGAACCTGACCATCATCCCGGTCATCAACAAGATCGACCTGCCCGGTGCCATGCCCGACGAGGTGGCCCAGGAGATCGAGGACCTGTTGGGCGTGCCCGCCGAGGATATCCCCCGCATCAGCGCCAAAGCCGGCACCAACGTGGAGGCCGTGCTGGAACAGGTGGTGCAACAGGTGCCGCCCCCCAAGGGTGACCTGAATGCTCCCCTGCGCGCGCTGGTCTTCGACTGCCAGTACGACCCCTACAAGGGCGTCATTGCCTACGTGCGGGTGGTGGACGGCCAGATCAACGGCACGCCGGCCCTGTTGGCCATGAGCACCGGCAAGACCATGGAACCCCTGGAGGTAGGGGTTCTGACGCCAGCCATGCTGGCCACCAACAGCCTCCACGCCGGCGAGGTGGGCTATATCGCCACCGGCCTGAAGAGCGTCCAGGATCTGGACGTGGGAGACACCATCACCCTGGCCAGCAAGCCGGCCCAGGAGCGGCTGCCCGGCTACAAGCCCATGAAGCCCATGGTCTTTGCCGGCCTCTACCCGTCCAACCCGGACGACTACGGCGATCTGCGGGATGCCCTGGAAAAGCTCCAGCTCAACGACGCCGCCCTGGTCTACGAACCGGAAACCAGCCAGGCCCTGGGCTTCGGCTTCCGCCTGGGCTTCCTGGGCCTCTTCCACATGGAGATCGTCCAGGAGCGGCTGGAGCGAGAGTATGACCTGGACATCATCTTCACCGCGCCCTCGGTGGAGTACAAGGTGGTCAAGACCGACGGCACGGTCCTGGCCATCGACAGCCCGGCCCAGCTCCCGGATCCGACCCAGATCGAGCGCATCGAAGAGCCCTGGTGCGAGCTGCGCATCTTCACCCCGGCCGAATACATCGGCCCGGTGCTGGATCTGGTCACCAAGCGGCGGGGCGAGCTAAAAAATCAGAACTGGCTGGACACCAAACGGGTGGAAATCGTCTGCATGATCCCCCTCTCGGAGATCATCGTGGACTTCTATAACGAGCTGAAAGCCCGCACCCGGGGCTACGCCAGCATGGACTACACCCTGGACGAATACCGCCCCTCGGACATGGTGAAGCTGGACATCCTGGTCAACCACCAGCCGGTGGACGCCCTGAGCGTCATCGTGCACCGGGACGATGCCTATCACAAGGGGCAAAAGCTGGTCAGCAAGATGAAGGAGATCATCCCCCGGCAGATGTTCACCGTGCCCATCCAGGCGGCCATCGGCAACAAGGTGATCAGCCGGGCCAACGTCCAGGCCCTGCGCAAAGACGTGCTCTCCAAATGCTACGGCGGCGACGTCACCCGCAAGCGCAAGCTGCTGGAGAAACAGAAGGCGGGCAAGAAGCGTATGAAGATGGTGGGACAGGTGGAGATCCCCCAGGAAGCCTTCATGTCCGTACTGCGCCTGGAGGACGAGTAGTCACTTTCTTTGGCCCCTGGATATGGCCATGACCGGAGTCGCCCAACTGATCCGTCGCTATGACCTCAGCCCCAAGCGTTCGCTGGGGCAAAATTTTCTGGTGGACGAAACCCACCTGGACCGCATTGCCGCGGCGGCGGAGCTCTCGCCCCAGGATGTGGTGCTGGAAGTGGGGCCGGGCCTGGGCGGGCTGACCCGGCGCCTGGCCCAACAGGCCGGGCGGGTGGTGGCCGTGGAGCTGGATGACCGCCTCATCCAGGTGCTCCGGGAGGAGCTGGCCCCCTTTCCCCACGTCCAGATCGTCCATGGGGACATCCTGGCGCTGGACCCGGCGACCCTGGTGGCGGGCGCCGACGCCCTCGGGGCGATCCCCACCGCGGGGTCCCTGACCTGGGCAACCTACAAGGTGGTGGCCAACCTGCCCTACTACATCACCAGCGCCGTCCTCCGCCACCTCCTGGAGGCCCGCCTGCGGCCGTCCCTGGCCGTCCTCATGGTGCAGAAGGAAGTGGCTGAGCGCATCTGTGCCCAGCCTGGACAGATGTCCCTGCTGGCGGTGAGCGTCCAGTTCTACGCCCGTCCCCAGATGGTCCATCGGGTGCCGGCCGGGGCCTTCTACCCCCGGCCCAAGGTGGACAGCGCAGTCCTGCGGCTGGAGGTCTTCCCGGAACCTGCGGTGCAGGATGTGGCGCCCGAACGCTTCTTCGCTGTGGTGCGGGCCGGCTTCAGCCAGAAGCGGAAACAGCTTCTCAACAGCCTGAGCGCCGGCCTCCACTGGCCCAAACCCCAGCTCCAACGCCTGTTGGAGGGGGCCGGCATCGATCCCCGGCGTCGGCCGGAAACGCTCTCCCTGGACGAGTGGCGCGCCATCTGCCTGGCCCTGGACGAAGATCCCCAGGCCCCTCCCCCGGGATGAATCCCGCCTGGGGCAGCCAACCGGGCTCGGCGCCGGTTTCGGGATATTTGGGTGTGGGCTGGCCTTTGTGGAATAATGGCGGCGGGCCGTCGTAAATCCCGGCAGAAATTCGCCGATGGTTTCCATCAGAGGTAATGCGCCCAGCGGGCATCCGGAATTTCTGCCATGGTATTTACGCCAGACTGTAGTCGTAAATCCCGGCAGAAATTCGCCGATGGTTTCCACCAGAGGGAGTGCGCCCAGAGGGTATCCGGAATTTCTGCCGTGGTATTTACGCCAGACTATAGTAGCCCCCGGCCACGGTGTGCCGTTTGGCTGGAACGGCGGACAGCGGGCAGACAGCAGTGGATAGATAGCAGTGGACAGACCATGGTGGTGGAGAAAAGGGCCGAAAGCGGCCATGACGAATCCAACATGAAAGGGGCTCCCCCGCTGGAAAATCCTCTCAGCGAGCGGGAGATGGAAGTCTCGCGGCTGCTGGTCACCGGGGCGACCAACGCGGAGATCGCCCGGGAACTCTTCATCAGCCCCCACACGGTGAAGGTGCACCTGCGTAACGTCTTTGAGAAGCTGCAGGTGAGCAGCCGCACCGAAGCCACCATGGTGCTGCTGCAACGGGGCTGGTTGACGGTGCCGGGCATCGAGGTGCCGGCGCCTCCCCAACCGGCTGAGGAGGCAGTACCCGAACCCGAACCGCTTCCACACTTGCCGGCCCGCCCCGCGGCCTGGCAACAGCTTTACCTGGCCCTGGTCGCCGCCTTCTGTCTCTTCTTTCTCATCGCCCCTAACTGGCTGAATCAGGTCCAGGCGCCGGTCTCCCTGCTCAGCGATGCCGGCCAGACGCCCCTGGGGCCGCCTGCGCTGACTCTCCTGCCCCGCTGGGAGATGCGCACGCCCCTGGCCCAGGCCCGCAGTCGGATGGCTTCTGCCCTGATGGGCGATTCCCTCTACGTGGTGGGCGGCGAAGGAGTCGGCGGCGAGACCCTCCCGTCGCTGGATGCCTATGATTTGCGCATCAACGAGTGGCAGAGCCTGGCTCCCCTGCCCGAGCCCCGGGCCAATCTGGCCGCGGCGGCTTTGGACGGCATCCTCTACGTGGCCGGGGGCAGCTATCACCGGGCCGGCGACGATGCCGGGATCGTCCTGAGCGATGAGCTGCTGGCCTACCATGTGGCGGACGACCGTTGGACCCCCGTGGGCACCCTGCCCGGTCCCCTGGCCGGCGCTGCCCTCCTGGCCCACCGGGAGAGCCTCTACCTGTTGGGTGGGTGGGACGGAACAGCCATGCACGACGAAATCTGGCGCTACCGGCCGTCGACGGCGTCAGCTTCTGGCGCCCCGCTCCCGTGGGAGCTGGTGGGCCGGCTTCCCGAGGCCAGCGCGTTTTTCGGTGCAACCGTGGTGGGGGATGAGATCTACGTGGTGGGCGGCTACAACGGCCAACACGAGTTGGATCAGGCGTGGGTCTACCAGATCACCACGGGCGAGTGGCGCCAGCTGGCCTCTTTGGCCACGCCCCGCAGCGGGCTCAGCGTGGTCTACGACGGCCTGGCGGTGCTGGCCCTGGGCGGCGGCGGCTGGACCCGGCGGGTGGATACCCACGAGCGCTACGACCCGTACACAGGCCAGTGGAGCAACTTCCCCTCGCCCGTCCCCGGAGAATGGCGCTACCTGGCTGCGGCCAGCCGCGACGGCGTCATCCACCTGGTTGGCGGTTGGAGTGGCGACTACCTGGACGCCCACCTGGTCTTCCAGAGTTCCTTCCGGGCCCTCTTGCCGGTGATCAACAACGACTGACCCGGTTCCCCTCTGAAAAAACTGTGTTCACCTGTGGAATCTGTGGTTCCCGCAGTGGAGCCACTACTGGCGGTTGGTGAGCCGGAAAATCTTCTCCCGGGTTTCCCGCCAGGAGATCTTGCTCAGCCCCATCTTTTCCCGCAGCCGATCTTCCGGCATACCGGTCCGAAAGTCCCGCACGGCGCAGGTCCAGCGCAGGGTTTCGAAGCCCACCTGGATGCGCTTGATGCCGGCCCGTTTCCCCACTTCATCCAGCACATATTCCAGGTTGCGCGGCGTGCACTCGAAGAGGTAGTGCTCGGGCTTGTACTGGTCCAGGTACTGTTGCAGCGCGGGCACAATGTTGGGGTGCAGGGCCAGGCGGCGGTTCTTGTGGGCGTGGCGTTCCTCGCTGTAGCGGATGGCCACTTCCGGCGCCTGGGGGCGGGAGACGTCGATGTCGCTGATCAGGAGATTGGCACATTCGGCCTTCTTCATGCCCGTCTGCAGGAGCAGGCTGACCAGCAGGTAGGGCCGGGCATCCGGCTTTCGGCGATCCCAGAGGAAGTCCTGGGCAGCGCGCAGAAGCCGGTTCACCTCGTCGTCCCGCAGGATGGTGGGGAGGGGCGGGCGTGCGCTTTGCTGCACCACGGGCGCGGCGGGGTCGGTGCCGATGACGCCGATGCCGTGGATCCAGCCGAAGAAGACCTTCAGGGTAGTGATGCGACGGGCCAGGGTTTTGGCGCTGCAGGGCTTGCCCCGGCCGTGTTGCAGCCATTCCAGGAAGTCCTCCAGATGTTCGGTTTTGATCTGGTGGAGCAGGGTCGACGGATCCAGGAAGGAGGCGAGGATCTTCAGGTCGTTGCGGAACGCCTTGATGGTGTTGATGCTGAAGCCTTTGCGCACCATGTACTCATCGAAGGCGGCAATGGCGGCGCCCAGGGTGCTGTCCGCCCGCAGGGGCGGGGCCAGGCTCTCCGGCGCCTGTTCAGTGGCTGTGGTCTCCCCGGGCTGTGGCGTCCGGGCCGATTGAACACGGTCAGATGCTGTTGCCATCATTCCACCCCATCTCTATCTTTCGTATAGTTAACAAGGTGGAAGTATATATGTTCATGGTTTTCTTGTCAAACCGCCTGCCCCGGGCGGGCACGGGGGCCCGCCCCTACGGGAACGGGTGCCCCGGCGTCGCCGCCCCTTAACCCGCCCGGGTCCGGCGTCCTCGTGCGGTTAGAAACCGCACCTACGGTCGGGGCCGTCTCCCCGTGGCCGTCCGGGTGCCCAGGCTGGAACGATCAGGGGGAGCCATCGTGGGCTCCCCCTGTCAGCGCTTCAGGAAACGGGGTGTCGGTTCAGACGATGGTCGCCGTTGCCTCTTCCCATCCTCAGAGGAGGCCGCTGCCAAAGGCAGAGGCGAAGACCAGGCTCACGATGCTCATGAGCTTGATCAGGATGTTCAGGGAGGGGCCGCTGGTGTCCTTGAAGGGATCGCCCACCGTGTCGCCCACCACAGCCGCTTTGTGGGCGTCGGAGCCCTTGCCGCCCATCTGGCCCGTCTCGATCCACTTCTTGGCGTTGTCCCAGGCGCCGCCGGCATTGGCCATCATGACCGCCAGCAGGAAGCCGGACACGGTGGCGCCCACCAGCATGCCGGCCAGGGCCTCTGCCCCCAGGATGAAGCCCACCAGCAGGGGCGCAATCACGGCCATGGCGCCGGGCAGGATCATCTCCCGCAGGGCGCTCTGGGTGCTGATACCCACGCACGTCCGGTAGTCCGGCCGGCCGGTCCCCTCCATCAGGCCGGGGATTTCCCGGAACTGGCGGCGCACTTCCAGCACGATTTCGTACGCAGCCTTGCCCACTGCGGTCATGGTCAGCGCGGCGAAGAGGTAGGGCAGCACGGCGCCGATCAAGATGCCCGGCAGCATCACCGGGTCCAACAGGTTGAGGCTGAACTCCGGGTTGTTGACCCGGGCCGCCTCGGTGTAGGCGGCCATCAGCGCCAGGGCGGTCAGGACCGCGGAGCCGATGGCGAAGCCCTTGCCGGTGGCCGCGGTGGTGTTGCCCAGGCTGTCCAGGGCATCGGTCCGCTCCCGGACGTAGTCTGGCAGGTCAGCCATCTCGGCGATGCCGCCGGCGTTGTCGGCCACGGGCCCGTAGGCGTCGGTGGCCAGGGTCACCCCCAGGGTGCTCAGCATGCCCACGCCGGCCAGGGCCACCGCGTAGAGGCCACCCGTGAGGTTGCCCTCGGTGGCGGCTGCACCCAGCCAGAAGCTCAGCAGGATGGCAAAGGCCACGATCAGGACCGGGGCTACCGTGCTCAGCATGCCCACGGCCAGCCCCTGGATGATCAGGGTGGCGGAGCCGGTTTCAGCCGTGCGGGCAATGCTCTGGGTCGGTTTTTCCGAGTAGGAGGTGTAGTATTCGGTGAAATAGGCGATGCCGTTGCCGGCAATCAGCCCCACCAGGATGATGACCCAGAAGCGGAAATCCAGCCCGGCCAGGGGTACCATGATGGCCGAGAGCACCAGCACCAGCCCGGACGCGGTGTAGACGGCCCGGCGCAGGGTGTTGAGGAGATCCTCCTGGGTGGCGTTCTCTTCCGTCTTCACCATGAAGGTGCCCACCAGGGCCGACACAATGCCCACGGCCGCCACCAGGAAGGGGAGGCCGATGAAGGCCAGGGGGCTCTGCCCGCCGGCGGAGAGCACCGCACCCAGGGTGGCGGCTGCCACGATGGAGCCGCTGTAGCTCTCGAAGAGGTCGGCCCCCATACCGGCCACGTCGCCCACGTTGTCCCCCACGTTGTCGGCGATGACCGCCGGGTTGCGGGGGTCATCCTCGGGGATGCCCTGTTCCACTTTGCCCACCAGGTCGGCCCCCACGTCGGCTGCCTTGGTGTAGATGCCGCCGCCCACACGGGCGAAGAGGGCAATGCTGCTGGCGCCGAAACCGAAGCCGGTGATGTAGGCGATGTTGCCGTCAAAGGCCAGGTAGAGGATGGTCAGACCCAGGATGCTGAAGCTGACCACGGCCATGCCCATGATGGAGCCGCTGCGGAAGGCCACCCGCAGGCCGTCGTTCAGGCTGCGCTGGGCGGCCGCGGCCGTGCGTACGTTGGCCCGCACCGCGACCATCATGCCCAGGTAGCCCGCAGCGCCAGAGGCCAGGGCACCGGCGATAAAAGCCACCGCCGTCTGCCAGTCCAGAAAGATGGTGATGACCAGGGCCACAATAATGACGAATCCGGTCAGGAAGGTATATTCCCGGTTGAGAAATGCGGCCGCCCCTTCCTGTACGGCGGCTGAGATGTTGCGCATGGTCTCATTGCCTGTCTCCTCGGCAAGGACATTGCGCATTTGCCAGATGACAAAGCCAATGCCCACGAGTCCCATGAGCAAGGCAAAGATTACCGATGCCGTCCCCTGTAACAAAGTGATACCTCCTTTTCATCATGCGGATAAAAAATAAGAAAAGGGCCGGTGACAGACCTGGGTGCTGAAGACTCCTGGGTGCTTCAAACGAGTGCCCAAGGTTTCAGCCCCGGCAGAGTCACAGCGCGGGCGGTCAGGCCACGCAGACAGCAAAAAACCTCTGCTGGCTCACGCCAGAGCACAGAGGTTTCAAGATCTGACTGCTACGACGCTGTAACGAATCACGTTGGCTGCTCGTTTGTCGATGTTCAGACGCAAGCACCGTTGGAATTGCGCCTGCTTTCACAATGGCTGTCAGCCGTCATTGTAATTTGAATCCCAATTAGAAGTCAAATCTGTTTTGCAGGAGGTGCTGGCCGGGCTGTTGTGGTAAGATAGGATCCATCGGCGTGGTTGCCCCGGCCACGCTGCACCATACAATCCCTGGGCTCTGATGCCCTCAACACCTATACCCAAGCAAACCCATCGACCCGTCCGCCCGGCAGGTGTGATCGCTGTCCCTCTGCACGCGGTCCTGCTGCCGGGTGTGACACCAGTAAATCCTGGCAGAAATTCGCCGATGGTATCCACCAGAGGGAGCGCGCCCGGAGTTCTTTGCGCCTTTGCGCCTTTGCGTTTAAAAATGCCCTTTTTGCAGGGGAGTCACCCATGAAACTCGGATTCAGCACCTGGGGCATGCCCCAGGTCCCCATCGACGTGGCGTTATCCCACCTGGCCACCCTGGGCTTCGACGCGGTGGAGGTGGTGGTCTTGCCCCGCTTCACCACTGCCCTGGACCAGTTAGACGGCCCGGCCCGTCGACGCATTGGCCGCCTGCTCGCGGATCTGCCCCTGCAGCTTTCCGCCTTGAACTACTACACTTCCCTGTTGGATCCAGCGCCCGACCGCTTTGACCAGCTTGTCACCCGGCTCCGAGAGGTCATGGAGCTGGCTGCCCTCTGGATGGATGGGGACACGCCCGTGGTCATCACCGGCATCGGCGGCCAGCCCGGTGAGCTGCCGGCGCGCCTGCCTCAACTGGCCGAACGGCTGGCCCTGCTGGGGGAAGCAGCCCAGGAACTGGGCGCCATCCTGGCCCTGGAGCCCCATGTGGGCACCGCGGTGGAAACACCGGACCAGATGCTGGCGCTCCTGGCCCAGGTGGATTCGCCGGCGGTGCGGGTCAACTTCGACATCAGTCACTTCAACGTGATGGGCATTCCCCTGGAGGAATCGGTGGCCAGGATGCTCCCCCATGCGGTCCACACCCACGTCAAGGATGAACGGGGGCGGGTTCCGGACTATGAGTATGTCATCCCCGGCGAGGGCGAGTTCGATTATGTGGCCTATCTGCGCTGCATGGCTGCCCACGGCTACCGCGGGGTGATTTCGGTGGAGATCAGCAACATGGTCCAGCGGCGGCCGGACTACGAGCCCCTGGAAGTGGCCAGCCGGTCGTACCAGGTGCTGGCCCGCGCCTTCCAACAGGCGGGCATTGCCCGTGGAACACCATCCACAGGAGCGTAGACGATGACAGGCCCACGTCCTCGCATTCTGTTTGCTTTTAGTCAGCGGGTGCGGGATGGCTACGTGCCCCCCTGGGAGTTGGAACGGCTGGAGACCTTCGCCGACTGGGATTGGTTCCCGTGCGAAGGGGGTGGCATCTACGAAGCCAATCCCGATCCCCAGGCGGCCGCCGCCCTGCGGGCGCAGATTGGCCCGTACCAGGCTCTGGTGGTCTGCCATGGGGCCCCCCGACTGACGGCCGACATCCTGGACGCTGCGCCCGCTCTACGCTTCATCGGCGAGCTGGAAGGCGACCGCTTCGCCAGCCGGATCGATTTGGAGGCGGCCTGGGCCCGGGGCATCCGGACGGTGGATGTCACCAACGCCTCGTCCTACCCGGTGGCCGAGTGGGCCCTGGGGCTGATCCTGCTCTGCATGCGCAACGGGGGTGCCCATTTCCGCCGCATGTTGGCGGGTGACACCCGGCGGGACCCGACCGAACGGGATCGGATGCCCGGCCGCCTGACGGGCAAGCGGGTGGGCCTGATCGGCTGTGGCCACATGGGCCGCCGCCTGATCCGCCTGCTGCGCCCCTTTGATGTGGAGATCTGGGTGCACGATCCCTACCTGCCCCGGGAGCTGGCCGAAGCCCTGGACTTCACCCAGACTTCCCTGGACAACGTGCTGAGCCGGTGTCATGTGGTGGTCTGCCTGGTCCCCCTGACGCCCGCCACCCGGGGCATGTTGGGGGAGCGGGAACTCAGCCTGTTGCGCCCGGGCACCGTCTTTGTCAATGTCTCCCGGGGGGCCGTGGTGGATTCCGATGCCCTCATTCGGCGGCTGCGGCAGGGGGACATCATTGCCGGGCTGGACGTGTTCGACCCGGAGCCCGTCCCACCGGAGAGCGAGATCCTGCGTCTGCCCAACGTCTTCCTCAGCCCCCACGTGGGCTACTACACGGGCGATCCCTACCCCCATTTCTTCACCCTGATGGTGGATGAACTGGAGCGTTTCTTCCAGGGGCACGAGACTTACTTCGACCTGACGCCGCGCACGCGAGCCAACCGGCAGGGAGAGGGACGTCACTGAAGCCGGATCTCCCCGGCCTGGCCTATAAAAAAATCGGGGCGGGTTTCAAACCCGCCCCGATGGGACTTTCTGGCAAGATAGTAGCCGTGATCAGGCCTGGAGGTGAGCTTCGGCGAACCAGAGCATCTTATCGGCCACCCGCCCCACCTCGATGAAGAGGTCCGACGTCTCCAGGTCTCCGGCCTCGTCGGCCTGGGTGGCCGCGGCACGGATGCTGTTGGCGTACTGGGCCCAGCGCTCCACCACCACCTTGAGCATGGTCTCCCCGTCGAAGACATCCGCCGGGAACTCCGGCAGCTCGGATGTGTTGGCGGCCATACGCACGGTCCCCAGCGCGGTGCCGCCCAGGGCTGTGGCCCGCTCCGCGATCATGTCGATGTAGGGCTGGATGCTCTCGGCCATCTTGTCGAAGAGCACGTGCAGTTGCTCGAACTGCATGCCCTTGACGTTCCAGTGGGCCTGCTTGGTCTGGCTGTAGAGATCACTGGTGTTGGCCAGCTGCTGGTTGCAGAGGCTGATCATCTGCGCCCGCAACTCCTGGGACATCTCCACGCTGGTCTCATGGAGCGTACCGGTCAGATTTTTCACACTCGCGCCATTGCCTTTTGTCGCCATTGTCAAACCTCCTGATGCAATGTTTGTTCGCCTGATTCAACCTGTTCAAACTGACCGGTGGAGCAGCCTGAAACAGGTTTCATCGGACCCGCTTCAATTGGGGCTCAGATGGGCCAGGGGGAAACCCTCATCCACGGCGTTGATGCGGACCGGAATGTCCGTCCAGTGGACGACCCGCCGCGGGAGGGATTCCGCCGCCTGGTGCACCATCCTGGCAAAGTCTGCCAGCTCAACCCGATTGAACAGTATAATCTGGGACCCCATCTCGATACAGTAGTCTGACGTCCACTCTCGGCCTGTGGCTTCGGCGAAGCGCAGCAGCGCCTGATGTAGCACCAGCAGGTCCGCCGGGCGCATGTGGATCACCAGGCGGTCCCAGCGCAATTCGATCTGGCCGCCGGACAGCCGGTGGATGGCCCGGCCAATGCCCGTTTGGGCCAGTTGTTGATTTCCCTGTACGTGAATCATTCGTTGTGTTAAACGTCTTTCAATTTCGTCGGACTACACAGAAGTTTCTTACTGTTGGCTGCCCGGCCACACTTGGTACAGACGTGGGTGGGGCGATTCACCAACTGCATGTACGCCTCGATCTCCCCCTTCAACAGGGATTTTTTGAGCTTACAAAGTGATTTCGCCATATTTGAATCGGTCTATCTCTTTCCCAAGTCCGGCATCGCATCTTCCCGGTTCGGCGGGTTGCGCGTCAGCGGGATGCGTGGGTGGCCATGGAGTTCCACGGACCTGGGCGGTTCTCAGAACTGGGGGTGATATCTCGCCTCCCTGTGCTTCCCAGATCCTGCACGCGGCACCACTTGAACCCGGCACAGCGCGCCTGGAGGGTCAGGGGAAAGCCAACGGCCGAAACGATGCCCACCAATAAACCAACTTGAAGCCAGCCAATCCAGTCCATGTTCGCCTCGTTTCTCCGGTACACTAGGACAGTCTGGCGTAAATACCGGCGAATTTCTGCCGGGATTTACGAGCAGACTTATTGCCAGGTTCGACCTTGCGTCAGGTTTATCATACCATCAGGTTGAGGCATTTTTAGGACGAATTGGGGAAAAATTGGTTTCGGTGCCACCGAAGGCGCCAGCAAAGGGCGCCTAACTGGGGAGTTAACCGCGGTTAACTCCCCAGGGCGTCCATCACCTGATGGCGTTCGTCGTGGTACTCTTCCTCCGACAGGCCGGCCCGCCAGAAGGGGATGGCCCGTATGGCTTCCCGGGGCACCGCCCGAGCCGTGCGCAGGTAGCTGTGGAGTCCCGTTACCATGGCCGCTTCGCCGGCGATCCAGACAAACAGCCCGCTTTGGGACGGCCAGGCCAGTTGGGCTACGGCCTCGAGCAGCACCTGGCTCTGACCGGCGGGCACGCCGTTGCGGTGAAACCAGATCAGCTCTACCGCGGCGGGATAGTGCAGCCGCTGCTCTTCCTGGCTGTCCGCCACTTCCACCAGGGCGTAGCCCCGGGCCGACGCGGGCAGGCGTTCCAGGTAGGCGCTGATGGCCGGCAAGGCGCTCTCGTCGCCCACAAACAGGTACCACCCGGCATCCAGAGGAATGCTCCCCCGTGCGCCCGGCCCAGCCACGCCGATCCAGTCGCCCGCCTTTGCCCGGGCTGCCCAGGCACTGGCCGGCCCCTGATGTTCGTGGAGCACGAAATCCACGGTTAACTCTCCTGCGGTAGGATCATAGCCGCGGACGGTGTAGGTGCGCACGTAGGGGCGCTCCTCCCGGGGCGGCCACTGGATGCCCAGGGGGCTCCACGTGGGCAGGCAAGGTTTTTCCTGGTCGGCCCGGGGAATGAAGAGCTTGATGTGGCGTCCCGGGCTGTCGGCGGGGAAACCGTCCAGCTGCTCCCCGCCCAGGGTGATCCGGCGCATGCGGGGCGTCACCTGGTTCGCCCGCAGCACCTGCAGGAGCCGAGGGGGCGTACGCCGGGGCCCTGGGCCGTTTTGCTCGCTGGTGACTGTTGTTTCCTGGGTCATGGGCTCTCCTGAAATGATTGGCACAGGTTGTTCTCAACGGATGGCGGTCCGCTCGTGGAGCCCCGGACGGGGCCCCACGAGCCGGGGAGGCGGCGCGACCGATTACTCCAGGGCCGCTTCCACCTCGGCGATCATCTGGGGGAAGGTGCGCAGGCCGCTGTTGGCCAGGTACCAGATGGCGGGATCGAGGTAGACGATTTTGTCGTTTTGCCAGGCTTTGGTGGCGTGGATGATCTCGTTGTCCAGCACCTGTTGGGCGGCCACCGTCCCCTGGCCGATGGCCGAATCCCGGTCGATCACGAAGAGAATGTCCGGGTCATGCTCCAGGATGAACTCGAAGGAGATGGCGTCCCCGTGGGTGGCCGCTTCGATATCCTCCACCACAGGCGGCACGCCCAGCAGGTCGTGGATGATCCCGCCGAAGCGGGAGCCCGGGCCGTAGGCCGTGACGTTGCCGCCGGTGACCAGGACGATCAGGGCGTTCTGGCCGCTGTCCGCTGCCTTCGCCCGCACCCGTTCCACCGAAGCCTCAATCTCGGCCAGCCGCTCCTCGATCTCTTCCTCCCGGTCGAAGATCAGGCCGATGTGGCGCATGTTGGTCTCAAAGTCGGCCAGGAAGTTGGCCACGTCGATGGTCATGTCGATGGTCGGGGCGATTTTGGCCAGCTCCCCGTAGGCCCCGGACGAGCGTCCGGCCACCAGGATGAGATCCGGCTCCAAGGCGTTGATCTGCTCGTAATCCGGCTCGAACAGGGTGCCGGCATTGGCGTAGGCCGGGTCGGCGTATTGGGCCAGGAACGGCGGCAGGTTGGACTGGGGCACCGCGGCCACGGGTATGCCCAACTGGTCCAGGGTGTCCAGCAGGCTGTAATCAAAGACGACCACCGTCTCGGGGTTTTTGACCACGGGGGTTTCCCCCTGCACGTGGGTGATGGTCACCGTCTCCGGCGTTGCCTGGGCCGATTCGGTTTCGGCCGGGCCGGATGTATCCACCGCTGCCGTTGTGGCAGAGGTACCCTGGGTGGTGGGCGTCACGGCCACGCAGCCGGCCAGGAGAATGGCGACGGTCAGCCCGAGCAGGGAGAGCAGTGGTCGTTTGGTCTGGTAACGCATCCGTTTCACTCCTTAACACACTTGAACGTTTTGAAGTTGTTGATGATTGGTAAATCCCGGCAGACATTCGGCGATAGTATCCACCGGAGGTAGTAGGTGTTGTTGCCGAATTGCTGCCGTGGTATTTACGCCAGACTGTACTGAGTGAAAGCCGATCCGGGGCTGCCGGTTCCCGTCCACCATAACCAGAGCAGCCCCGGGATCGGGTGGATCAACTGAATTATTCAGGTCGCCGGCGGGAAGGCGCCGGCCCATGCTGGCATCACCTCTGGACAGCCGTCCTCGGCGGCGAAGTAGACGCCGATGCGGTGGCCGTTGATCACCTCAATCGGGATCTCCATGTCGTAGATCCGGCGCAGGGTGGGGGACTGCATGATGTGGGCCACGTCGCCCTGGGCCACCACCCGCCCATCCTTCAGGGCCACGATGCGGTCGGAGTAGCAGGAGGCGAAGTTGATGTCGTGCAGCACCAGGATGATGGTCTTGTCCAGCTCCGTTACCAGCCGCCGCAGGATCTGCATGATCTGGACCGCGTGGCGCATGTCCAGGTTGTTGAGGGGTTCGTCCAGCAGGATGTAGTCCGTATCCTGGCAGAGGACCATGGCGATGAAGGCCCGCTGGCGCTGCCCGCCGCTGAGCTGGTCCAGGTAGCGGTTGGCCAGGGGTTCCAGCTCCAGGTAGTGCAGGGCCTGCTCCACGTGTTGTTGGTCCTCCTGGTTGAGGCGCCCCTGGGAATAGGGGAAGCGCCCGAAGTTGACCAGCTCCCGCACCGTCAGACGCACGTGCACCTGGTTCTCCTGCTTCAGGATGGCGATCTTCCGGGCCAGCGCCTGGCTGGGTGTGCGGCTGATTTCCGCACCGTCGATCCAGATTTCTCCGGCATCCCGGGGCAGGAGGCGACAGATGAGGGAGAGGAGGGTGCTCTTGCCGGCTCCGTTGGGGCCGATGAAGGACGTGATCCCCCGGCGGGTCACCGTCAACGAGACATCGTCCACCACCACCTTGGTGCCATACCGTTTGGTCACGTGATGAAGCTGGATCATGCACGAGACTCCTTCAGAACCATGAAGATGAAATAGCTTCCGCCGATGAAGTTGATGATAACGCTGAGGCTGGTGGAAAAGGTGAAGACCCGTTCTACCAGCAGTTGGCCGCCCACCAGGGCAATGATCCCCAGCAGCGCGGCGGCCGGGATCACGTACCGGTGGCGGTAGGTGGGCATCAGGGTGTAGGCCAGGTTCGCCACCAGGAGCCCAAAGAAGGTGATGGGGCCCACCAGCGCCGTGGAGACGGCGATCAGGCCGGCGATGACCAGCATCAGGCGTTGCACCACCCGCTCGTGCTCCACCCCCAGGTTGATGGCATGATCCCGGCCCAGGGCCAGGACGTCCAGCCGATGGGCATCCCGCAGGCTGAAGCCGGTGGCGGCCAGCACACCCGCCACGGCCACCAACAGCAGCTCCTCGGGAACGCTGTTGAAGCTGGCGAACATGCGGTCCTGCAGCACGGCGAAGTCGTTCGGGTCGATCAGCCGCTGGAGAAAGCTGGTGAAGCTGTTGAAAAAGGTGCCGAAGATGATGCCGGCCAGTACCAGAAAGTAGAGATAGCGGCCTTCCCGCTGGAAGAGGAGTCGGTACAGCAGGCCCGCGAACCCCATCATGAGCCCGGCGTTGATCAGGAAGCGGATGCCAGGGGGCATGGTGGTGAGGGTCAGGGCCCCGAAGGCAAAGACCACCACCGTCTGGATCAGCATGTAGAGGGAGTCGAAGCCGATCATGCTGGGGGTCAGGATCCGGTTGTTGGTGACCGTCTGGAAGAGCACGGTGGCGTAGGAGATGGCGTAGCCCACCACCACCATGGCCACCACCTTCCGCCCCCGCCGCGGCAGCACAAAGTCCCAGTGCCCCTGGACGTCGATGGTCAGGAAGAGGAGGATCAGCAGCGCCGCCACCACGGCCAGCACCCACAGCCGCCCATCCGGCCTGTTGCCGAACTCGACCCAGGGCAACCGCCGGCCGGCCCGGGCCTTTCCTTGGGCCGGGGCCAAAAGACTATCCAGCCGCATAGGCCTCCCTCCGCAGGATGAGCAGGAGGAAGATGCCGCTGCCCAGCACGCCCACGATGGTGCCCACCGGGATCTCGTAGGGGTAGCGGATCAGCCGGCCCAGCAGATCGCAGGCCAGCACCAGCAGCGCGCCGCCCCAGGCCGTGTAGGGCAGGGTCCGCCGCATGTGGTCGCCCAGCAGCAGGCTGACCACATTGGGGACGATCAGGCCCAGGAAGGGGATGGCACCCACGGTCAAGACCACCACGGCGGTGACCAGGGCCACGATGGAGAGGCCCAGGTAGAGGACCTGCTGGTAGTTCAGCCCCAGGTTGCGGGCGAAATCCTCGCCCATGCCGGCCAGGGTGAAGCGGTCGGCAAACCAGTAGGCCAGCATCACGGCCGGAATGGCCACGTACAGAAGCTCATACCGTCCCCGCAACACGCCGGAAAAGTCGCCGTTGGTCCACGCGCCCAGGCTCTGCAGGAGGTCGTGGCGGTAGGCGAAAAAGGTGGTCACCGCGCCGATGACCCGCCCGAACATAATGCCCACCAGGGGCACGATGATGACATCCTTCAGGGGGATGCGGGCCAACATCTGCAGGAATAGCACCGTGCCCGCCAGCGCAAAGATGAAGGCAATGCCCATCTTCTGCAGCATGGTGGCTGCGGGAAACAGGAGCAAGGCCACCAGTATGCCCAGGGTGGCCGATTCCACCGTGCCCGCGGTCGAGGGCGCTACAAAGCGGTTGCGTGCCAGCTGCTGCATCACCAGCCCGACCACGCCCATCCCCATCCCGGCCGTCAGAATCGCCACCAGCCGAGGCACCCGGCTGGCCAGGAAGACCCGCAACTGGGTCGAGTCCCACGCAAGCAGCCCGTTCAGGGTCAGGGTATGGGCGCCCACGAACAGGGAGAGAACCGCCAGCACGCCCAGCAGGAGGGTCATGCTCACAACCACCCGTCGTTCCATGAAAGCAGGTTCCATGACACCAGCTCCGATGGGCAATCAGTTGCAGTACCAGCGGATCTCACCCTGCCACAGGGGCAGCGCGCTCAGGGGACGGGTGGCCGGTCGGTCCCCGGCCAGGGAGGAGGCGGCCGTCGCCACCAGGGCCGCCATGGAAGCCAGCTCCTGGAGGGGGATCCCCACCGAGAGGCTCCCGATCTGCAGGCGGCATTGGCCCGCCTCAACCACCCCCGCGCCAGCCACCTGGGCTTCCGCCTGGGCGGCCAGGCGCAACAGATGGCCGGACAGGCGCGCGAACGCCTCAGGCGCCAGGTGGACGCTCACCCCGTCCCAGACCAGGTGGACGGTTCCATGTTCACACTGGCTGACATAGCGGGTATGGCTCTGTTCCGCCAGCATCCACATCTGTTGACACATGCTCACTCCTTCCCAATGGATTTGCCGATGACTCATTCTGATTGCCTTGCGAAGTAGCGCCCATGATTTCGCAGGTCCGGTTTCCATACCGGACAAGCCGTCTTCCCGGGTCTGAAGGCCAACACGTCCCGTATGCTAGCATGGTTTGGCGACGTTTCGCGGGCGAATTTGGCCGGATCTGCTTTTGGCGCCGGTTGAGGAATGAGCGAAGGAGGTTTAAGCGGGGAATTCAGCGCCGGTAAAATGCCAATTCAAACGGCCTTGAGCCATGGCCGAAACATGGGTTAAGTCGGCGCCCCAGGGCCCCATGGCAGCGGGATGGGACCGGATGGAGCGCACCTGCCGAAAAACTTGCCGCCGCGGGTGAAGAATGCCCATTTGAAGGCGCCCAGGTTGGAAAAAGGAGCCGTTGCTGGTAAGGTAACGACATTAGTGCCCAAATGCCCATGTTCAAGGAAGCCCCCATGGAACGGCAGCAGACGCTCCTCGGCCTGGTTGGTTATCTTTTCATCGGCACCGCGGCAGTATTGATCCCGTCGGTCATGCCCGCCATCACCGCCGAATTTGGCGCAGCCGGCCTGACCCTGGCTGCCATCGGGCTCATTTTCCCGGCCCGGGCCTTGGGTGGCATCCTGGGCAACGTGCTGGCCGGCATCGGTTCGGACCTGTTGGGCCGGCCGCGCCTGGTCTGGCTGGCCGCGCTTCTGCTGGCCGGGGCGTTAGGCCTGACCGCCGCGTCCAGGCCCTGGTTGCTTTTGTTGCTGGGATTTCTCCTGGCCAACGGGGCCCAGGGAGCCCTGTCCACAGGCATCAACGCCATGATCGCCGATGCCAATCTCCAGGCCCAGGCGCGCGCGCTCAATATTCTGCACGGCGTCTATGGCGGGGGCGCAGCCCTTTCCCCATTGGCCATCGGCTATCTCCTGGATCAGGGCCTTTCCTGGCGTTGGAGCCTGGCCGGCACAGGGCTGATCTGGCTGATCTACGCCGTCAGCGCCTACGGCCTCTACCGGGCAGCAAAACCGGAGGCCAGATCGGCCGCCTCCCAGAAGCTGGATCTGGGTATGCTGCGCCAGCGCTCCTTCGTGGCCCTTTTCCTGATCGCTTTCATCTACAATGGCGTCGCCTATAGTCTCCTGGGCTGGATCGCCCTCATGGCCCAGGAGCAGGGCAACCCATCCGCCCTCTTCGCCGTCTCCTTCATTTCCCTCTTCTACCTGGCCTTGACCGCCGGGCGCTTCCTCTGTGCGGCCTTTGCCGAGCGCTTGGGATACATCACCACCCTGGCCCTCCTGGCTGCCGGCATGGCCCTCACCTATCCCCTGGTCTTCCTCAACCTGGGGACGCTCTGGATGGCGACCGGGGTTTTCTGTTCTGGGTTGAGCCTCTCCGGCCTGTTCCCCACGGCCCTGGCCTACGGCAGCCGCCTGTATCCCGCGCAGACGGGCACCATGACCGGCACCCTCAACGTGGCCATGACGTTGGGGGCCATGGTGCCTCCCCTCTGGACCGGCGTGGTGGCCCAACAGGCTGGCTTTCCGGTAGCCCTGGGCCTGAACTACCTGCTGGTCCTGCCTCTCGGTTTTCTGGTGTGGGATCTGGCCCGGCAGCAGCGTGCCGGAGGGGCGTCACGTCCTCCCGTGACTCAGGCCTGACCGGTTCAGGGGCCCAGCAGGCCGCTCTGGGCGATGCCGTCGAAGATGAACTGGACCGCCAGGGCCGACAGCAGGATGCCGAAGACCCGGCTGACCACATGCATCCCTGTGACGCCCAAAATGCGCTGTACCTGGCTGGCCAGCAACAGGCCGGCCAGGGTGAGGAGCATGACGGCCAGCAGCCCCACCATCACGGCCAGCTGCAGGAGGGGGTCGCCGTGGGTGCCGGTCATGAGGAGGATGGTGGCGCCCATGGCGCCGGGGCCGGCAATTAAGGGCGTGGCCAGGGGAAAGACGGAGATGTCCTGCCGGGTGGTCGCCTCCTGGACTTCCTCGTCGGTGGCCGAGGTGCTGCCGGAACTGCGGGCAAAGACCAACTCGATGCCGATGAGGAGCAGCAGGATGCCGCCGGCCACCCGCAGGGCTGGCAGGGAGATGCCCAGCAGATCCAGCAGGGTCTCTCCACTCCAGGCGAAGAGCACCAGGATCCCGGTCGCGATGGCCGTCCCCCGAAGGGCGACGGCGCGCCGGGCCCGGGGCGTCAGCTCTGCTGTGAGCACCGCGAAGATGGCCGCCACATCCAGTGGGCCCACCGTGGCGAAGAGGGTGGTGAAGGCGATGATGACCATTTCCAGCATGGGCTTCTCCTGGGCAACGGCGGTGGCGTGATGGCGTTTCAGGAGCCTTCACGCCGGGCCGGATGGGGCCACCTGGGGCAGTCGGGCCAGCCCGGCAAAGGTCTCTGCCAGGTTGGGGTAGAGGCGCTGGAACAGCCCGTAGAGGTGGTCGTAGAGGGACCGGTGCGCGGCTTCGGGGCGATGGGTGCGCACCGTCGGAAAGAAGGCCTCGCCCGGGAAGAGGTCCGCGTACCAGCCCAGGCTGCGGCCGGCAATGAGCGCGGCGCCCCGAGCCGGCACACTGGCCGCGTCGGCCAGGACGTGGACGGGCCTGTCCAGCACGTCGGCCAGGATCTGGCACCACAGAGGCGACTGGGCGCCGCCACCCACCAGGGAGAGGGGCGCGCCTGCCGGCAAGGCCAACACGTCGCAGAGGGCGCGGTAGGCCAGCGCGGTCCCCTCCAGGACGGCCCGGGCCAGCTCCGGCCGGCCTGTCCCCTGGGAGATGCCCAGGAAGCAGGCCCGGGCGTTGGGATCCTGGAAGGGCGAACGCTCGCCGGCCAGGTAGGGGAGGTAGAGCAGGCCCCGGCAGCCCGGCGGCGCTGCCTCTGCCAGCCGCACCACCTGGTCGTAGTCCAGTAGCGCTTCACTGGAAAGCACCCCCCGCAGCCACGCCAGATTGCCCCCTGCCGTTAACATGGGCGCCACCTGAATGAAGCCCCGGGGATCCGCATGGCGCAGCAGAAAGAGCCCGCGCCCTGGATCGGGCTGGGCCTGGGTAGCGGAACAGGCCACCCAGCCGCTGGTACCCAGGTAGGCGTACGCCCGTCCGGGTCGGCCAGCGCCTGCCCCCACGGTGGCCGCGCCCAGGTCGCCCACGCCCTGCAACACCGGGATTCCCTCGGGCAGGCCGGTAGCCTGGCTGGCCGCCTGGTGGAGGAGACCCAGGCGGCTGCCGGCTGGCCGTAGGGGCGGCAAAAGCGCTGCAGGGAGCTGGACGGCTTCCAGCAGCGGCGTGGCCCACTGGTTAGCGGCCAGGGCCAGCAGGCCCGTGGTGGCCGCGGTGGTGTAGTCGGTGGCGGCCACGCCGCACAGCCGCCAGGCGATGTAGTCATGGGCGCCAGGCAGCAGGTAGCGACAGGCCCGCACCCGGTCCTGCTCGTGGCGGCAGAGCCAGCGCCATTTGGCCAGCAGGCTGGCCGCGCCCTGGGCGTTGCCGGTGACCTGGATCAGCGTCTCGGCTCCCACCTGGGCCTCCAGTTCGTCGGCCTCCACCTGGGCCCGCTGGTCCGAGTAGAGGATGGCATGGCCCAGGGCACCCTCGGGCCCCAGCAGGATGAGGTCCTGCATCTGCCCGCTGAGCATGATGCCGGCCACCTCCTGGTGGAGGCCACCCTGGACCACTTCCTGCAATGCATGGCACACAGCCCGCCACCAGGCTTCGGGATCCTGCTCCACTCCGTTGTCCGGCCGGCTGAGGGTGGGGTAATCGCGGTAGGCGGTGGCCAGGACAGCGCCGTCCTGGTTCACCAGGGCCACCTTGGCGCCGGTGGTGCCCACGTCAACGGCGATCAGGGTCTGCATGCTTTTGGCTCAGCTATTCAGCCAGGGTCTCGGCGGTAATCAGCCGGCCGGGGATGGTGACCAGGTCCGTTTCCGGCGGGTTGCCGGCCAGGTAGTCTGCGATGATGCGAACCAGCTCGGCGGCCATGGCGTCGAAGTCCTGCTCGATGGTGGCGACAAAGGGGCCGCCCTTGGCAATTTCGGCCTTGGCAAAGTCGGTGCCGTCGATGCCCACTACCCGAATTTCTGTGCGGCCTGCGGCCTCGATGGCCTGGACCGCGCCCAGGGCTGGCTCATCCCACCCGGCCCAGATGCCGGCGATGGAGCCGGGCTCCGGGTAGGCGGTCAGCAGATCCTGGGTCAGGCTGCGGGCAAAGTCCACCGGGCCGGGCACCTCGATGTGCTTCTTCTCCAGCACGGTGATACCCGGGGCTTCCTCGAAGACCTCCGCCGCGGCTACAGCGCGGGCCCGGACGCCCGGATGCGGGTCGTGGGTGAACATGATGACGTTGCCCTCGCCCCCCAGCGCCTCCACCAGGTAGCGGGCGGTCTCCCGGCCCAACTGGGCGTTATCCGATGTGATATTGAGGACCACGCCGGGGCCGGTGCCCGCGTCCAGGCCAAAGACGGGAATGCCCGCGGCCTGGGCGCTCTCCAGGCCTTTGGTCATCTGGGCCGGGTCGCCCATCCCCAGGACGATGGCGTCCACGCCCTGGGTGACCGCGTCTTCGATGCGGCTGACCAGGGCGTTGAAGTCGGCATTGGTGTCCGTCACCGAGATCTCCCAGCCCTGCTCCTGGCCGTAGGCCACAAAGCGGTCGATGACGAACTTGGTGGTGGCGTTGGCCATGTACGGGGTCACGACGGCAATGGTTACGGTATCGCTGGCGGTGTCGGTGGTGGCTTCTGCCGCCGTTTCCGACCCGGTGGACGCACCGGTGTCGGCGGTGGGCGGCGGGGGGGCCACACAGCCAGCCAGAGACAGGATGCTGATGAGGATCAGCAGGTAGCAGGTTCGCACGATGCGGTTCATGGGTTCAATCCTTTGCAATGGCCTGGAGTTTGTGGATGGTGTCCGGTCGTGAACCGGTCTTTAACGGTCAAAGCCAGGGGGGCTCTGGCAGAACGATGCGCTTGGAGCGGGCGTGCAGGCACCTCCCTGTTTAGCGTGCCCGGCGGGACAGGCCCGACAGCAACACGGCGGCCACGATGATGGCGCCGGTCAGGACGTTCTGGATGTAGGAATTGACGTGCAGGATGTTCAGGCCGTTGTTGAGCACCCCCAACAGCAGCACGCCGAACACGGTGCCCGGCACGTGGGCCTCCCCTTCCCGGAACATGGTCATGCCCAGGAAGACCGCGGCAATGGAGGTGAGCATCAACGGCTCGCCAGCCGTGGGGTGGGCCGAGAAAAGTCGGCTGGTGAGCACAATGCCGGCAATGGCCGCGCCCAGGCCGGAGTAGAGAAACGCGGCCAGGCGCAGCCGGCGCACGTGGAGGCCCGCCAGGAAAGAGGCTTCCGGGTTGCCGCCCACCGCGTACAGCCGGCGGCCAAAGGCAGTCTGCTCCATCAGGAACCAGGTGACCGCCACCACCGCCAGCATCAGCCAGACCGAATTGGGGACAGGGCCGGTCATGCCCTGGCCGATGAAGCGGAATGATTCATCGATGCCCGAAAACAGGGTCGCGCCGCCGGTGTACCAGAGGGAAAGGCCTCGAAAGGCGGTCATGGTGGCCAGGGTAGCCACAAAGGCCGAGAGGCCGGCGTACGCCACCAGCAGGCCGTTGAGCATGCCCGCCAGGAGGCCCACTGCCAGCCCCACGGCGATGCTGGGCCACAGTCCGAAGCCCCGGATGAGCAGATCCGCCACCACCACGCCACACAGGCTGGCCAGCGTCCCCACCGAGAGGTCAAAGTCGCCCACCACCATCACCACCGTCATCGCAGTGGCCACAATGGCCAGGATGGCCACCTGTTCGGTGATGTTGCGCAGGTTGTTGACGCTGAGGAAGACGCCCGGCCGCAGCAGGGCAAAGGTGACAAACAGGGCCAACAGGCCGGCAAAGGTGCCGTATGCCCGGAGCCACGGGCCGAGACGCCGCCGGGAGAAGGGCAGGGACTCAGGAGCAACCTGGGTGTTTTGGGATTCCAACCGGCTTTCCATGGATTTCGTGTTTTCCAGACGTGCTTTCCAGACGTGTTTTCCAGATCCGTGAATTCGTTTTTTTAGCGCATTGGCCCATCCGCCGGGCGATCCACGCCGTAGCAGCGGCGGAGTACCGCCTCCGGATCCGCCCCGGTAGCATCCAGAATACCGGCGGGACGTCCCTCATGGAGGACCAGCACCCGGTCGGACAGGGCGAGGAGTTCAGGCAATTCCGAGGAGACCAGCACCACGGCCACGCCCTGCGCTGTAAGCTCCTGAATCAGCTTATACACCTCCAATTTGGCGCCCACATCGATGCCCCGGGTCGGCTCATCCAGCAGGAGGATCTTCAACGTTCCGGCCAGACAGCGGGCAAAGACCACCTTCTGCTGGTTCCCACCCGAAAGCTGGTAGACGGGCTGCTTCAGGCTGGCCGCTTTGAGCCCCAGGCTCTGGGCCAGCCGTTGGGTCGCGTCCAGCTCACGCTGCCGGTCCAGCAGGAAGCGCCCCCGGGCAAAGCGGGCCAGGTGGGTCAGGGTCACATTTTCGTAGACCGGCCGGGAGAGGAGGAGCCCCTGGGTGCGCCGTTCCTCGGGTGCCAGCGCAATGCCGTGGCGCAGGGCATGGGCAGGAGAGCGGGGTGTCAGAGGGTGCCGTGCGCCGGCCGGCGTCTGTAGCCAGAGCCTGCCCCCTCGCAGCCGGGCTGCGCCGAACAGCAGGTGCAGCAGTTCCGAGCGGCCTGAACCCATCAGGCCGGCAATCCCCAAGACCTCGCCCTGGTGCAGGGTGAAAGAGACGCCCTGGATCCGCTCGCCATGGAGCTCCTCGGCCCAGAGGACGGGCGGGCCGGGCTGCTGCCTGCGTGGGGGAAAGATGACCTCCTGCGCGCGGCCGGTCATGGCCCGGATCAACTGCTCCTGATCCCAGGACTGGGTGGGACGTGTGGCCACCACCTGGCCATTCCGCATCACCGTTACCCAGTCGGTGATGGTGAAGATTTCAGCCAGGCGGTGCGAGACGTAGAGGATGCCGGCCCCCTGGCGCACCAGGCGTCGGATCCCGGCAAAGAGCGAATCGATTTCCCGCTCCGTCAGGGTGGCGGTCGGCTCATCCATCACCACCAGTGCGGCATCGGCGGCAAAGGCCCGGGCGACCGCCACCAGGGTCTGCTGCCCGGGCGAGAGCCGTGCCACGGGGACATCCACCGGGATGGCGCACCCCAATTCGTCCAGGATCTGGGCCGCGCGGCGGCGCAGTTCGCGCCAGCGAATTTTGCCATACCATGTTTGGGGAAGGGGATGCCCCAGGAAGATATTTTCGGCCGCGTCCAGGTAGGGCACCAGATTGAGCTCCTGGTGCACGAAGGCCAGGCCCAGGCGTCGGGCATCCTGCACATGGCTGATGGTCGCGGGCTGTCCGTGGACCCGGATCTGGCCGGCGTCCTTGGGGACGGCACCCGCCAGGATCTTGATCAGGGTGGATTTGCCCGCGCCATTTTCGCCCACCAGCCCATGTACCGTGCCCGGGTAGACGGCCAGGGAGACCTGGTCCACGGCTCGCACACCGGGAAAGGTTTTGCTCACATGTTCCAGGGCCACCACAGGGGTGCTCGAATTGGTGGGCGGGGCCATGGCGTTAGCATCCATCCCTTGTGGTCAATGCTTGTGGTCAATGGGTAACGGCAAGATGACAAAACGTTGCGCGGGAGGATTATACCAGAAGTTCAGTGGCATCCCCAGTACACCATCTTTGCACTTGAGTTTAGCCACAGATTGCCCAAATAGAGCTCGATACAAAGCCGTGTGCATCTGTGGAATCTGTGGATCGATTCAAATCTGCAAAGAGAGTGGTAAAGGATGTTCAGAGAGGAATCTGGCCCAATCTGTGGTCATCTGGACGGATGGCATGGGAACACTGCATGCGGTGGTCGGGGCTGAGGCGCAAAAAAGAAAGCGCCCCGGCCCCGACTTCAAGATGAACATCGGAACCAGGACGCCTGCTCGGCCTTGTTCCCTGCTCATGGTTTGGCGACCCACAGGGAACTTGGTCTTTGAAGGCTGGGGGACAGGGATTCGAACCCCAACTATCTGATCCAGAGTCAGACGTTCTGCCGATTAAACTATCCCCCATCGCCTGACTGTTTTCAACTATACCACATACACCTGAAACCGGGCAAAAAATGGGGTTAAAAAATCACATCTTTTTTCGTCTATGCTGGAACCGCATAGTTGGTTCCGGTAGGGGGTCGGGTGCCGACCCGACCCCGCTGTCAACGGAAAATTTGCCAGGGACAGGGACCGCCTACCCCGTCAGACAGCCTGGGCGGCGTAGCTTTCCAGGGCCTGGAGGGCGTTTTCCACCCGGCGGACCACCTCTTCTCGCCCCAATACTTCCATGCTTTCAAACAGGGGCGGGGCCACGGTTTTGCCGGTGATGGCGACCCGGAAGGGCGCGAAAAAGCTGCCCACCTTCACGTTCATCTCCGCGGCGGCGGCACGGAAGGCCGCCTCCAGGGTGGCCGCATCGAAGGGCTCCACGCTGCGCAGCAGCTCCAGCCCCCGCTGAAGGGCCGCCACCGCCTGGTCGGTATCCATGTTCTTGCCGATGAGCAGAGTGGGATCCGGATAGGTGATCTCCGACGCCTCTTTGAAGGCCCAGTCCACGATGTCGGCGGCTTCGCTGAGCAGCTTGATGCGCACCTGAATCAACGGGATCAGTTTGGCCAGGCGCGGGCTGGTACGCAAGGTTTCCTCATCCAGGCCCAATTGCTTGGCCAGGAAAGGGGCCAGCCGCTTTTGCAGTTCAGCCGGATCCATTTCTCGAATGTAGACGCCGTTGAGCCACTCCAGTTTGGCGTAGGGCAGGGCGGCGGCGGTGGGGTTGATCTGGGCCAGGTCGAAGCGTTCGATGGCCTCCTCCCGGGTGAAGATCTCCCGCTCCGGGTCGAAGTTCCAGCCCACGTTGACCAGGAAGTTGAACATGGCCTCCGGCAGGTAGCCCGCCTCCCGGAACTCCCGCACCAGGGCCAGGTACTCTTTGCCGCCCACCACCTTCTTACGCTTGCTCATCTTGCCCTTGCCGCTGGGATCCAGGATGACGGGCAGGTGGACCAGCACGGGCATTTCCCAGCCAAAGGCATCGTAGAGGAGTTTGTGGAGTGGCGCCGATGAAATCCACTCCTCCCCGCGCAGGACATGGGTGATGCGCATGAGGTGGTCGTCCACCACCACGGCCAGGTGGTAGGTGGGCATGCCGTCGCTCTTCAGCAGGACCGGGTCGTTGATCCGGCTGTTGTCCATTTCGATGTCGCCCCGGATGAGGTCGTGGACGACGGTCTTGCCTTCCAGGGGGGCGGCAAAGCGGATGACCGAGGGGCGCCCTTCGGCTTCCAGGCGCGCCCGCTCCTCGTCGCTGATGTAGCGGTAGCGGCGGTCGTAGCCCTGGGGAAGGCCTCGGGCCTTCTGTTCGGCCCGCATGGCCTCCAGCTCTTCCGCCGTGGCGTAGCAGCGGTAGGCGTGGCCGCTTTCCACCAGCCTCTGCGCGTAGTCAGCATAGATTTCCCGGCGTTGGCTTTGGATGTAAGGCCCATAGGGCCCACCGATGTCCGGGCCTTCGTCCCAGTCCAGGCCCAGCCAGCGCAGGCCGTCCATCAGTTCATCCAGGCTTTGGGGATCGTAGCGCTTCTGATCCGTGTCTTCGATGCGGAGGATGAACTGACCGCCGGTGTGGCGGGCGTAGAGCCAGTTGAAGAGGGCGGTGCGCAGCCCCCCCAGATGAAGCGGGCCCGTTGGGCTGGGCGCAAAACGGACCCGTGCTCCTTTGCCTTTTTCGGTCATCATGCCAACGTCCTTGCCAGAGTATGTCCCAAGAAAGAATGTTCAGAAGCTCATCTCCCAAATGTGTGCGAATCTGCTTGGTTCCCTGCGAAACAGGGGTGGGTAGCGCACATTTGTGGCAGATGGGCCATCTTCAGAATTGCCCCAAGCGTACCATATGGACCTGGCAGCGTCAATCTGAACCCGGTCCTTCAGTCCAGCTCCCCTACTTCGCCGATGTACCGGCGGACCTGCAGGGTCAGGCGGCCGAAGGCTTCGCCGGCCATCATGTCAATGGTGCGGGGGCGGGGCAGGTCCACCGGGAGCTGGGCCACGATGCGGCCGGGCCGCTCGCTCATCACCAGCACCCGGTCGGCCAGGAAGACGGCCTCGGCAATGCTGTGGGTCACCATGAGGATGGTTTTGGCCTGCAGGCGATGGATCCGCAGCAGCTCCAGGTTCATCCGTTCCCGGGTCAGGGCATCCAGCGCGCCGAAGGGCTCATCCATCAGCAGCAGACGGGCGCCATGGAGCAGGGTCCGGGCCAGCACCACCCGTTGGGCCATGCCACCTGAGAGTTGTCGGGGATAGAGATGGCTGAAGCCGTCCAGGCCCACCAGGGCCAGGAGCTCCTGGGCCTGCTCCCGGTCCCGGGCCTCCACTCGCCCCTTTTGCACCTCCACAGGCAGCAGCACATTGTCCAGCACCGTGCGCCAGGGCATCAGGTTGGTGCTCTGGAAGATGAAACCCATGCTGGGGTGAGGTTCCTGCACCGGCTGGCCGTCAAACCAGACCCGGCCCCGGTCCGGGCGGATCAGGCCGCCCACAATGCGCAGCAAGGTGCTCTTGCCGCTGCCGCTGGGGCCCAGCAGGCAGACGATCTCGCCGGGCTGGACCTGAAGGCTCACGGTTTGGAGGGCACGGATGGGCGTCGGGCCTTCGGTGAAGGATTTGCCCACGCCGTCGACCACCAGGAGGGGCTGGCCGACGCCGGACGATGGCGGCGGCCACTCCACCGCCCGTTCATTCGACGACGAATTCATTGGTGAAGAGCTCCTCCGCCGGCACCGGGCTGTCCACCAGCCCGATACGCTGCATGAATGCCACCGCGGCCTGCCAGTCTTCCAGCCGGGTTGCGCCGGGCTGAGTGCCGGGCCGGCGCTGCCAATAGGCCAACACGGCGTCGAAGACGGCGCGATTGGCCGCCCGATTTTCGCCCCCGGCTTCCGGCACAAATTTCAGGGCAATCTCGAAGGCCTCGTCCGGGTGCTCCAGGGTGTATTGAATGGAGCGGAGGGTCGCCCGCACCAGCCGGCGCGCCAGCTCAGGATGCTGCTCCAGGGTCTGGTCGTTGGAGATCAGGCCGTTGGAAGGGATCTGCAGGTAGTCGTCCAGCGCGATCTGGGTGGTCTCGATGCCGGCCTGGGCCAGGATGACCGGCCCATTGACGCCGTAGTCCACGGCCGCATCCACCAACCCTTCGCTCACAGCCGCCGCCTGGGTGAAGCCGATGCTCTCCAGGTGAACGTCCTGTTCCTCCAGGCCGGCCGCCTCCAGGATGCCCCGCAGGGCCACGTACGACGCGCCGAAGGGGCCTGGGATGCCGATGCGCTTGCCGGCCAGGTCGGCGGGCTGGACGATGCCGGCGTCCTTTTTGGCGAAGATCACCACGGGATAGCGGGTATACCAGGCCATGATGTAGCGGACGGGCAAGCCCTGGGCCCGTCCCAACACCACCTGGTCTCCGCTGCCGACCATGAACTGAAGCTGGTTGGTGCCCACCAGTTTCAGGTAATCGTTTTCGAAGCCGTAGTCCAGGTTAATGGCCAGTCCTTCCGCGGCGAAGAAGCCTTGATCGATGCCCACATAGAAGGGCGCGAACTGAACGTTGGGGATGAAGCCCACGCCCAGGGTGACGGGCGTCAGGGCCGGGACGTCCCCTGTCCCTTGTCCCGGCGGCGTGATGGGGCTGCACCCGGCCAGGGCCAGGAGAACGGCCGCCAGCAGAAGTGTCACAAGCTTGAGTTTGCGCATAGTCACTCCATTCCGTTGAAGTCGGATTCCACACCATCAGGCTGCCCGCTGCCAGCGCAGGCAGTAGCTCTCCAACAGGGAGACGCCCAGATACAAGAGCTGGGCCAGCAGGATCAGGGCGATCACGGCGACGAACATCAGCGGCGTGTCCAACACGCCCCGGGCCAGGTTGATCAGGAAGCCCAGCCCCACATCCGCGCCGGAGAATTCGCCCACCACGGCGCCCACCACCGCCAAGATCACACTCAGCTTTAGCCCGCCGAAGATGATGGGCAGCGCGGCCGGCAGCTCCAACAGCCGGAAGATCTGCCAGCGGCTGGCCCGCAGGCTGCGCATGAGGTCGTAGAGGTCCCGGTCCACGTTGCGGATGCCCACCATGGTGCTGACCAGGGTGGGAAAGAAGGTGATGAGCCCGCAAACCAGGACTTTGCTCAGCAGGCCGCTGCCAAACCAGATGACCAGCAGCGGGGCAATGGCCACGATGGGCACGCTCTGGCTGGCCACGATGTAGGGAGAGAGCAGCCGCTCCGCGCCCCGATGTTTCCCCAGCCAATAGCCCAGGACGAAGGCCAGACTCAGGCCCAGGGCCAGTCCCAAAAGGACCTCCAGCAGGGTCACCAGGCCGTGGCGGACCAGGGTGCCATCCTGGAGGGTGAGCAGAAATTTGCGAAAGACAACCGCCGGTGCCGGCAGGATGAAGGGCGGATAGCCCTGCCACACCACCAGCCGATCCCACACGAAGAGGCCCAGCCCCAACACCACCGGCACCAGCAGGTACTCCAGGTGTTGCAGGAGCCAGCCCGCTGAATGCCCCGGCGCTGAGGTCCCCTCGCCCCGGGGACGGTCCGTCTGGGTTTTCACCTTTGCTTCGAAGGTCATGGCCGCGCTCTTCTCCTCATTCTCTCCGGGCTCCTCTTCCAATAAAGTTCCAATGAAGAAGGTCCCGAAGTTTCATCTGTACACTTCGGGACCTGTCCACGTCTCGCCTCCCCAGGGCCCAGCCCGCGGGGACACAGCCCACCGGCCAGGCATCAGACGGCAGGCGCCTCCTCGGTGTCCACGGGCTTCCTGGCGGGGTTAGCTGCCCGCCGGATCACAACGCCCCGAAGTCTTGGATGTCAAGACTCCGGGGCGTTTTCCGTAGCACAAATCCGTAGCACAAAGAGGCGCCAACCGGCCTTTCCGGTTGCGCTGTCTCTGTCAAGACCTTCTCCCATCCGGACTATACCGTCGGCGTCGGCTTTGCTGGTTTCCCAGCGCACCGCACTCCTGCGGCCTGGTACGCCAGGCCGCTCGCGGGCTTACTGACCCTGTTGGGCCAGATCACCGCCGGTCAGGAATTGGACCCCAGCCCTGGGCCGGGTCCTCACCTTGCCCCGAAGGTACTCTGTCAGTCGTATTCGATTTGTGTATCAGTATAGCGGCAGGGAGCGCGGCCGTCAAACCCTCAGGACCTGCGGATCAGGTGGGCGGCGACCGTGGCCCTGTCCTGCTCCCAGGGGATGGCCCCGTCCGCCTCGAGTGTCAGGGTTGGGAGGTGGCTGGTGTGCCGCCGGACGATGTCGGCCACCGTCTGGACTGTGCGGTCCACGTAGGCGGTGCCGTCCGGCAGGTGGCTTTTGGCATCCAGATACCCTCCCTGGCCGGTGTGGCGCATGGGGCCCATGGGGATTCGGGTGATCTTTCCCTGGCGGCGGGCCCGGTTCCACTCCGAAGCGGCGAAGATGGGCCAGCGTCCGGGGGCCAGATCGCCCAGTCGCTGGATTTTGTCCTCGCTGCCGTAGAGGTGGTAGAGGTGGTCCGCGGCCAGCAGGCCGGGGTCGCTGCTGAAGATGCCGCCCAGGGAGATGATGTAGACCGGTGCCCGCAGCCACTCTTTGAGGTAGGTGGCCGCGCCCACGGCCATCTGGCCAGCGCCGCTGTAGCCCATCACGAAGATGGGCAAGGGGTTGTTGAGGGGGTATTCGTAGCGCAACAGGCCGTGGAGGAGCACTTCGGCCGTGGCCTGGTTGTAGAGGGGGCCGTACCGTTTGTCGGCCGAAATTAACACCTGCCAGATGTTGCGCAGGTTGATGAGATAGCCGGCGATGGTCGGGCCATGGATCTTCCGTTCCAGCGCCCAACGCCACAGCCGGGCAAAAACAGGCTGCCCGGTCAGGGCCAGGTTGTTGACGGAGTAGGGGAAAATGTCGTCGATGATGACCGTGTGGGGCAGCACCAACGCCAGTCGCCGCAGGAATTCCTGCTCCCGGTAGCTGAGGGTGGCGCCCGATACCCGCCCAATGCCAGAGAGGAAGATCAGGTAGCTGTTCCGCTGGGGGCGCACGGTGCGCACCAGCCCGTCGGACGGGATCCCGTCGTCGTAAATCTGATCGCCGAACCAGCCTGCCCACCAGCCCAGCATCTCGAAGGGGGAAAGGGCGGCCCAGACCAGCAGGCCGGCCAGCACCAACCCGATCAGCATGAGGAGATCGCTCAACGTATCAACCACCGGGTTGCTCCTTTGAGGCCTTGTGGGATGTCCGCGAGCGGCCGGGGCGGTGGGGCCACCGGTCCCAGCTTTCCAGGAAGCGAGGGCGGCGACGTAGCCGGGGGAGATCCTTTTCGGTAAATTGGAGGGGGACTCCCGCTGCGCGTCGGGCCAGCCAGCGACCCAGGCTGTAGATGGGGCGCCCCACAGTGCGCCGGTAGATCTGGATCAGGGCCCAGCCCAGACCGCTGGCCACCAGGGCCTGCCACGTCTCCAGCTGGAAGCCCACCCGGATGGCCACCAGGATGGCCACCATGCTCCACAGGGAGAGCAACACCGAAAAGGCGTTGCCCAGAAAGGGGGTCAGCTCGAAGAATGCCAGCAACTGGGGGGCGTAGGCCAGGCCGACCACGGCCGCCACCTCCGGCAGGGCCTGTCGCCGATCGAAGACATGGTTGCCGATCAGCCACACGCAGATGGTCCACAGCAGGTAGCCGAAGAGGTGGCTGACGGCCGAAATGGCCAGCGCCAGGATGAAGCGGCGCGGGCGCACCCGGTTGATGAAGAGAACCACACTTTGCCCCAGGGACTCGGACAGGCCGGCCAGCCCGACCACGGCCAACGCAATCCAGAGTCCCTGGGGCGCATGTTGGATGGTGGCGAAGATCCCCTCATCCAATGAGAGCGCGCCACGGAGTATTCGCCCGAACGATGGCAGTTCCGCCGGCTCCATGCAGCTCCCTTCTAGACGGTGTGGCGCAGGCCAGTTTGCTACGCCACAAACAACATGACATCAAGGCCTGGGAACCGGGTTTGGGGCACGCCAGGTCCTTACCCCGCGGCCGGTGAACTCTGGCGCCGCAGGTTTGCGAAGAAAGGCTCCTTGCCCAGAAAATCGGCTACAAAGGCCACAAAGACCGAGAGCATCAACGCCATGGCCCCGGTCACGCCGACGACCATGAGCAGGCGCACCGTGGGGACCGGCTCCACGGGCGGGATGGCCGAAGCTGCCAGGCGCACTTCGCTGCCCGCCGCTGCCCGGGCCAGGTTGAGCTCGGCCACCTTGCTGTTCAACGTCTTCAGGGTTTCCCAGTTCAGGTCCCGGGATTGGGTAAGTTCTCGTCCCCGGGCCGTCTCGGCCTCCAGCTGGGCCTTCAAGCCCTGGACTTCACCCTCCAGTTGTGCAATGGCCTGGGACAGGGGCTGGTCGTCGGTGCTGAAGTCGGGAATGCTCTGGAGTTCCTTCAGTTCCAGGAGGGCAGCGGCCTTTTCCCGGGCCAGGGTTGCCAGCGGGTTGTCCGTGCCCACCGCCTCGCCCAGGGCAGCCACATCCCCCGTCTGGAAGAGCTGGGGATACTGCTCCTGGATGGCCTGAATCAGCTCGCTCTCGGTGGGGACCTTCTCGCCCAGATGCTGATAGGCGTCTCCGCTCAGGGCCTGGGCCGTCAGGCTTTCGATTTGCTGATCCAGCCGGGTGATGCGGGCGTTCAGGGAATCGATCAGGGCGTCGATGTCGGCCAACATGCCCTCCACCGTCAGGTTCGGCTCAGTTTCCAACAGAAACTGCAGGGTGGCATCCGGCGCCTGGATCTGCAGGCTTGTGGGGGCGGTCATTTCTGGCATAGCCAGGTCGATGTTAGAAATGGTGTTCTGGGCCAGGAGCTGGGTAAAGGACTGGAGCTTGAGCACCTGTAACGCCTGGGCACTGCTGGTCAGTCCCTCTGGGCCGCCATTGGCCACCTGCTCCCGCAGCGCCTGGGCATCTCCCACCAGCCGCAGGGCCCGGCGTCGGGCCTGGCTGGCGTCGGTCAGGGCTTGCTGGATTCGTTCCACCTGTTGCTGGAAGGCCTGGACCTGGGTGTTGTTCACCGCGTCCAGATAGGCGGTCACCAGGGCTCGCTGGCCTTCCTGTTCTTTGTTGAAAGCCACCAGCTGATTGCGGGTCTGGGCTTCCAGATAGGCTGCAATCACTTCCTGTCGGGCTTTGACCGCTTCGTCCACCAGGGCAGCGATGGCCGTGCGTTTGCCCCGCTGGAGGTTGTCGATGATGTCCTGCTTCTCGGCCACCAGCCGATTCAGCTCGTCCACCCGGCTTTGGGCGATGAACTGCTCCAGCTGGGCCTGGGACTGCTGGTACTTTTCCTGGGCCTTGGCCAGTTCCGCCTGGATGGAGTTGAGGAGTTCATCTGGCACCTGGCCGTATACCGTGTTCACCTGGTCCACGTAGATGCGGGCCCAGGTATTGGCGATGGCGGCGGCTTTTTCCGGCGAGTCCGCCTCTACCGTGATGCGAATCAGATCGCTGTCTCCGGTTCGGCTCCCTGTCGGCTGGGCGAGCGATGCCGTAACCATTTCTACCAGCGTGCCCGGCTGACGTTCTTCCTCGCTGAGCATATCCCCCAGCTCTGCGGCCACGGCCTGGGCGATGGCGCCGCTGGTGGCCAGGCTGACCAGGGCGCTGCGCCGGGCAGTGGCGGCTGTACTGTTGGTGGTATCTTCAGAGGTGGTGCGGAAGCGGGGGTCGAAGTTCACGTCGCTGATGGTGCGCACAATAGCCACCGAGGCGCTGGCCGCATAGACAGGTGTCTGGAACTGGCGCAGGATGAGGACGCCCACCGCGGCCAGCACCACCGCGGCCAGGGTCAGGCCCACAATCTCGCGCCACCAGCGGAGCAACACTTCCAGATACTGCCGTAAGTCGATCTCATCTTCGGCCACCCATTGCTGGTGTGGCGTCGGTACATCCATGGGTTCTACACTCATGTATCTCTTTCCCCTGACGATGATCCATTTGCGGAGTGCGCATCCTTAGATGCAGCTCCGTTCCACCAGGCCCGGCATCTGAGGATGCCCACTCCGCGTCATCATGAACTACTGAATTTCAGCTGACAGGGCTGCACCTGACATCCATGGGGAAATTTGACCTGACAAATTCATCCCTGTGCTGCCTCCCGGATGGGACGGCCCCTTTTTACCAAGGCGCTGTCAGCCTGGGGCTGATTATACATCAACCCCTTGTGGAAGCGAACTGATCGACCCGGTCTGGATGATGTAGTAAATCCCGGCAGAAATTCGTCGATTGTTCCCACCAGAGGTAGCGCGCCCAGAGGGCACCCGGAATTTCTGCCGTGGTATTTACGCCAGACTGTGGTAGCTTGACGGGAAGAAGTGGTGTCTGGCCGAGACGCTGGTGGGGGAAAGATAGGGGAGGCGGGGAAAGTCGTCGGCGGATGAGGGAGGATAGGGCGAGATTCTACGAGAGGCGGCATTCAGCAGGGGCACGGCCGCGGCCGGCCCCTGCTGGCTCATACCAACAGCCGGGTGGCTTCCTGGAGGGCCACCTGGACCTGGGAAAATTCCGCCTGGATCTCGGCCACCAGGTGGCGCTGCTCGTGCCAGGCCTGGGATGCGGCGTCAGCGGGAGGGGATTTTTTCCCGTTTTCTTGGGCCAGTCCCTCCAGGCGTAGACAGAGTTCCGCCAGCCGGCTGGCGCCGAACATGCTGCTGGTGGAGTGGAGGGTGTGGGCGGCCCGGTGCAGGGTGCGCTGGTCACCGTTCCGCAGGGCCAGCTCCATCTGGGCGATCAGGCGGGCGGCGTTGGTCTGGTACTCCTGGAGCAGATTGGGCAAAAACTGGCCTGCTGCTTCCCCCAGGTCTTCGTGCAGCTCGGCCAAAGCCTGGCGAACCGCGGCCACTTCCGACATCTGGCTTCTGGCTGGCGGGCCATCGTTGTGAGCCGCCGGTAGCTGCTCCGCGGGCCGGGCGTTTTCACACGTGTCTTCCGGAGCGCTCCCTTTCTCGCGGGTCTGTTCCCGACTCTGTTCCCGACTCTGTTCCCGGCCCTGTTCACTGTCCTGGCTGTGTAGCGCCTGGTAACAGGTTTCCAGGGCCGCGATGAGCTGTTCCATCTCCAGGGGCTTGCTCAAGTAATCGTCCATGCCTGCAGCCAGATACTGGGCCCGGCTTTCCTGGAAGGCGTGGGCGGTCAGGGCGATGATGTAGGGCTGGCGTTCGGCCGGGAAGTGAGCCCGGATGCGCCGGGTGGTCTCCTCCCCGTCCATCTCCGGCATCTGGACATCCATCAGGATCAGGTCATAGGGCTGGCGGCGCAGGGCAGCCAGGACTTCATAGCCGTTGCCGGCCACGTCGGCCCGGTAACCCAGGCGGTTGAGCATGAGGAGCGCCACCTTCTGGTTCACCAGATTGTCCTCGGCCAGCAGAATGCGCAGGGGATAGCGTTTACCCATCTCTCGATCCCAGCGGGCCGTCTCTTCGGGGCGGACGGTAATCTTTTCGTGGGCCAGGGCCTGGAGGATGACCTGTTGGAGCTGGGCCGGTTTCACCGGCTTGTGCAGATAGGCCGCCGATTCCAACTCCTCCGGCAACGTTTCCCGCATGCCCAGGGGCGTGAGGATGATGATGGGCAGCTCCCGGGTAGCCGGCATCTGGCGGAGCTTCTGGGCCAGGGTGATGCCGTCCATCTCGGGCATCTGGACGTCCAAAATGGCCAGGTCGAAGGGGCCTTCAGACTCCACCAGCTGGAGCGCAGTACGGGCGTCCGGGGCGGTGACGGGCTCCATCTGCCAGCGGGCCGTCTGGATGGCCAGAATCTTGCGGTTGTTTTCGTGGTCATCCACCACCAACACTCGCTTGCCGGCGAGCAGTGCCGGGGCCGGTGTGGGCCGGGCTGCGCACTCGGGCGCCGTCTGGACTGGCAGTTCCAGATGGAAGGTGGTCCCTTCCCCGGGTACGCCCGTACTCTCCGCCCACAGGGTGCCGCCCATGAGTTCGGCCAGCCGGCGGCTGATGGCCAGGCCCAGGCCCGTCCCCCCGAAGCGACGGGTGGTGGAGGCGTCTACCTGGCTGAAGGATTGGAAGAGCCGGTCCATCCGGTCCGGCGGAATGCCGATGCCCGTGTCGCGGACGGCGATGTGCAGGTCGTACCAGACGTTGGTGCCGGCCAGCTGGGCCAGGGGCGTGTTCATGAACTTTGCTTCGGGCGGCCCGGACAGAGGAGAGGCAGTGACGGTCACGTTCACTTCGCCGGCCTCGGTGAATTTCACCGCGTTGCCCAACAGGTTGACCAGGATCTGGCGCAGGCGGGTGATGTCCCCCATGATGTGGACGGGCACGTCGTCGCCCAGGAGGTAGGTGAGTTCCAGCCCCTTGGCCGCCGCGTTCATGGCCACCACATCCAGGGCCGATTCCACACATTGACGCAGGTCCAGGGAGAGGTACTCCAGCTCCAGCCGGCGGGACTCAATCTTGGAGAAGTCCAGGATGTCGTTGATGACGGCCAGCAGGGCATCGCCACTCTTGCGCACCGTCTCCACAAAGTCCCGCTGCTCGTCGTTGAGGGGGGTGTCCAGCAGGAGGCTGGTCATGCCGATGATGCTGTTGAGGGGCGTGCGGATCTCGTGGCTCATGTTGGCCACGAACTCGCTCTTGGCCCGGGTCGCCTCTTCCGCCACTTCCCGGGCTTTCTGGGCTTCGGCAAAGAGGCGGGCGTTTTCCAGGGCCACGGCCACCTGGTCGGCGAAGGCGCTGGCCAGCCGGGCGTGATGTTCGTTGAAACGGCCCACCTGGGTGCTGTCCAGGGCGATCATGCCGATGACCTGGTTCTGCAGGCGCAGGGGCACCCCCAGCCAGCCCCGTACGTGGTCGTGGGGGGGATGCCGGAAGGTTTCGTAGACTTCGGGCCCGTTTTCTAAAATCAGGGTCCGTTTTTCCTGATAGATGACCGACGTGGGCGCCAGGGGATCGTCGATGGGGAAGCGCAGCCCCAGCACTGCGTTCAGGTCTGGGAAGCCCCGGCCACCTACCACCACCGAGTCGGTGCCTTCCAGCAGTTGCACCGAGGCGGTGTCGTAGGGAACCACCCGCTGGAGCTGCTCCAGGATGCGCTCGATGGCCTCGTCCCGGTCCAGGGTGGCAGCGACGGCCGCACCGGCCTGGCGCAGGGTCTCAGCTTCGGCGGCCTGGCGCTGGACGTCGGCGAAGAGGCGAGCATTTTCCAGGGCCATGGCCGCCTGGCTGGCAAACATGGCCAGGGTTTCCCCGTCCTCCTCCTGGTAGTAGCCGGGCTCGACTTTATCCAGGGCGATGAATCCGATCACCTGGTCTTGAACCACGAGGGGCGCGCCCAGCCAGGAGTGAAGCTGCTCCAGCAGGCTGTGGGGAATCCAGCCCGGATACTGGGTGACGTCCGGAATGACCAGGGGCTGGCGGGTCTCATAAAGCTGGCGCAGGTTGCGGGTGCTATCCAGATCCAGATAGAAATCCACCAGTCGTTCCTGGTAATTGGGATCGAACTTTTCGTAGCCCCGGGTCCGCATGAGGCGTGCCCGGCGGCCATCCAGGAGCATGATGTTGGCTGCGTCGTAGGGGATGACTGTCTCGATCTGCTCCAGCATGATGTCCAGCAGCCGGTCCAGGTCCAGGGTGGAGTTGAGGGCGATCCCGGCCTGACGCAGGGCCATGGCCCGCTGGCGCTGGCGTCGCAGGGCTTGCTCAGCCTGGACCAGGGGCGTGATGTCGTGGAGCGTCCAGATGCCCAGATCGCCCAGTACCATGTAGCGGAGCTCCACGTCTTTGACCGAGCCGTCCTGACAGGTGATCTTCACCATCTCGGGCCCGCTTTCCTGGCCGCTCTCCAGGGCCTGCTGCTGCATTTGACGGGCCTGCTGCTGCACCCGGGCCCGGTCACTCTCGTCCGGACAGACCCGTTGCCACCAGGCGTCCAGGGTGGGGATTGCTTCTGGGCTGTAGCCGAAATTCTCTTGCAGCTTGCGGTTGATGTATTCCAGCCGTCCGGCAGCATCCACCACCGCCACGGCCACAGGCAGGTGTTCCAGCACCTGGCGGAAGCGCCGTTCGTGGCTGGCCGCCACTTCCTGGACCTCCCGGTAGGCACTGAGGTCGGTGATGAAGAAGAGGGAGGCCGGCCCCTCGGGGAGCTGGATGCGGTTGACGGAAACCAGCATGGGGAACTCGCTGCCGTCCTGGCGCAGGCCCACCAGCTCGATGATGGCGTCGCCGGTGTCCCGGGTATAGCCGGAGCGGCCGGTCACCAGGTCATTGTTGCGCTGGCTGGCTGTCTGCAGGGAGCGAGGCGCCACGTGGGCCATCAGGGGGCGCCCGACCATGTGGGCGGGGTCGGCATAGCCGAAGAGCTGGGCTGCGGCCGGGTTGGCCTCCAGGACTCGCTCGTCGTCGCCGATGACAATGCCCACGGGCGATTGGGCAAACAGGGTGTGGAGGCGCTCCGCGTTCTGGCGCAGAATCTCCTCGGCCGCCTTGCGGTGGGTGATCTCCTCCACCATGCCGACCCCCAGGTCCGGGTTGCCGTCGGCGTCGTGGAGGAGGGAGACTACCAGGCGGCCCCAGATGGTCTGGCCGTCTTTGCGGATGTAGCGCTTTTCGATTTCGTAGTGGGTGCGCAGGCCGGCGATCAACTCCTGGTAGAGACTCCAGTCCACGTCCACATCTTCGGGGTGGGTGAAGTCGGTGAAGGCCATCCGCTGGAGTTCATCTGCGCTGTAGCCCAGCATCTGGATCAGGGCCCGGTTGACTTCGACGGGATGGCCGGCGGCGTCCACCAGGGCCAGGCCGATGGGGGCCTCGGCGAAGAGGGTTCGGAAGCGGCTTTCGTTCTGCCGCAGGGCCTCCTCCATCTGCCGCCTTTGGGTGATGTCCCGGGCAATGCCGGTCACCGCGATCATCCGTCCCTGGCCGTCTACCTCCAGCTGCAGATACTCTTCCATCCACCGCCAGGAGCCGTCCTGGGTGCGCCAGCGGCAGGTCACGGGCGCTATGGCCACAGCGCCCGTTTGCACCGCGTCCAAGAGCTTCTGTCGGTCGTCGGGGTGGACCAGGCTTTCCCACAGGTCGGGATCGGCGTAGAATGCCTCGGGCCGGATGCCGATCTGGTGCTCCACGGCCGGGCTGATGTAAGTCAGTTGGGGGGACGGTTCCAGTTGATAGCGGAAATAGATGAAAGAGCGGGCGAACACGCCCTGTTCAAAGAGCCAGGGTAGGCCCCGTTCCAGGTTTTCCACCCGCCGTCGTAAGGCCTGCAGTTCTTCGTGGAGCTGCTGGCTATGGTCGTTCTGGTGCTTCATGTCCCCTCGTTCCTGATTTTCTGAACCCTACTTTTTCGCAAGCTTCACCGCGCCGCCGTCTATTATACCGTATTTTCCGTAAGGTGGGCCCTTCTACTATAAACGACTCCCGGACGAATCATCGACGGCGGGATGTACGGAAGGAGATGGGCTTTTTGTCGCGTTCATGCTTATCAAATGTGGCAAGTGTGATACAATACAACCGATTTGCGGCGGGACGGGTTCCTGCCTCTTCCGGCTCTGGCTAGCCCGTCCAGGCATCCACAGGAATATGACCGAAGCCATGCATTTACGAATCCTTCTGGTAGACGATCACGAAGTGGTGCGGATCGGGCTGAAGACCCTGCTCTCGGCCTATCCCGAGTTTGAGGTGGTGGCCGAAGCGGCCGATGCCCAGGAAGCGGTGGAGAAGGCCCTCTACGTGCAGCCGGATGTGGTGATTATGGATGTACGGCTGCCCGGCAAGAGCGGCATCGAAGCCACCCGGGAGATCCTGGCCCGGCGACCTGAGACCCGGGTGATCATGCTGACTTCCTACGCGGAGGACGAGATGCTCTTCGACGCCATCGCCGCAGGCGCGGCCGGCTATGTCCTCAAGCAGATCGGCAGCGATGACCTGGTGCGGGCGCTGAAGACGGTAGCCCGGGGAGAATCCCTGTTGGATCCAGCGGTGACCCAGAAGGTGTTCGAGCAGGTACGCACCAATGCCCGCCGGGCCGAGGAAGAGGCCTTTGCCTCTCTCACGGACCAGGAGCTGGTGATCCTTTCCCTGATTACCCGGGGCTTGACCAACAAGGAGATTGCCCGGCAGGTCTTCCTTTCCGAGAAGACGGTGCGCAACTACGTGAGTTCCATCCTGAGCAAGCTGAACCTCTCCTCCCGGGCGGAGGCGGCAGCCTACGCGGTCCGCCATCACATCGAGAATCACGTCCCCTCTTCCCGTTGACGATCCCTGCCATGGCGCCAACCATCACCGCCCTACGCGTGCAAAAACGAAATCGAGAGCGGGTTAACGTCTACCTGGACGGGGAATACGCGTTTGCCGTCAACATTCTGACGGCCGCCCGCTTGAAGAGGGGGCAAGAGCTCACCGAGGAGGAGGTGGCCCGGCTGCGCCAGGAGGGGGAGCGAGATCTGGCCTATCAGCGCGCGGTGCGTTTTCTGGGCTACCGCCCCCGCAGCCGACAGGAGCTGATTCGCTACCTGCGGGAGAAGGGCTACGAGGCGGATGTCATCGAGAGCACCGTAGCCCGGCTGGAGGCACAGGGCTTTTTGGACGACCAGGCCTTTGCCCGCTTCTGGGTGGAGAACCGGGGGCGCTTCCGGCCCCGCAGTGCCCGCGCGCTGCGCCAGGAGCTGCGGGAGAAGGGCATCGAACCGGCCATCATCGAGCAGGTGCTGGCGGGGCTGGACGGGGAGGCGTTGGCCTGGGCCGCTGTGACCCAGAGGCTTGCCCGCTGGAAGGGCCTGCCCTGGGAGGCGTTTGAGAAGAAGGTGATGGGGTACCTGGCCCGGCGTGGCTTCGACTACCAGGTGGCCCGAACCGTCTGTCAGCGGGCCTGGGAGACGGTGCAGGATGAGGAAAGCTGAGAAGTGGCCGCTTGATAGGATTACACCGGTGGATGCGAACGGGCACGAATCAGGGGATATGACACCGGATGGGGAACCGTATTCTGGTCATTGATGATGATTCCGTCCTGTCGGAACTGGTGGTTTACATGTTGAGGGGGGGCGGCTATGAAGTGGTTGCGGCCGGAGACGGTGAGGAGGGTCTGCGCAAATTTCAAGCCGAGCCCTTTGACCTGGTGATCCTGGACATCAACATGCCGGGCATGGATGGCTTCGAGGTCTGCCGACGGATCCGCAGCCAGTCTCAGGTCCCCATCATCATGTTGACTGCCCAGGGCAGCGACGAGGCGGTGGTACGCGGCCTGGATCTGGGCGCGGACGACTATGTCACCAAGCCCTTTCGCCTGAAACCCCTGATGGCCCGGGTCCGGGCTAATTTGCGGCGGGCCCAGGCGCCGGACCCCACCTTCGGCAGGGTCCGCTACCACGATGATTACCTCTCCATCGACCTGGAATCCCAGCGGATTGCCATCCAGGGCAGGGCGGTGAAACTGACGCCCATGGAGTATCAGCTCCTGGCCACCCTGGTCAAGAATCGGGGGCAAGTGCTGGAGGCCCGTAAGCTGCTGGAGCAGGTTTGGGGGCAGGAATACGCGGAGGATCTGGACTACCTCCGCCTCTACATCTGGCACTTGCGGCGTAAAATCGAGCCCGATCCCGACCATCCCCGCTATATTCAGGACGTGGGGCCGCTGGGATATAGTTTTTCCCCTGCCGACGCTCCTTGAGCATTCCGCCCGCTTGGGTACCTCGTCAATAGTTCCGTTCGCCTGACTGCGAAAGGGTGCCAATCCCCACAGGCTTCTGAGCCTGGGCTTTCTGAGGGCGATTTCCCTATTGGATGCCGGCCACGGTGATCTGTAGATCCGTGAAGGTCACCGGCCCGCCAAACGCGATCAGGCCAACCCAGCCTTCGCTCCGGGGCAGTTGGATTCCCCGGGCAATTTCCACCTCATCGACGAACAGGTCCATTTCTGCCCCTCGCACTTCCACCCGGAGATGGAAGACGTTGTCGCCCTCGGGCTTGGGGGGGAGTTCCACCGATTGACGGCCCAGAAAAGTGCCGGCCGCATCGTAAACTCCCCAGAAGAGCCCCGTCCCGCCGTTGATCAGGCGGACGATGCTCGCGCCATTTTTGCGCCCCCGTTCCGGCATATGGAGCACGAAGCCACCGCCCGCGTCCGGTTTGACCGGCAGGGCAATGGTGGCTTCGATGCGGTAATTCGACGCGTAGACGCCGGTGTTGAGGATATAGTCTGCCGGCGCTGGGGAAATCTGACGATAGACGCCCTCCTCGATCTCCCACTGGCCGCTGAGCACCCGCCGGTCGGATGACGCGTTGGTATCCACCGCGGCGCCTGGGGCCAGTTGGAGTGCCAGGACAGACGGGTCGGCCGTGGTCGTCGCAGTTGCCAGATCCACCAGATCGCCCACCTGGATTTGGTCAAAGCTGGCCGTGCTCTGGACGGTGACCAGGCCTACGTAGCCATAATTTTGATGGAGGGGGACGTCGGCTGCCAGCAGGAAGCCATCCAGGGTGATGCTGTAGCTGTCCTGGCCGCTGGCCACTTGCAGGGTGTGGCGGGCGTCGGCCGGCGGTGTGACGTTGGCGTAGCCCTGGCCCACGAATTTACCCGTTTCATCGAAATAGCCCCAGAAGATCCCCCCGGGTCGCCGTTCTGAGAAGCGGACCATGTGGGCGCCGGCAAGCTGGTTCTGGTAGGGCATGTTGAAGAGGATGCCCGCGCCGTGGCCGGTCTGGTGGGTGAAGCTCACCTGGTAGGTGTACTCTTGAAAAGCCTGCCCTGTGTAGACGATGGCCAGATCGATGCCGTTGGGATCATTTTGCACCAGGGTGCCGTTGCTGAACTGCCACTGGCCGCTGATGGGCCGCCAGCCCGCGCCGATCAGATCGCCCCGGAACTCGGACTGCCAGCCCAGGCTCCCTGGAACAATCGTCTGGCTGGAGGCGGGCAGCGGGGTCGCAGGTGCCGGAGGCCGGGTGGCCCGGGCGGTGGGCGTGGCGGGCAGGGGTGTGGGTTCCGCCGGCACCGTGGATGCTGCCGGAGTGGCCGTCGCGTCTGCCTGGGCTGGAGTGCTGGCCGGGCTCTGGGATTGGAGAGGTTGGGGCCTGGGAAGCTTCATTTGAGCGTTGTCGAAGAGGGGAAAGACCTCCACCAGGCTGTAGGCGACGCTGCTGCGCGCTGTGATCAGGCCGATGTGGCCGCCGCTCCGGCCGGGTTCCTGCGCCGGTGCAAGGGCCTGTAGGGGCACATTCCGGGCTAGCAGCTGATCGTCCAGATAGATGTCGTAGCTTTCTACCCCCACATAAACCGCCAGGGTGTGGGGCTCCCGACCTGCCGGCGCCGTGTCTACGTAGCCCTGACGGGTAAAAATCCCCTGTTCGTCGAAAAATCCCCAGAAGACGGCGTCCGCCTGCTCCGAATAGCGGACCACATAGGCGCTGTTGATCTGATAAGGGGAGACCATGTTGAACAGCAGGCCACCGCCCACGCCCACCAGGTGGCGGAAGGTAGCCTGGACCACATAGTTTTCGAAGGCGCTCCCTTCGTAACCGATGGCTGCGTCGATGATGGCGGGGTTGGTCTGTACCAGCTCCCCGTCGCTCAGTTCCCAGGTGCCACTGAGGGGGACCCAGCCTGCTCCCCCTGGTGTCTGGTCGAAGTCACTGGTGTAAACCTGTTCACCCGGATCCCGGACTTCAGCAGCGGTCACTTTCAGGGTGTCAAACCGGGCTGTACCCTGGCTGACAAATCCCAGCAACCCCCCGCTGTAGAAGAGGGGGCGCCGCTCGATCAGGGTCTGGCCGTTGAGTTGTACGGTGTAACTGTTGCCCAGGACGTAGACATCCAGGCGATATTGCCCGGTGTCGAGGGTGAAGGGTACGCTGACCTGTTGCACGAACTGGCCGCTTTCGTCGGTAAAGCCGGCCACCAGTTGTAGGGGAGCCGCCTCGCCTTCGCCGCCTTCCAGACCTTCGTCCGTGGTCGTGGCACGAGCGATGTAGACCTGATGCTGCCGGGCCCAGGGTTCGGGGTACTGGGCATTGAAGTTGAGGCCTGCGGCACGGGTGGTCCGCCCCAAAATCAGATATGCGCTCAGGTGGTAGGGTTGTTCCGCCGGCATCTCATACGGCAGGTAGATCTGGGCCGGCCCTTCCAGATTGGCCAGTTGAACCAGGCGATCTTCCCGCAGGGTCCAGACCCCTTCATGAACGATCCAGCGTTGCAGATCCGCGGCGCTGAAGTCCTCCACCAGGGGCAGCGAGAATGCCGGCAACCCGGCCCGCCCGGGGAAGATGCCGAGCAGGTACAGGACGGCCAGGGCGGCCACTGCCACCGCTGTGCCGCCTGCTGCCAGCCAGGTCACCCAGCGGGGAAGGGTGGGACGGAGGAGCCGTAGCCTGGACAGACGCCTGGCCCCTGGGGCGGGCCGACTGGCCGCCGGTTCAGCGGCCTCCCTGTGAATCTGATCCACCTCTTTCATGATTTCGTCGAGATCGGCCAGCTCGTCGGCCGGGGCATACCGGACCTCTTCCGGCATCAGTTCCGGCTCGTCGGATGGCCTGGGAAATTGGGGTGGATGGTCCATGGTTGCTGATCCTTGCTGTGCTCCCTGGGCGTGTCAAGGGGCTGTCAGGGGTTGGCAGCCCAGTTCCCGCGCCGATTGGACCAACCGAACATTGGCCGGCAAGTCCAGGCGCTGGTATGTTTCGTCCGGAATCGCCAGCACTCCTTCCACCAACAGGGGGTTGCTATCTTGCTTGTTGAAATAAAAGATGGCGGTTCTGGCACTGTTGACCTCGACGGTGCCCAGGTCGAAGTATTGATAGCGATTGTTGACGGCCACGATTTGGGTCGGGATCAACTGTTCCAGCTCCTCCAGGGTGTAGCGCGAAATGTCCAGCGGCGTGCGCTGGCTGGTGAACACTTCCCGCTGGTCGTAGAAGTCCAGCCAGCCGGGTTGCGCCTTCAGGGTTACAGGGCGTTGGAGCTGCAGGCTACTGGCCCGCATCTCCAGCGCGTTGACGGTCGCGGCACCGCGTAACAACAGCCGGTAGCGTCCTGGTGCCGGAAACTTGACGTCGATGCGGAACTTGGTGGGCCGCGGTACGCCGATAAAACTGCCCTTGATGGTGCCAAAGAGCCCCGGCGTGATCATGTGAAGGCGATTCCACTTGCTGTCTGAAAAGAACTGGAACAGTCGAAACATGGGGGAAAGATAATAGGAACTGGGCACGATGTTGGGATTGAAGGCCAGAATGCTGCTGCTGGGCGAGAAAAAACGCTCCGGATGGGCCTTGATGTAGAGGTCCAGGGCAGCCACCCGGGGCTCGTCGGTCAGGAGCACCAATTGTTCGTAGTCTGTCAAATCATCGGACACAACCGGATGACGAAGGTCGTAGCAGCGGGTCAAGGCCAGGTTGCTGGACAGGGCGGCGATGAAATCGCTCCACTTCATGTCAATGAAGAGGGGCACCCGGGCGGCTTTAGGGAGATCGGTGAACTGATAGACCACATACGATGCGTTTTCGTAGACCCGGTGCAGGTATTGGGGCAATTGGTCCAGTTCGGGCAGGATGATCTTCTCGATCTCTCGCAGATATTCGGCGCCGCCAACCGTGTTGGCGATCAGCTCCCGGTTGACCACAATGTAGCGCAAATTCAGATCCCGGGCAATGTTCACCCACCAGTCCTGCTGGTAGTACAGCGCCCGAAGCAGCAGGAAGAACTCGAACTTGTTGTCCGAATCGCCGGTCAAACCGTAGTAGTAGCTGGGCAGATCCAGGTAGTAAATGTGAAATTTATCGATGAACTTGTGCTCAACCCCATTGAGGTCCACCACCACCTTGGCCGTCTCCGTGGGCGGGAGCACCACCACCTTGCCCGGGGGCATCCCCTGGAGGAAGCTCTTCACCTCCTTGAGCAGGGTCACCGGATAGGGAGCCAGAAACTGGCGGAAATCGCCGGACAGAAAGGTTTCCCGATATTGCCAGTTGCTGAAAAGGGGAACGAAGAAGAGTAAAGTCAGGCCGGGTGCGATGGCCCGGTGGAGCACGCGGCGCCATGCCGTCGATGACCAGCGTCCCCACTCCTGGAGCCGCTCCTGGATCCACTGGATGAGCTGGGCCAGGCTCAGGGGCATGAGGATGCAGGCCATCATGAACAGGATCAGCTCGAAGCGGTGGGGAAAGCGGAGAACCTGGACGATGGTGCTGGTGACCTTCAGGATCAGATCGCCCACCACTGATTCCATGCCATAGGCCGCCAGGCTGATGGCCGCAATGGTTCGATGAAATGTGGGCAGCCACGCTGGTTCAGAGTAGCCCAGGGTCGCCCACATGGAAAAGAAAACGTTCAGATAGGCCACAAAGAGGAAACGCCGCCGGGCCGCTGTGTTGAACAGGCGGCGTCGCATCTGGGGCCAGAAGAGCGGCAACAGGAGCGATACGGTGTAGACCATGTTGGCATAGCGGGGTTCCCGGGCCAGATAGTCTCCGGTCATCATCTTGTCCATGATGCCGGCCATGTCCAGAGACAGGAGGTGGGCGATGGGAATCGAGGCATCTGTGATGAAATAGAAGTCGCCGGGCACAGTCTCGGACAGGTTGGGTACACCTCGTAGGGCAATGAATTTGACGAAGAGAGCGTAGGGCACCAGTGCTAAGCTGCCCAGGAAGATCATGGCGATGATGGCCCGGGCGGCATTGCTCTGGAGGATGGCCTCCCGGTGTTGCCAGAGCCAGGCGGGACGGAGGTAGGGCAGCCATTCCCGCCATTGTGGAAGGAACTGCCAGGGCTTCAGGCGGACGAATCGGATGCCTTCCAACAGCAGCAGGCCGCCCACGGTCATGCTTTGATATAGCGCAAAGAGGATCAGGTAGTGCACCGCCGGGTTGAAGAGCGTCACCAGGGCCGCGGCCGCGATGGGGCGGTAGGGCCGACGAGTGGCAAACAGGAGGCCATAGGTCACCAGCGTCACCGCAATCAAAAACATGCTGAACCCCAAGATCAGGGTGTAGAAGTGGGTGATCTTGGAATAGGTCAGGATCAGGAAGATGACTGCCACAGGGGCTGCGCTGGCCGTGTAGATGGTTTCCGGCGCCAGGTTTTTGAAGCTCCGGCTCAGAAAGATGCTTACCGCCAAATAGCCAGCAAAGGTGATACCCGGAATCACCAGCACGATGGCAAAGGGAAGGATCTTGTAGTAACGCATCCACGTGGTCAGAAAAGCGTAGCGCACCCGAAATTCGTAGCCGTGGGTCAGTTGGTTGAACTTTCCGGCCGCCTGATCGATGAGCTGGCTGACCGGGTTGAAAAAAGGGACCAGCTCGTCGCCGTTGATCACGGCTTTGCCGGCCAGGATGTCGGGGATGCTGGCGATGACGCCGCGGAAAAAGAAGAAGGAACTGCCAAAATAGAGGAGCGCAACCAGCAGGGCGATCAGGCGCACCCGCTGCTGTGAGGTCCAGACAATGGGTAGCTCATGGGGAGTAGAGGGTTGACGTTCAAATTGCAGAGCCTTCGATACTGCTCGCATCTCCACCTGTTCATCGTCCAACAGTCCGGGGCAGCCGCTCTTCCAGGCTGGCAAAATAAGTTTGGAGCTCCTGGCGAAACGCACTGCTGCGCTGCTGCAGGTGACAGGCAATCTGCTCCTGTCGCTGCAACACCGTTTCCACCCCTTCGGCCAGCACGGCGGGATCGAAGGGGCGATTGATATCAACGGCGTGGGCTTGCATGCCCAGGCTTTTCACCAATTCCCGCACTTTTATATCATACAATAGCCCATAAAACGGGATGCCTAAAATTGCCGCAATCACCAGCGCGTGGAGCCGCTCACCGATCAGGATATCACATTCGGCCAGCACCCGGGCTACATCTTGATGATTCTGAATGGCGTGGCGGCGGAAGGGCAGGCTGGGAATCAGAGCCTGGAATTCGTCCAGCACCCGGGCATCGTGCATGGTCTTGAAGTGGGACTGCATGGGCAAGGCGTGGATCTCCAGCTCGTGCCTTTCGGCCAGGAGGTGGAGCCCATCGGCCAGATTCTGGCGGAAGGTTTCCCAATTGCTGGGGTTTTCAATGTCGTAGTTCAGGTTCAGGGCAATTTTCAGCAGGCCAGGGCTGTCAGATGCCGAACGGGGGCGCTCCTTGTCTGCCACACCGTCCAGAAAAACCGACGGCGGATTGGCGAAGACAGCATCGGGCACCAACTGGAGCCGTTCCGGCGGAACACCCAGCCTGCGGCAGGTCTCATATGATTTTTCATCCCGAACGGTCACCACGTCCACCTGGCGTAAGATCCATCGGGCCAGCTGGTGGCCACGCTGGCTCATGAGGGGGCCCACCCCGATATTGCTCATGATGATGGGCTTCCGGGCCAGTTGTTTGGCCGCAGAGACCAGGGCCAGCACCATCAGGAGCGTAGAATAGGGATGCCGACCTGTTGATGGATAGAGCTCTTTGATGATGCTGCCGCCGCCGAAGAACAGCAGGTCGCATTGCCCCAGATAGCGCATTAGCTTGCTGCGTTCTTTGACCGTGTGGAACACTTCCACCTGAAACCGATCGGCCAGTTGGGCGGCTGTGAAGGCAGGATCGTACGAGTTGATGTAGTAGAGATTCTCTGCCCCCAGTTGGTTCAGGAAGGTCTCCAGCAGCAGTTCATCCCCGATATTCATTTGGGCGTGGGTGCCCAGGAAGAGAATTCGTTTATTTTGCATATTTGTGCGCATCCTTCTTGTCTGTTTAGCGCGAACCCCTGGCGCTGGGCAAGGTGGGCCCCATCCACTCCCGCAGGGAGAGAAAACCATCCCAGGCCAGCAGCAGAACCAGCAGCCCCGCCATGAGGCCGATCTGAATCCAAACAACCTGGGCCAGGCTCTCATGCCAGAGCCACAGGCAGGACACCTGCGCAACGCCACCGCCAATGGCCAGGTAGGTGCCCAAGGTATTGCCGATGGACAGGCGGTAGTTGATCACCACGTTCGCCAGCGCGTAAAACAGGGTGGCCACCCCATAGAGCCAGAGTAACGGGGCAATGGTCAGGTAGGTAGCGCCGAAGAGCACCTGGACGATCTCCTGGGCGAAAAAGTAGGTCGCCCCGATGATGGCCCCGGAGACCAGCAGGACCACTGCCATGGACAGATAAAAAAGCGGGCGATGGGATTCCCCCCGATGGTGTCGTTGGGCCGCGATGGGGAACATGGCCGTCACGATGGACCAGGTGGCGAAGAAGACCATGCGCCCGATCAGGGCCAGGGCGGCATAGGCGCCCGCCTCTTCAGCGGTGAAAAAGCGACGGACGATTAAGATGTCGCTGTTGTTGATCAAAATTTGGCCCAACTGGGTCACCAAAACGGGCGCAACGAAGAGCAGCGCCTCCCGGCGTACCGGGGCGGGGATGGGCGGCGCCTCTGGCAGACGCCCCACGCTGGCCCGGGCGACCAACCAGGTGGCCAGGCAGGAAAGGCCGAGCCCCAGTACGGCCCCCTGTACCCCCAGGCCCAGCAGGACCAGTCCAATGCCCAGAAGCAGCCGGGACCACATTTCAACCTGATAGGTCAGGGCCAGCCGGCCAAAACGGGTGCATCCCTGTAGCAGCCCCCGATCCACGCCCTGCAGGATGTAGAAAGGCAGAAAGAGGCCAAAAATGATGAAGATCCAGGATGAAGCGGTGGTGAAAAAAGCCTGAAAATGACCCGCCCCCAGGACAAACACCGCCATCAGCACCACGCCAACCCAGCCTGCCCAACGTCGAGCCCAGCGATGGAAACCGGCCAGCCCCTGCAGATCGTCGTCGGCCACATAGATGGCGCCGAAGCGAGCTGTGGGCGTCTGGAGCCCGGCCGTCAGGAAGGAGACCACCAGGAAGAGGGTCACGATCAGGCTCAGGTCGGCAAAGGCGGCGGGCCCCAGCCAACGGCCCAGCAGCAGGTTGAACAGGTAATTTCCCCCGTTGACCACGGTGGCGCTGATAAAGAGCAGCGTGCTGCCCTTCCACAGGGACGGGCGCACCGGTGCCCTGGTCGAGTGTGGCAGCGCGGTAGCAGCCGCTGACCGTTCTTGGTGTGCTTCTATCCCCGGCAGGGGAGGATGGGCCTCTTTGAGCATTATCCCTTTTTCGCCTCCACTCTTCTATGTGCCCCTCTCTTCTGTGGGCCACAGGCCAGCGCTCCATCAACCAGCCGATTCGCGGCCGATGATGTCGAAGACCTGGTCAAAGCGCGTCAACGTGAGGGTGCGCTGGACATGCTCGGAGCGCGGCCAGACCAGCTTGACCGTGCCGCCCTGGTTCCGACAGCGGCGCAACAAGGAAACCAGGACCGCCAGGCCGGCACTGTCCATGAATGGAGTTTCCGAGAGGTCGATCACAAAATCGGTCACGCCCTCGGCCAGGTATCGCTCCAACTGCTCTTTCACTTCCGGCGCGCTGACGATATCCAGCCGGCCTGGGATTTTTACCTGGATGGTTCGTCGGATCTGTTCATCTACCTGTAGCTGCATGGTCATTTCTCCTTCTGTATCGCTGGCTGTGTCCTCGTTCGCTGGCTCCCGCTGGCGCGCGCTCTGTGTTTCGTCAGGGTTCGCATGGGAGCTGAAACATGGGCTCCTGGCTCCCTGGCCCCTCGTCTGCCTCTACGGCATCGACGGCAGCCGCGTCGGCGGCTGTGGACAGATATTTCACCAGCCGCCAGTGGTTGCCCTGGGCAGTCAATTCGTACTCCACCAGGTCCATGAGTTGGCGCATGAGGAAAATGCCCAGCCCATGGAGGGGTGGCTCCTCCAGGTCGGGCGGCTGCCAGCCGCTGGCGTTGAACTGACAGGGGCCCGTGTCGTAGGTGTCGATCTGGATGCAGGTGGGATCACACTGCACGTTGAAGATCACCGTGAACTGGCCCTCCTGCCCGCCATAGGCATGCTTGACGATGTTGACGCAGTGCTCATGGAGGGCCAGCACCACGTTATACTGGACGGCCTCCGCATTGGCCAGGGGCGGAAGATACGCCAGCATTTCGGCAATCACCTGCTCCAGCTCAACGAGGCGTGACAGTTGGGTCGGCAAGACCATGCTTCGGGATGCAATGCTTGTCATAGTTCATCCTGCCCCCTTGATGACGATCAAGGTTTGGTCATCAGATTGCTCACAATGGCCCATGAACGCCGATACCTCCTCCAGCAGGGCCGCGCCGATCTCTGCTGCGGTGTGCTCCGGCGCGACATCGTCCAGGATGCGTAAGAGCCGACCATAGCCAAACATATTCCCCGCCGGGTTGAAAGCTTCCGGAAACCCGTCGGAACAGACCACCAGCAAGTCCCCGCGGGCAAAGGGGAGGACCGCCTCTTCGTATTGGGTATCCTGCAGGATGCCCAGGGGCATGCCTGTCGGCTCCAGGATCCGGGGAGGACCCTCGGATGGTCGGTAGATGGCCACAGAGTGGCCGGCGTTGGCATAGCGCAGGCTGCACTCGGACGGCACATAGGTGCCCGCGAAGATGGTGACAAATTTGCCGATCGCTGCCAGATCTTCGTACAGGCGGGCGTTGACGTGGGCCAGGGCCGCAGCGGGTGAGGCAAGGGTGCGGGTCGCCTCCCGCAGGATGGTACGGACCTGGGCGGTGATCAGGGCTGCGGCCAGTCCCTTGCCGCTGACGTCGGCCACCGTCAGGTGCAGGTGGGAACCTGACTGTACGTAGATGTCGTAGATGTCACCGCCTACCGCTTTGGCTGGCCGGCAGGTGGCATAGATGTCCAGCCCTGGCAGGTTGGCCGGCGGCCGGCTCATCAACGCCTTCTGGATCAGGGCTGCCTCCGCCATCTCCTCGTCCAGGTGCTGCGCGGCCTCTTTCAGGAGCTGGGTCCGCTGCCGTTCCCGGGAACGGAGGAGCGCCTGAATGCGAGCCTTTAATTCGGCCATCTTGAAGGGCTTTGTCAGGTAATCGACCCCGCCGACCGCAAAGCCCTGCAGCTTGTCTTCCAGGGCTCCCCGGGCCGTGAGGAAGATCACAGGCACGCCGGCTGTTTCGGGCCACTGCTGGATGGTGTTGCAGATCTCGAAACCGTTCATGCCTGGAAGCTGCACATCCAGCAGGATCAGGTCCGGCGTCGGCATGGATTGCAAGGCCGCCAGGGCGCTCAGGCCATCGGCAGCAGTTGTCACCTGGTAGCCGGCGAAGGTGAGCTCGAATTCAATCCATTCTCGCAGGGAGACGTCGTCCTCCACGATCAGGATATGTTTGGCGGCTTGGGGCTGGCATTGTACCTGCTCCTGGAGCGCCTTCGGGAATATTGCTTCCTGGGGCGCTTCGAGCACTTCCAGGGCGGGGGCAACGGCCCACTGGGTATTGATCTGCTGAATCTGATTCAAACCGAATCTCCCTTCTGCTCTACGGGTTGGTTATCGGACGATGGTAGGTTGGTTATGTTGCCTGGATGGTCTAGCCAGCCTGGACGGCTGCCATCTGTGCCTCTTCGAGGCTGTTAAAAATTCGGAAAGCTTTGTCCAGCCGGGTCAATTCAAAGATGATCCGCACCGGTTGGCGCACGCCACACAGGATCAATTCTCCATCCTGCTCCCGACAGCGTTTCATGGCCTGGACCAGGGTGGCCAGGGCGCTGGAATCGACAAAGTTGACTTCTGAGAGGTCCACAATGATGGTGTGGGCGCCGCTGGCGTACGCCGAGGCCAGCGTCTTCTGGACATGGGGCACCTGGTGGGCATCGAACCGTCCGGCGATGGGTACCACGGCCGTCTGGCTGGTGGGCTGCATCTCGAGCTGGTTCATGGTCGTTCCTTTCCTTTTACGTTCTCTGTTCCCCTGCGTTCTTACAGGCTTGCACGCTTCTTCCCCGCTTTTTCATTTCGGGTATTCATCCTCGGGCTTGCTCTACCTGGCTGCCGGCGCTGGCTGTTCTGACAGGGGCCGGCGTGGTGGCGGTGTGGCGCCGACCCCGTTTGGCCAGTAGCTCCTGAAAGTGCAACACATACCAGTCCAGCACGTCCGCGATGGGAAGGCCCCGGGAGGCCAGGAAGTTGCGCATGCCCATGCTCTGTCGTAGCTCTTCGTCGTCCAACAGGTGGGCGATGGCATCGGCCAGGCTATCGGGATCATTGGGTTCAAAAAACTCGCCTGTGTACCCTTCCTCGGTGATGACTTCAGCAAAGTCGCCGATGTTGGGCAGGGCCACTGCGCACCCATAGCTGCCCGCCTGGTGAAGGACGCCGGAGCTCCCCGTGGTGCTGGTGTAGGGAAAGACCACCACGGTAGCAGAGCGAAAGACGTCGGCCACTTCCTCTTCGGGGACGTAGCCCAGGAACCGCAAGTTGGAGATATGGGCGTAGCGGCGTTTCATCTCATCCAGATACCCCTTGGCATTGGGGCTGTCGGTGCCCGCGATGACCAGTTCCAGATCGCGGTAGCCTCGCTCCTCCAGCCGCTCCAGGGCTTCGACCATCACTTCGATCCGCTTGTAGGTGCCAAACTTGCCAAATGCCATGATCCGGCGAGGCCCTGGCGGCGTTTCAAAAGAGGGCATGGCCACCTGGTCATCAAAGCTGCCATGGGGCGCCAGCAGTACGTTTCGGGCCCGATATTTGGTGCGGAAGATCTCCACATATTTCGGGATGGTCAGGGCCACCAGGTCAGCCTGCAGGAGGGCATAGGTGGCCAGGGTGCCAGCTCCCCGCATGAGCCATTCCAGCACCCGGTGCCGGGCATAGCCTGCGCTGCGGAGGTCCACCGTCTCCATGATGTTGTGCAACAGGACCATGCTGGGATAGCCGGCCAGGCGCACCAACATGGGGGTAATCAGGCCCAACATGGCCGGGATCTTTTTGTCACCAAAGCTGGCAAACTGCAGGTTGAACAGGGCCAGATCCGGCTGGACTCGCTGGATCTGCCGCAGAATTCGCCACGGGTTGGCCGGATCGTTGAATCGCCAGCAGGGCACGATCTCCAGGGTGGCCAGCCCCGGCCGGTCCTCCGGCTGGGGATACGCCTGCCCATGGGGGAGTTCATCCACCAGCAGGGTGAGGTGATGGATCTCCTCCTTGCCTCGCAGGGCACGAACGAAGTGATGGGCATATTCGTTCAGGCTACCCCGTCCTGGGGGATAGGTGGTGATCAAGGCGATGTGCATGGGCCCTCCTCTGTGCCTTTGGTTGAATGGTTCTTTCTCTCCGATATCCGCTCTCCCGCATTAGGTTGCCATCAGCCGTAAAGCCCCCGGTAATCGTTCCATTTGATCTGAAGGATGGCTTTCAGGAAGCGTCGAGCTTCCTTCCATTTGTCCACTTTCGAGCCCGGGGCATCCACCCAGTGGACCGGCAGTTCGGCAATTTTGAATCCATATTTGTGGGCCAGGTAGAGGATCTCCAGGTCGAATGAGAAACCCATGATGGTCTGCTTCTGAAAGATGGCCCGGGCAGCTTCCCGGGTGAATAGCTTGAATCCACACTGGGTATCCCGGATAGTCAGGCCGAGGACCGGGCGAATCAGGGTGCGCAGGACCCGGCTCATGAGCTGACGGAGCCACGTCCGGTGGGCCTCCTGGGCCCCTGCCGCTGCCCGGGAGCCGATAACCACGTCATATCCGTCGTCCATGCACTGCATGAAGCGCTCCAATTCCTCGATGGGGGTTGAATTGTCCGCGTCCATGAAAAGGATTCGGGCGCCCCGGGCGGCCAACACGCCACGCTGCACCGCGCTTCCCTTGCCGCCATTTTGATCCGCCTTGAGAATGCGCAGGTTGGCCAGCTCCAGGCCGGCACAGAGGGAGACGGTGTGGTCCTTGGAGCCGTCATCGGCGACGATCAGTTCCCAGGGGATATCCTGGTGACAAATGTAGGAGGCCACAGCCCCAATCGTCGGCACAATTCGCTCTGCCTCGTTGTAGGTTGGGATGACGACCGACAGATACGGTGTCGTCTGCAACGGTTGGGTCTTCCAGCGAAGATAACGGGCGTAGGGGTCCTCCATCCCTCCGGCCATGGGATGGCTGCCGTAGGATTGGTTCGTTGGCGGGCAGGCGGGATCCGCCACCCCGCCCTCCAGGGTTGGTGCGCCCTGGCTCCAGGCCAGGCCGTTACGGGTCAGCGTTTGGGGTTCCGTTCTCTGTTCCACCATGGCTGTTTCTCCATCCCAGATTCTCTACCGGCTTTCGGCTCCGCAGATTGCCATGGACCGCCATCCGTGGGAGCACAACCGGGCTGCCTCAGGCTCCTTTTATGGTGTACCGAAAGCGCATGCGTAACATCCGCAAATTGGCGTATCCGCTCCGGTCAATTTCTGTAGTCCATACCCTCTCTATTTCTAGTATCATCAAAGCAATGTAGGCAGTGGAGAATCAGGCAGCAATGGTTCGCCCCCCCAACAAGACAATCCAGGTAGGATGCCATCATGGACATGCAGACGATCGAAACATCCGGGCGAACCGCCCCTTCGCCCGAGGCGAAACCCGAAAAGCTCCTGTACGAGCTGTGCCTTTCCATCGACGTCAGCCTGGATGCCCGGGCCATGTTCGCCCAGGCCCTGGCGGCCATCCAGCGTCATCTACACTGTTCCGCCGTCGCCGTCTATTTGCTGGACTCCGGCCTGGGGCCGTGTCGAGCCTTCTGCGCCTTGCCGGAAAGTCCGGCAGAAAACGTAGCCGTACAGGTTGTCGAGCAATTCCTGGCTGGTGGGAAAGGGCAGGCGGCCAGCCCGGTCGCATGGTGGGCATCCCTGCCCCGACAGGGAGAGACTCGGCAGGGTGGGTTCTATCATTTATTGCCTCTGGAGGAGTTGGGCTGGCTGGTGCTCACATGTCCAACAGCGCCCCTGGATGCGGCCCTGCTCCAAAGCCTGGCACCCATCCTGCGCAAGCTGGCCCAGGCCGGCCAGGCCTGCCTTCAGCGGGAGCGGATCGAAGCCGCCTATAGTCAGACCCTGTGGGTGCGCAACATTTATCGTTCGCTGATGGAATCCATCCCGTCCATTGTGCTGGCCATGGATGCTGAGGGGCGCTTTCAGGTGGTGGAAGGTTCGGGACTAAAGCACCACGGCATTGTCCCCGAGGAGCTTTTGGGGCGCTCTGTCTTCGAACTGTACTCCTATTCCGACGTCCTGGAGCACATCCGTGCTGCCTTTGCCGGGGAGACCCGCAGGGTGATGGTACGCTATGATCATCGCAGTTACGATACCATCTACCGGCCGGTGATTCAGCCGGATGGTCAGGTCCACGGGGTTATCTGCGCCGCACACGATGTCTCTGCGCGGCAGGATGCCATCGACACCCTGACGGCAGTACTCAACACGGTGGATGAGGGTGTGGTGACCACAGATGAGCAGGGCGTGATCAACCTGGTCAACGCCCAGGTGACCCACCTGTTTGACTACCCGGCCGAGGAGCTGGTCGGCCAGCCCCTCTGGATCTTACTGGCACCCCTCTGCCGCCCTACCCAACCGGTAACTGATCTGCAGGATTTCCTGGACACCAAATATCGGGAGGATCCGCGCTACTTCCTGGATTTACAGGGGATCACCCGGGGTGGACGGGTCTTTCCCGTGGAGATGCGCATCCAACCCTTTCAACTGGCCGAACGACGTCAGTTTACCGTCTCCATTCGGGATATCACCGAGCGCAAGGAGTACGAACGCCTGCGCGACGACTTCGTCTCGACCGTCTCCCACGAGTTGCGTACCCCGCTGGCCTCCATCATGGGGTGGACAGAAACCCTGCTGACGGAGCACCCGGGTCCTTTGAACGATTTGCAACACCGCTTTCTGGAGATGGTGTATGCGAGCTCCCAGCGCCTGGATAAGCTCATCGAGGAGTTGCTGACGGTTTCACGCATCCAGCGGGGCACGCTGCGGCTCAAGGTGCGCACCTTTGAGCCGCAGCGGCTGGTGCAGGAGGTCTGTCAGTCCCTGGCACCCCAGCTTGCCAGCCGGGGCCTTCAGCTGATTGTGGAGGATGACTGGCCTGCCGGACATCAGGCCGAGGGGGATCCGGAACGGCTGGAGCAGGTGCTCCGGCATCTGCTCAGCAATGCCATCAAGTTCAGTCAGGATGGGCAGGAGGTGCGGGTGCGCTCCCGCTATTTAGATGGCGCGTGGCATCTGGAAGTGCAGGATCAAGGCATCGGCGTATCGGCCGAGGAGATTCCCCTGATCTTCCAGCGTTTTTATCGCGGACAGGCGGCCCGCCAGGGGGAGATACCGGGAACGGGCCTGGGGCTGTATCTGGCCAGGGCTATCGTGGAGGCCCACGGCGGGCGCCTGATTTTTCAGAGTGTCCCAGGCCAGGGCACCCACGTGCAGTGCCACATTCCGGTGCAGTACTCCCCGCCCCAGGAAGTCCCTGCGCCGTCGCGGTGACAGTGAACAGGCCGATGGAGCAGCCCCCATCTAGCCCAGCACATCCACCTCTGCCTGGCCGTGGGTTAACTCGGTCAGGGCCTGGACCAGGGGGGAAGCCTGTTCCTCGGGCACTTTGAGCCGGTAGGTGACCTGGGCCGCATACCCTTCGTCCAGGATTTCGGCTTCGTAGGCCGGCAGGAGTCGCTTCACCGGGGTGACTGCCGCGTAGTCCAACACCACCTGAAGCGTCACCGTCGGCACCTTTTCCACGGTGGGCAAGCTGGCCAGGGCAAGCTGGACGCCGCCGCTGTAGGCCTTGACCAGCCCTCCCTTGCCCAACAGGGTGCCGCCGAAGTAGCGGGTCACCACCGCGGTCACATCGCCCACGCCGCTGTGCAACAGGACGGTCAACATGGGCCGCCCGGCTGTGCCGTGGGGCTCCCCCGCATCGCTCATGCCCACCTGGGCCGTGCTGCCCGGTGGACCTACCACGTAGGCCCAGCAGTTGTGGCTGGCGTCGGCAAACTCCGCGCTGACCTGGGCAATGAAGTCCCGGGCCGCCTCCACGGTGGGGGTGTAGCCCAGGGTGGTGATGAAACGACTCCGCTTGATTTCCTCTTCCACCCGGTGAGTCTGGGCCGGAATCGGGTAGCGACTGCCCGGAGCCATCAGCACGCCCCCCGGCCGACCGCCCCTGGGCCTGAAGCCGGCCCCATTGCCGAATGGGGCCGGCCACCGGTACAATGATGAGACCCTTTTGGCTGGGAAGTCAGAATGACCACGGCGGAAATCTGCCTGCGCTCCCGCAACGGGGTGCTACGGGCGAGTTCCTGCCGGGATTCACGCCTCAATTCCAACGCCCCTCGTCCAGGTCGTCATCATCGTAGTCATCATCGTCGTCATCGTAATCGTCATCGTCGTAATCGTCATCATCGAAGTCGTCATCATCGTCGTACTCTTCGTCCTCGTCTTCGTCCCACTCTTCATCCTCTTCGTATGCCCAGTCCAGTTCCAGTGGATTGACGCTGACGACTTCCAGTTCCGCACCACAGTTTTCGCAGGTGACCTGGAGGCCCAGACGAACCCTGGTGCCCAGCTCAATTTCTTCGTCACATTCAATACAGCGCGCGGTGGCCATGGTGATTTTCTTTTAACCTCACAGAATTGTCATGATCCAGGATAGCCAATGGTCAGCCATAGAACTGCCGGCTGAATTATAGATTTGCCAGGCGAGAATTGAAAAATCCCCGAAAATAGGAAAACGCGGGAAAACGCGGGTGCGTTGACATTCTCTGCCACGCGGGTTAGAATTTCCACGTTTATTCCTGACCGGCCCGGTGGGTTGAATATACGCTGAAAGGCCGGACACGGGACCCCGTTGGCCGTGCTGCTGCATGGTCGACCATTGCCAGGAACACGCTGCCTATGCACTCATCTGGACCGATCACCCATATTGCCTACCTGATGAGTCCCCAGGCCGACCAGCCTGTGGGCGTCCGAGTCGTGGAACCACCGCCAGATACCCGGCAGTTCCAGCGGGGCAATCTATACGCCCTGGTGGAGCTGCCAGCCAACATGCCCGACCGGGAAGCCCTTGCGGACAGGTTGCTGAGCGTCATGCAGCGCACCTACTACACCCTGCGGGGCAGCCAGTCCCAGGTGATGACCGAGGCGGTGCGCCAGGCCTACGCCCTCCTGCGCCAGCATGGGCTGGCACTTCCCAACGTGGACGCGAGCTCCGTCGGCATTCTGTGCGCGGCCCTGCTCCACGATCGGCTGATGGTCGCCACTACCGGGTCTGCCTTCGCCCTGGTCAAAGCCGATGACAAAGTCCACATGTTTCCCTCGGAGCTGATGCGGCTCACCCCGGACCAGCTCCAGGAGGCCGAGCCCCAGGTGGAGGTCTTTCGCCAGCAGGTCCGGGCCCACGACGTGATGTTCGTGGGCGCAGGCGCCTGGCTGGACCGGGTGCCGGTGCGCTATCTGGCTGGCGTGGTGGCTTACGTCACCGTGGACAACTGCATGGACGCTGCCGGTGACCTCTACGCCCAGAGTGGAGGGGCCGACCTGCCCGGCCTGCTGGCCGTGCTGGAATCTGTGGGGTCGCCGCCGCCGTCGGGTACCGGCCCGCGCCCCACGCCGCCCCGCCGTCCCCGGCTGGGCGGGCTGCCCACCAGCTTCAGCACCCTGCCGCCGGTGCGTATGCCGCCTACTGCTCCCCCGACGGGTCCGTCGGCCGTGGCCCCGGTGGCCGCGTCGGCCCCGCCGACTTCCTATTCCTCCGTGGCGCCGGCCGCCACCGCCCGTGCCAGCCCCACGCCCGCGGCTCCAGGCTCCCCCGCAGCGGCCGTAGAGGACATGGATCCACCCCAGACGAGAGAAGACGTCCCACTGCCTGGCCGTCAAAGCGTGGCGCGCCTGGCGGCCGCCCTCCTGGCTGCCCTGCAGGCCGGCTGGTCCCAGCTCCGCACCCTCCTTTCCAGGACCCTGCCGGAGCGCCGACAGGGTGTTGCGGAGACAGGCGACGGGGCGGAGGGGGCCTTCGCGACCCCGGCGGAGGATTTGTCCCCAGCCTTCTCCCCGGGGATGGACCACGACGTCCTGGCCGAAGGGGCAGACCTCCAGGTAACCGACCAGGTAACCGACATGGAGGCAGCAGGCTGGGTGGGGGAAGCCCTCCCGGTTGACGAGGAGGTCGAGGGAACAGGTGAAGCGGAGAGCCCGCCGCCGACGCGCCAGTCGGACGCCGAGGACGGGCAGGCCGATCCCGCCTCGGGGCCGCTGGCCTCCATCCCACCCATGACCTTCACGCCGCCCGCGCCTACCCGGGGCGCCCGGGCGCGTCTCTTCCTCTTCCTGGCCCTGGCCATCCTGGTGTTGGTCCCCATCGCCACCTTTGCCGTCTACTGGGGGGATGGCGCCGACCGTCGGGCCGAGGCGGTCCAGTTGACCGACGCAGCCGAAGCCCGGCTGCTCAGCGCGCGGACGGCCCTGGATTTGGGCGACAAGTCGACCGCCCGCCAGATGTTGGCCGAGGCCCAGGAGTTCCTGCTGGAAGCCATCGCACTGGACGGCCGTGACGAACGGCGTGATCAACTGGCCGCCCAGATTGAACAGGATCTTCAGGATGTGCTCCAGGTTCAGCTCCTCTACGGACTCACCGACCCCATCCTGACCTTCCCCCCCGATGCCTTACCCACCCGCCTGGTGGTCGTCAATGAAGACATCTTTATCCTGGATCGGGGACGACAGGCCATCCGGCGTTATCGTTTTGACCCCGCCCTGGGGGTGGTGGTGGAGCCCGAGGGCGAGCCGGTGATCGCCCAGGGGGATGTGATCCAGGGCACCACGGTGGGCGAACTGGCTGATATGGCCTGGCTGCCCCTGGTGCCGGGCTTTGAGGATCGGGCCAGCCTCCTGGTGGTAGATCGCAACAACCACGTCTTCCGCTACGACCCCCGGGTGGCGGGCCCCACCCGCCTGTTGTTTGCCGGCGAGGAAGACTGGCGCGCCATTGACCAGGTGGAGACCTATCTGGGGCGGATTTATCTGGCCGATGAAGAGACCGGTGAGATCTATCGCTACTCGGCCGGGCGCTACGATGTGGCCCCTCACCTCTGGTTTGCTCCCCAGACCCAGGTCAACCTGGCCGGGTTGGTCTCCATGCGGATCGACGGCGACATCTGGTTCCTGTTCGAAGATGGCCGGCTGCTGCGCTATAACTCTGGCGAACAGGTGCCCTTTTCCCTGGAAGACAGTGTGGGGCTAGCCCAGGAACCCAGCGATCTGGCCATCACCACCCAAGGTCAGGGCTCGATTTTTGTGGTGGACGGGGCGAACCAGCGGGTGTTGGTCTTCGACAAGGAGGGCACCTACCGGCATCAACTCCAGTCCCCCGAAGGGGAGCAACTCCGCGGCCTGACGGGTATTTACCTGGACGAAGTGGCCAAGCAGATGTATCTGTTGACCCGGTCCGGCCTCTACCGACATCCCCTTATCGACTGATCTGCGCATCTGGCATCCTTCCGGAATTCACCGGGCATGACAGTTTTCAAAACAGCAGTCCGGTTTCCTGTCCAGGTTCGTGCTTCTATTGCCCCCCAAACTTGCTCCTTCTCGCCAGGCCTATGCTATAATGAAATTCATTATGGCATGGTTTATGCAGCGTCCTGATTCAACCAACGAGGCGATGGACCGGAAACCGGCGGGTCGTCCACCCGGAGAGCGGACGACCCTTTACCGACGACTTGCCATTGCTGGCTCTGTCTTTTACGTTATTTTCGTCCTGACTTTTGCGCTTTTGCTCAGCAACCGCCTCTACGACTGGGCACGCCTGCGCATCCTCAACAGCTCACCCCTGGCCAATCTGCCCGAGTTTGAGATGTTGGCACCGGCCTCGTTGCAAAGCGTGACCGAGCAACCAGCCCCCGAGAACAACGCAACGGCAGATGCCCAGCAGCAGCCGGAGGTGACGTCCGCCACGGTGGACACACCCAAGCCGGCCATCAACGTGCTCCTGCTGGGCACCGACGGCCGTCCTGGCGAGCAGGACATCCCCCGCACCGATACCATCATCCTCCTTTCCCTGGATCTCCAGAGCGGGACCCTGGGCATGCTCTCCCTGCCCCGGGATCTCTGGGTGCCCATCCCGGGCTATGACATCACCACCAAAATCAATACCGCCTACAGCATCGGCGAGCTGCAGGGGTACCAGGGTGGCGGCGCCCAACTGGTCAAAAATACGGTCAGCAGCTTCATCGGCCAGCCCGTCCAGTACTACGTGATGGTGAATTTCCAGGGGTTTGTGGAGCTGATCGACCTCATCGGGGGCGTGGACGTGATGGTCCCCAAGACCATCCACGATGAGGAATTCCCCACCGATGACTACGGCGTGGAGACTTTCCACCTGGACGCGGGCCTTCAGCACCTGGATGGCGCCACGGCCCTCAAATATGTGCGCACCCGTCACGTCGATGACGATTATGGCCGGGCCCGCCGCCAACAGGATGTGATCCGGGCGGTGGTGGACAAGGTCATGCGCAGCGACATGTTGCCCACCCTGCTGGCCCGGCTGCCCAAGCTGCTCTACACCATGCGCAACAGCATCGACACCGACATCCCCATGCCCATGCAGCTGGAGCTGGCCAACTACATCAAGGATGTCTCCCTCAACGAGGTGCGCCAGTTGGTGTTGGACAATCGCTTCGGTGAGGAGACCTACAGCGCAGAAGGCGCCTGGATTTTGCGGCCGGATCGGGCCAAAGTGCGGGCCGCCCTGGCCGATTTCTTCAACACCGCGGGCCACAGCGGCAACGGCACGACGGTCGCCCAGGCCAGTGCGGACCCGGCCTGGGTACGGGTGGAAATCTTGAACGGCACCGGCGAGCCCGGCGTAGCTGCCCGAACCCGGGAGCTGCTGGAAGCGCGCGGCTGGCAGGTGGTCTCCATCGGCGATGCCGACCGCTCCGACTATGGGCGCACCCTGGTCATCAACTACGGGGTGCCGGACGAGCTGGTGGAAAAGGTGGGGGCGGACCTGGATCTGCAGCCCAACCTCTCCAGCCTCCATGGACTGAACACGTCCGCGCCGGTGGACGTGCGCATCGTGGTGGGGCGGGACATTCTGGCCCACATCCGCTGAGCCCATCCATGGGCGGGAACGGCCGGCCTGGTTGCGAAGGATCCTGCCGTTGAAACGAGTAAATCCCGACAGAAATTCACCGATAGGTTCCACCGGCGGTAGCGCGCCCAGAGGGCACCCGGAATTTCTGCCGTGGTATTTGCGCCAGACTGCACGAGTACCCATCCCATGGCTCCTCTGGAGCCTGGCCGCCACATCGTTCCTGGGGTGGCGGATCGCCTGGGAGACCCGTCTATGTCCGGCGCCGGTCTCCCGGCCAGCCCGGAATTATGGTGAAGCCCTGGCCCGGCTGGCTTCCATCCAAGCGGCCGAGTCCACTCTGCCCCTGCACCCGGTCTGTCGTACCCAGTTCCTGGACCATGGACGGCCCACCCCTCGGGCCGTCGTCCTCCTCCATGGCTTCACCAATTGTCCCCATCAATTTCATCTGCTGGCTCGGGAATGTTTTGAGCGGGGGAACAACGTCCTGATCCCCCGGTTGCCCCGCCACGGCCTGGCCACCCGCCTGCCTACAGCCCTGGCGCGCCTGACTGCCGAGGAAGCGGCGGCTGCCACCACCGCGGCCCTGGACATTGCCCGGGGATTGGGTGAAGAGGTTCTGCTGCTGGGGTTTTCCTTTGGCGGTGTCCTGGCCGGGTGGGCCGCCCAGCATCGGGGCGACCTGGCCCGGGCCGTGCTGGTGTCGCCTGCCTTTGGGCTGGGCGCCATCCCCCAGTCCCTGACTCCCCTGGCGGCCCATCTCTTTGCCCTCTGGCCCAACACCCAACGCTGGTGGGATCCTGTGCAGCGGGAGCGCGCGCCCGGTCCAGACCATGCCTATGCGGGATATGCCAGCCGGGGAGTTGCCACGCTGCTCCGCCTGAGTCTGCTGGTGCAACGGGCTGCCCGGCGCCGACCACCGGCCACCCGTTCCATCACCCTGGTGACCAATCCCTGTGACCGCACCGTGCGCAACGAGGTGGCGCTCCAGGTGGCCACCTGGTGGCAAGGCCACGGCGCCTCTGTGCAGCACCGCCCATTCCCGGCTGAATGGCAGTTGATCCACGACCTGATGGACCCGGCCCAACCCCTGCAGCAGGTCCAGCGGGTCTATCCCATCCTCCTGGAAGCCCTGCTCCCGGCGTAGTTGTACTACGGTACATGGTACACCGTCACCAGGGGATGTGGCGGACGCCCTGGACCATCCCCTCGCCTTCCACAGCCGGCGCGAAGACGATGCCCCCCTGGAACCCCTGGACCCGGAAGTCGCCCACACGAAATTCCTGGGTGACGGGCATGCCCAGCCCGTTCTGGCGGGCATAGGTCGCCAGGGCAGAATTCGGGTCAAATTCAATGCCCAGCCGGCTCCAGGCGGCGCTGCGAACCACGTTGAGCATGGCCGCCGCGGCCGCTTCCGGCGTTGTCCCCACATCGCCGGCCCGGAGGGGGGCCGGGCTGGCAGAGACGAAGGGCAGGAAGATGCTGTGATCCCGGTCCTCCCCACCCGCGGGCTGGCCGCCCAGGTCCTCTCTTCGAACGGCCTGCCAGACCACGAACATGGAGATATGGTGCTTGGAAGGCATGCCGCCACCGCATACCACCTCTGCAGCACCGGTGGGGGCCCAGCACCACGGGCCGGATTCCCCCCGCTCTGGCACATAGCTGCTGCCCGGCCCGGTGATGATGTTGGCCCAGCCGGATTGCTCCTTGGTCTGGCGGTAGATGTAGCCGTTGTAGGTGGGATCCCCTAGCTTGTCGAAGCCGTCCGACCAGTAGACGATCTCCTTACCCCGCATGAGCTGGCCGTCCAGGCCGATGACCGCGGCAAACAGATGGTGGTCGCCACCGGCATCGTCAAAGTAGTCCGGCGCGCCGAAGGGCTTGAGGTAGTCGTCCCGGGCCCACTGGGGCACCGAGCCGGGCTGGTCCGACGGTTCCCAGGAACCATCCCGGGTGGTGAAGATGTCTTTGACCAGATAGACGATGTCGCCCTGGGGATGATCGGGACGGGCATCCAGGCTTTGGATGCGCAGGTTGTAGTGCTCCACCCACGGGCTCAGCCTGCGGGTGATGGGGAACCCACCGGGTGCCGGCGTGCCGCCGTCCGGTTCCTGGCCGCCGGGTTCTTCGCCACCGGGCTCTTCTCCACCCGGTTCTCCGCCACCGGGTTGTTCACCGCCGGGTTGTTCACCACCGGGCTCCTCGCCGCCGGGTTGTTCGCCTTCTTCTGCACCGCCTTCGCCCAGGCCGGCCTCCAGATCTTCCCACCGTACTGCCTGCCAGACCACGAAGGTGGAGACGTGGTGGTTGAGGGGCAGGCCACCGCCGCAGATCACCTCGGCTGCGCCGGCCGGCGCCCAACACCACGGGCCGGACTCTCCCCGCTCTGGGGAGAAGGAGCTGCTGCTGGACATGAACAGGTTGGCCCACCCGGAGCTTTCTTTGGTTCGCTCCCGAATGTACCCGTTGTAGCTGGGATCGCCCAGCCGCTCGAAGCCGTCGGACCAGAAGAGGATCTCGTGATTCTTGACCAACTGGCCGTCCAGGCCGATGACCGCAGCAAAGAGGTGATGGTCGGCGCCGGCCTCCAGAAATTCGGGGCGCAGGTAGGCGTCCCGGGCCCATTGGGGCACCGAGCCGGGCTGGCCGCTCACTTCCCAGGAGCCGTTGACGGTGGTGAAGACATCTTTCACCAGGTAGACGATGTCGCCCGGCCCAAGGGGCTCCTGCTGGTCGGGCCGTTCTTCCAGGGACCAGATGCGCATGTGATAGGCGTCAAAGCTCTCGCTGAGCCGGCGCTCTACCGGCGGCGGGGACGGCTCCTGGCCGCCTCCCGGCTCTTCCTCGGTGCCTCCGCCAGGCTCTTCCCCGGGTTCTTCGGCGGGTTCTTCGCCGTCCGGTTCTGGTTCTGTGCCGCCCCCTTCACCTGGACCCGGGCCAGGGCTTGGCGGCGCGGTGGCCGTGCCGCCCGGGTCGGTGGTGGTGTCGGTTTCGCCGGGGACGATGTCCACGCTGTCGATGCTGATCTGGCTCCAGGTGCCCCGCTGGGACCGTTCTGCCAGGAGCGTCGCGGCTTCTCCGGCAATGTCATAGGTGCCCCAGGGGTGGAAGTGCCCCAGGGTGAAGACCGCGTAGCCCAGCACCCGGCCGGAAAACCGTTCCAGGTAGCGGCCGGCCCGCAGGAGCTGCTCCACGTAGCCGTCGGCATCGGTGAAGGTTTGCCAGCCACCGGTCTGGCCCTGGATCATGCCGTCGATGCCAAATTCGGTGACCGCAAACTGGAGCTTTTTGAAGGGGAGGCGGCGCAGCACCTGGTGCTCCAGGCGGTGGATGTACCAGTCGTAGAGGTGATTGGGGCCCCAGAGGTCGGGCATGCCGTACTGGTGCACGGCCACCACATGACCGCTGGCCTCTGCCCGCTCCAGGGCCGGGTAGACCAGGCGCCAGTGGGCCATGCGGTCGTTTTCGGGGAGATCCGGGTTGCCCACGCTGAATCCCAGGATGGCGCAGCGATAGCCGGCCTCTTCGGCCAGGGCCATGCGGGCCAGCTCGAAGCGATTCAGCAGGGGGAGGCCGTCCGCGGTCTGGAGCACTTCGTTGGCCAGCTGCCAGTAGTCCACGTCGGGCGTCATGCGGGCCAGGATCCGCTCGTGGGCCCAGCGCGCAGCCGCTTCGGGGTCGTTGCGGATGCGCTGATCCACTTCGGCGTCGGGCACGAAGACCCGCCCTACGATCACCGTGTCCGGGCAGGCCCGGCGCAGGGCCCGTACCTCGTCCGGGTTGGGGTCCAACACCAGCACCAGCCGGGGCTGCCAGCGGCGCAGGGTCTCCAGGTGGGGCGGAATGCCGCCGATGATGTGGGGGCCGATGATGGCGCCCCGGGGCTGGGTCAGCCGCTGGAGGTAGGGCAGGGGATCGGAGAAGCCACACCAGCCGTCCTGGATGCTGAAGGGCAGGATGCGCATGCCAAAGTGGAGGTGGGGCGCGCTGGCATTGCCGCTGGCGCCGCTCCGGCCCAGGGGCTGGCCGGCCTGGACCTGTTGGCCCTTTTGCACCTGGATCTCGGCCAGGTGGGCGTACAGGCTTTGCCCCCAGCGGTGGCCCAGGAGCACAAAGCGGCCGAAACCGCCGGGGTCTTCCCGGGCCTCCAGGACTGCGCCTTCGTAGACTGCCTGGATGGGCGTGCCGGGCGGGGTGGCGTAGTCGATGCCGTTGTGGCCGCGCAGGGGCTGGCCGCCGCAGCGGATCGCCTGGTAGGCCTCTGGGTTATCGCCAAAGCCCTGTAAAATGGGATAGGAGCCGACAAAGGGCAGGTTTCTCAGCATGCTGGTTTCTCCCCGTGAATTGGGTATCGGGCTCACCGCCGACCCGAGGGGCCGCGGCGGGGAGTGGAGTGTCCGCCGCGGCCATGTACGCCAGGATGGCCTGGGGTTCAGGCGGGATGTTGCGACTGCATGCCAGAATCATAGTCGATCCCCTGGAATCTGACAACCACGTCAGGTTTGTGAAAGCTGGCCGATCTGGGATGCCTCCATGGCGCCTCTACGGGCTGGGAGTTTCTCTGGCTTCTGGCCGCCGAGGCATTGTCTGGGTTTGTCCCGCCGCCTGGGAAGGGGGATTCTGGATGGCAGGCAGATACAGGCGCCAGAAGAAGGGCTCTGGTGTCGGCGTGGCGGTGGCCGGCGGTGACGGCGATGGTGATGGTGACGGCGAAGGGGAGACCGACGGTGACGGTGACGGCGAAGGGGAGACCGACGGTGACGGTGACGGCGTGGGTGGCGTGGTGGGCCCGGGGGTGGGGGTAGGACCGGGCGGGCCGTCCACGGTCACTGTGAGGGTGCGGCTGGCCCAGTTGCCCAGGGTATCCACCACCACCAGCTCCACGGGAAAGGTGCCGGCCACGGGGAAGCGTTTGACGGGGTTGGCCAGGCTGCTGTAGCCGGGCTGGCCGGTGGGGTTGTAGGCGGTGGTCCCATCGCCGAAGTTCCAGAAGTAGTCGGCAATGCCATTCGGGTCGGTGGCCGCCGCGCTGAACTGGACCTCCAGGGTGGGGGCCCCCTGGCCCGGGGAAGCGGTGGCCTGTTGGATGACAGGCGCGCCTGTTGGTTCTTTCAGAAACCAGGGGCGGGCTGTCGGGTCGGTCATGAAGAAGGCCAGCAGCTGGTCGCCGATCTTTTCCTGGCCCTGGGCCGAGGGGTGGGTGTAATCCTGTTGGGAGACGTCGGCGCACTCCCAGATGAAGCCGTCGGAGCGCGGGTTCAGGCCGTCGGTCCACAGGTACGGCCCCCAGGTGAGCCAGGGCGCCACATCCAGCGCCAGCGTCGGGTCGCCGTTGAGCTGGGCTTCGATGAGCCACTTGACGGCAAAGGCTGTTTCGTAGGCGGCTGGTTCGGGGCTCAGGCCATAGGGGCTCACGTAGGCCCGGGTCCGGCTGCTCAGGTAGACGATCTGGATGTTGGGGAAGTAGTACTTCAGGTTGCGCACCACCGCCGACAGATCGGCCTGCAGGCTCTGGGGGAATTCCGGAAACGGGCCTGGGCCCGTATTGACCAGCTTGACCCAGGCCACCTGGACCTGGGGCGGTTCGATGCTCCGGCGGGCCAGGCGCGCGATGACCTCCTGCCAGATGGGGGCGTCTCGGGGTGCCCAATCTTCAGCCACCTGGCCGCTGAGGGCTGTGTTGGCGATGGCCACCTGGGGGTTCTTGGCCGGGGCCCCGTTGGCCTTTTCTTCGAAGTTGCCGAATTCCTGGTGGGTGTTGGACATGCCAATGGAGATGAATCCGATCTTGCCCTGGGCCGGGTCGGGAAGCCCCTGGGCATCCCGGGGCACGATTTGGGTCTGGGCGATCTGCAGGCCCAGCGCGGCGTGGTCTGGCGGGCGGGTAGTGGCCCCACCCGGGTAGAGGCCGGCGCTGAGGCCCTGGTAGGGGGTGGCCAGATCCGGCAGGGGGATGTTGCCGGTGCTGGTCAGGGTGCAGTCGGCGCGGGCGGGGGTGGGCAGCAGCAGCGCCCACAGGAGGAGCAGGCGCACCAGCAGGCGGAAGGCGGTCAACGGAGGAAGGTGAAGGGGGTACATCATATGACTTAGGCGGGTTACGCAATTTTTCACAGGTACAGTTCCTCAAATTCAGCTACCATGATGTCACCAGCAAAGGGAGACAGTTGAAGAAGCAATCGAGTGCGATAGAGGAGGGGCATCTTGCAAGGCCAGGCACGATACAGGCGACATTCCAAAACGTTCTTCTTTGCGTTGGCCATGACCATCACCAGCGCCATTGGCTTTGTGGGCATTGTGGCTTCGCTCCTCTTTAACGGTTGATGTGGCTCTGCTGCAAAGTGGCTCTGCTGCCAAGAGGTCAAATGAGGACGTTGGCCCACGCAGATGAACGCTGATTCGGGTGATTCTCTCCTGCGTTTCTTTGTACCTTTGCGCCTTTGCGTTCGAAAATGCCCCTTTGGCAGGGGAGTCTTGATGTAATTCCTGAATGGTTCAGTGAGCAGGACGCAGAATCGGTGCCAGGCATGGTTTTCCTCCTTGGGTGATTGGGATGGGCTGCCAGACAGCCAACGGTGTGTTGCAGCGAGAGGCCCGGCGATGGAAATCGCCGGGCCTCTCGCTTTGGGGCCGGCACCCGGTCCGCGATGCTTTCTGTCCACGCCTCCACGTCCTCGTTTTCCATCACAGGCTCTACTGCACAACGGCCAAATGAGGACGCTGATCCACGGAGATGAACGCTGATTCGGGTGATTCTCCCCTGCGCTTCTTTGCGCCCTTGCGCCTTTGCGTTCAAAAATGCCCTTTTTGCAGAGGAGTCATCACAGACCGTACCGGCACAGTTGCCTGCCAGGCCCGACCATAATGGCGGACGGCGCAGGAGATGTCAAGGGGCCGGTGCTCTTTTGCAGGGGGATCGCGCCTGAATCGGCAGGGGAACGTCGGGTGGGGAGCCGGGGCGGGTTTGGATGCGTCCCGGCTCCCCGCATGTTGGCTGCTGGCGGCGTGGACCAGCAGCCGGGGATGGGGTTAAGTGGCCAGGGCCTCGCCCGGGGCCGGGGCGGGCTCCCGACCATCCACTTGCTGGGCATAGGCCTCTGACCGCTCGCGCCGGAACTGCTGGGTGTAGAGCCGGTAGTAGTGGCCCCGCCGGCGCAGCAGCTCGCTGTGGCTGCCCATCTCGCTGATGGTGCCGTTCTCGATGACCAGGATCCGGTCCGCGTTGCGGATGGTGGAGAGGCGGTGCGCGATGACGAAGCTGGTGCGCCCCCTCATGAGCACCTCCATCCCCTGCTGGATCAGCGCCTCGGTCAGGGTGTCCACCGAGCTGGTCGCCTCGTCCATGATGAAGATGTCCGGGTTGGCCAGCACGGCCCGGGCCAGGCTGATGAGCTGCTTCTGGCCCACCGAAAGCAGGTTGCCCCCCTCGCCCACTTCCGCGTCGTAGCCCTTCTCCAGCCGTACGATGAATTCGTGGGCGCCCACCAGCCGGGCCGCCTCCTCCACTTCTTCGTCGGTGGCATCCAGTCGCCCGTAGCGAATGTTGTCGCGGATGGTGCCGGAGAAGAGATGGGGCGTCTGCAACACCATGCCAATGCGGGACTGGATGGCATGTTGGGTGAAGCGGGTGTAGTCCACCCCACCGATACGGATCACGCCCCGCTTGGGTTCATAGAATCGGCACAGCAGGTTAACGATGGTGGACTTGCCGCCGCCCGTCGGCCCCACCAGCGCGATGACCTCCCCCTGCCGAACCTTCAGGTTGAAGTCCTGCAGGACCGGGCTGTCCTCCTCGTAGTAGAAGTCCACGTGCTCGAACTCGATGTCGCCCCGCAGGGTGCCCGGGTCGAAGGCGTCAGGTCGGTCCACGATCTCGGGCGTGGCATCCAGCAGGGAGAAGATGCGCTCCCCCGAGGCCACCGCCTGTTGCATCTCCGCGTACACCCGGGCCATTTCCTGGATGGGAAAGAGCATGAAGGTGACATAGGAGATGAAGGCCTGCATGCCGCCGACGCTCAGGGTCATTCCGCCCACGGCCACTTCGGCCTGCCAGCCGGTATACCAGATGATTACGCCCACGGCCGCGGCGCTGATGAGCTGGACGGTGGGCAGGAAGAGGGCGGAGAGCCACGCCGCCCGGTAGCCAGCCCGGTACATGTCGCTGGTCAGGTGGCTGAATTCCTCCAGGTTCTCTTTCTCCCGCCCCAGGGCCTTGATCACCTTGACGCCGGTGATGGTTTCGTTATAGGCGCCGGTGATCTTGGAGTTGATCTTCCGCACGGCCCGATACTCCACGATGATCTTCTTCTTGAACTGGATGGCCACGATCACGATGATGGGAATGACGGCACTGACGATCAGGGCCAGGTGCCATTCGATGATCATCATGAAGTAGACGGCCGTGGCGATGTTCAGCAGCCCCCAGCTCGTGTCCAGCAGCCCCCACGTCACCAGCTCCGCCACCCGGTCTGTGTCCGAAGTTACCCGGGACATGATCCACCCCACCGGCGTCCGGTTGTAGTAGCCCAGGGAAAGCCGCTGGAGATGGCGGAACATCTTTTCCCGCAGGTCATAGCGGATGCGCTCGCCCAGCAGGCCCGTCAGGTAGATGAAGCCGAAGACGCTGAGGGCCTGAACTGCCAACAGGGAGCCGTAGATGGTGACGATGCGGTAGAGCGCGGCCCGATCCTGGGCCACGATCCCCTCGTCGATGATGCGTTTGCTCAAAAACGTAAAGTACGAATCCAGGAACGAGGCCAGGGCGATGAGGCTCAGAAACCCCACCAGAAACGGCCAGTGGGGCCGGGTCTGGGCCAGGATCCGCCGAATGGTCTGCCCATTAAATTGGGTTGTGAACTCTTCTTCTTCGAACTCAATTGGCTGAGACACCGGTCAACTCCTCCTGTAATTCCGTCTCAATGCGAGTTTGTGCCTCATAGATCCGGCGGTACATCCCCTCCTGCCGGATCAGTTCTTCGTGGGTGCCGCTCTGGACGATGCGCCCACGGTTCAGGACCAGGATCAGGTCCGCGTTCATCACACTCTGGATGCGGTGGGCGATGATGAACGTGGTCCGGTTCTCCATCAGCCTCTCCAGCGCCTGGCGGATCTCCGCCTCGGTCTCCGTATCCACGGCCGAGGTGGAGTCATCCAGGATCAGGATACGCGGGTCCTTGAGCAGGGTGCGGGCGATGGCCACCCGTTGTTTCTGGCCGCCGGACAGGGTGGTGCCCCGCTCACCCACCAGGGTGTCGTAGCCGTGGGGCAGCTTGGTCATGATGACGTCGTGGATGGCCGCTGCCCGGGCTGCCGCCTCCACCTGCTCCTGGGAGACCTCCTGCCCCACGCTGTAGGTGATGTTCTCCCGCACCGTCCGGGAGAAGAGGAAGGGCTCCTGCTCCACGATGCCGATCTGCTGGCGGAGGTAGCGCCGGGAATAGCGCTTCAGCTCCACCCCATCCAGCAGGATGCGCCCGCCCGTGTAGTCGTAGAAGCGGGGCAGCAGGTTGACCAGGGTGGTCTTCCCGGCGCCGGTGGCACCCAGCAGGGCCACCCGTTGGCCCGGCTGCACCCGGAAGCTGATGTGCTCCAGGGCGATGGCTCCCTGGCGCCGGGGCCCCTCCGCGCCGTCGGCGGCCGTCGGCAGCCGACCGTTGGCTCCGTCCGGCCCATGGGCGCCGTTCCCGCTCAGGGCATGCACGGCCTGGCTGTGGGGCTCCTGGTGATAGTCGAAGCTCACGTCGTCGAAGACGATCTCCCCCCGCAGCCGGGCCGGCGGCGTGAAGGACTCCTCGTCCATCACCTCCCGCTCCTGCCGGATCACTTCGGCCACCCGCTCGAAGGAGACCAGCCCCCGGGACATCTCCACCACCAGGCGGCCCAGGTTGCGGATGGGCCAGATGATGAGGATGACCATGCCCGCGTAGGCCAGGTAGGTCCCCACGCTGATGGTGCCGTTGATGGCCATCAGCGCGCCCACGGTGAAGCCTCCCAGCATCTGGGCGCCACAGAGAATGTCCGAGGTGGGCCAGTAGAGGGAGTGCATCAGGAGCAGGCGCTTGCCTTTGAGGTACTTCCCCTGATTGGCCTGGCGGAATTTCTCCTCCTCGAACTCCTGGCGGGCAAAGGCCTTTACCACCCGCACCCCGCTCAGGTTCTCCTGCAGGGTGGTGGTCAGCACCGCTTCCTGCTCCTGATATTCCTCGTAGGCCCGGGAGACCAGCCGGAAGAAGTAGACCGAGATGGCCAGGATCACCGGGATCACGATGATGGACAGGAAGGCCAGCTGGACGTTGAGGGCCAGGATGGCCAGGAAGTTGATGAGAAACAGGAAGATGATCCGGCTGCTCTCGATGGCCTGGGACGCAAAGAAGCGCCGCAGGGCGTCCACGTCGGAGGTCACCCGCTGGATCAGCTCACCCGTTTGCATGCTGTCGTGATAGGCAAAGGGCAGGTGCTGGATGTGATCCAGCAGGTAGTTGCGCAGCCGCTGGGCCAGTCCTTCCGCCGTGTGGGCCGCCAGCTTGCCGCTGAGAAAGGTGAAGCCACCCTGAACCCCTGCCAGGGCCACAAAGCCGGCCGCGATCATCCACAAGGTGAAGGTACGGTTGCCCTGGGCCAGGTAGCTGTCCACGAAGTAGCGAATCAGCAACAGGGATGCGGTCCTGGCGCTGGTGGCCACGCCCAGGCTGAAGGCCGCGCCCAGGTAGGCCAGGCGGAAGCCCTTCATCAGCCGCCACAGGCCCCGGAAGCGGTTGCCGGTCACCACCGTCTTCAGATCCGGACTTGATTGCATTGGTTCGATTGATGTCTGCGTCGCCATCCTACATCTATCCTCTCGAAAATAACCAGGAAAGGGGGAAATTGGATCGAACAGGCTGCCTGCCTGGCAGCTCTCCTTGGGTTGCCGGCGTCAACCCTGTCCGTGGCTCTGTCCCGTGGGTGCGGAAATCCCGTGATAAACCGCCCGACAAAAAAACGCAGGCGTCGGGAAATTCCCCAATGCCTGCGTTTCAATCTCGGCTGCCAGCCCGCCGCTGCATCTCCACAATCGAGCGGAGGTGGGCGGGCCGCGCGAGAAACAAAAAGCCGCAGGCACCGGGTGGTGCGCTGCGGCAGTCGTTCTAACTCAGCGGTCGAGTCAACGTGCTACAGACGCACCACTCCCTGGGACTTGAAAGCCACCGGCAATGGCCATCCGGATACGGGTGAACACCCCTGCGTATGTCACGCTCATCTCACTCCTCACGCGTTTCCTTGAACACGTCTACTCGAACACGTTGACTCGAACACGTTGACTGGAACCAGTTGGCTCGAACACTCAAACAAGAGGGCCTGGCACGGTTGCTGCCACTCAATTCAACAGTCGTGTCAATCCAACTGTCGTTCGCCAACTGCCATTCGCTCCGCTACTTCTGGCCTGTGCCAGCATCCCGTGCCTGTTGGAGGGACGCTCACCTATCCTGGTCCACCAGCTTGAGATGGTTGGATGGTGAGGCAACGGCGCCGCCACTGTATCACAGGGGACTGGGTTTGTCAAAATTTCTGCGCGGCGAATGATACGCGCCCCATGGCCCTGGACAGTTGGTTCTCCCCTCCGGGCGCATGGTAGAATGGGGGCGTCCCAGGTTGAGGGACGCTGGCTGGCAGCTACACTATCGGCTCGACTACATTCAACAGGTGAACCTACGCTATGGAAGGGTATGTCGTGGGAGTGGACCTGGGCGGAACCCAGTTGCGGGCCGTCCTGGCAGATGGGACCGGGAAGATCCTGGCCCGGCATTCAACCTTGACCCTGGCCCAGGAGGGGCCCCAGGCGGTCTTGGGCCGGATCCGTCAGCAAATTGCCGCCACCGCGGCGGGTCACCCCATCGCCGCCATCGGCATCGGCGCGCCGGGACCGACGGACCCGTACCAGGGCGTGGTGCTCATGGGTCCCAACCTGCCCGGCTGGCATCGGGTGCCCCTGCGCCAGGAGTTGGAGACGGCCTTCGGCGTGCCGGTGTTCCTGGGCAACGACGCCAACCTGGCAGGGCTGGCCGAGCATCGCTACGGCGCCGGCCGGGGTTGCCGCCACATGGTCTACATGACCGTCAGCACCGGCATCGGGACCGGCGTGATCGTGGACAACCAGATGCTGCTGGGGCGACAGGGGCTGGCCGCGGAGCTGGGACACATCACCATCGACATCCAGGCCGAGGAGGGGGATCCACCCATGGTGGGCACCCTGGAGGGCCTGGCGTCGGGCCCCAACATTGCCCGGCGAGCCCAGCATGCCCTGCGCCGGGGCGCCACCAGCCTGGCCCTGGAGCTGGCCAACGGCCGCATCGAAGAGGTCACCCCGCCGGTGTTGCAGCAGGCGGCCCAGCAGGGGGATGCCTTCGCCCTGGAGCAGTTCCGGGTGGCGGGTCGCTACCTGGGGATCGGCATCACCAACATTCTCCACATCTTCAACCCCGAGCGGATCGTCCTGGGCGGCAGCGTCTGGCTCCACTGCGCCCCCTTCCTGGAATCCAGCCTCTGGGAAACCATCCGCGTTCGGGCCCAGTCCAGCGAGTACTGGCAGAAGCTGGAGATCGTCTCTGCCGCGCTGGGGGACGACGTGGGCCTGCTGGGCGCCGTGGCCCTGGCGGTGGATGGGCTTTCCCGGGGCGAAGCTAGATAGGACAGGTATTTTACAACATGGAAATCGGTATCATCGGTCTGCCCAACAGCGGCAAGACCACCATCTTCAACGCGCTGACCCGCAGCGATACAGCCACAGCCGCCTTTTCCAGCGGCCAGGTAGAAGTGCACACGGCCGTGGTCAACGTGCCCGATCCCCGGGTGGACCAGTTGTCGGCCATGTTCAAGCCCCGAAAGACCACCTATGCCCAGGTCACCTACAACGACATTGCGGGTCTGGGGCAGGGGGCAGCCCGCAGCGGGCTCAGCGGTGCCTTGCTCAACGCCATGGCCGCCAACGACGCGCTGATGTTGGTGGTGCGCGCCTTCGAGGATGAGAACGTCCCCCACCCCAACCAGACGGTGGACCCCGAGCGGGATCTGGCGGCCATGGAGGCGGAGTTGATCCTCAGCGACATGACCATCATCGACCGCCGCCTGGAACGGCTGGCCGGCGGCAAGCATCGGGGCACGCCGGAGGAGCGCAAGCGCATGGCCCAAGAGGAAGCCCTGCTCCGCCGGCTGATGGACGCGCTGGAAGCGGAGACACCCCTGCGGGAAGTGGAGATCGACGAGGCCGAGCGTAAGATGCTGGGCGGATTCGGGCTGCTCTCCCTCAAGCCCCTGCTGCGGGTCATCAACATGGGCGATGAGGATGACGAAGCCCGTTTCCAGCACCTGCTGGACGACCGGACGTTGCTGCTGCGAGGGCGGCTGGAAGCGGAGATCGCCCAGATGGCCCCGGAGGAGGCGACCGAGTTCCTGGCCGAATTCGGCATCCAGGAGCCAGGCCTCAACCGGGCCATCCGCCTCTGTTACGCCATGTTGGGGCTGCAGAGTTTCTTCACCGTAGGCGAGGATGAAGTGCGCGCGTGGACGGTCCGGCGCAACACCCTCGCGCCGGAGGCGGCCGGGGTGATCCACAGCGACTTGCAGAAGGGATTCATCCGGGCCGAGACCATCGCCTACGAGGATCTGATGGCCTGCGGCAGCATGGCGGAAGCCCGGCGTCAGGGCAAGCTGCGCCTGGAAGGCAAGGAATATGTGGTCCAGGATGGGGACATCCTGAACATCCGCTTCAACGTCTGAGCTTCAACATCTGAGCTTCAACGTGTGAGCTTCAACGTGTGAGGGAGAGCCGGGGAGGGGGCCAGACCCCCTCCCCGGCCCGGCTTTACGCCCCGGGCACGGGGTCCACTTTCGGCCGGGAGAGGCGGTAGAGCTCCCCGTACTTTTGCCACAGGTAATCCAGGTAGGGCTCCAGCCGGATGGGGCCACCGGTGACCCGTTCCACCAGTTCGAGGGCGGTGTACTTGCTGCCGTGCCAGTGGATCTGCTCCCGCAGCCAGGAGAGGAGGGGGGCGAAATCCCCAGCCGCAATTTCGTCGGGCAAGCTGGGGCGGGCGGCCAGGGCGGCCGCGTAGAACTGGCCGGTCAGGATGTTGCCCAGGGTATACCCCTGGAAGCCGCCGCCGATCAGGCCGGCGTACCAGTGCACATCCTGCATGACCCCATCCCGGTCGTCCGGCGGGGTGACGCCGAGCTGCTCCTGGTAGCTGGCCCGCCAGGCTTCGGGTAGCTCGGCGATGGTCAACGTTCCTTCCAGCAGCGCCAGCTCCAACTCAAAGCGAATGATGACGTGGAGGTTGTAGGTCAGCTCGTCGGCCTCCACCCGGATGAGGGAGCGCTCCACCTTGTTGATGGCCCGGTAGAAGGCATCCAGGCTCACCTTGCCCAACTGTTCGGGGAAGGTTTCTTGAAGCCTGGGGTAGTAGTAGTGCCAGAAGTTGCGGCTGCGCCCGACCAAATTTTCCCAGAGGCGGGACTGGCTTTCATGGACGCCGGCAGAAGCGCCATCGGCCAGGGGGGTCGCCTCGTAGGCGGGGTTGATGCCCTGCTCGTAGAGCCCGTGGCCCGCCTCGTGGAGGGTGCTGAAGAGGCCGCTGGCCAGGTCGTGGGGATCCAGGCGGGTGGTGATGCGCACATCGTCCAGGGAGAACTTGATCATGAAGGGGTGATGGGTCTTGTCCTGGCGGCCCCGGTGCAGGTCGTAGCCGAAGCGGCGGATGACCTCCAGGCCAAAGGCCCATTGTTTGTCCTCTGGGAAATATTGGTGGAGGAAGCGGTCGTCGGCCGGTTCCTGGGCGGTCACCTGCTCCACCAGGGGCAACAGCTCCTGGCGCAGTCGCTGAAAGAGGGGCCGGATGGTGGCCACGGTCATGCCGAAGTCGGACCGGGCGATGAGGGGATCGGCGATGTGCTCATGCTCCGGAAAGTACTGGCTGTACTGGCGGCTGAGGGCCAGGGTTTTCTCCAGCATGGGGCGAAGGCGGGGGAAGTCGTTGGCCGGACGGGCTTCGGTCCAGGCCATGTAGACGGCAGCCGTGTGGTTGGCCACGTCCGCCATGAACTGGGCGGGAATGCGCTGTGCCCGATCGTATTCCCGGCGCACCACCCGCCAGAGCGCGGCATCGTCGTCATCCTCGGGGAGGGTTTCCACATAGGGCTGGAGCTGGTCCAGCAGGTGGCCGATGGCCTTGTCGGTGAACTTCTCGTGGGCCAGCCGCCCCACGGTGGCCAGCTGCCGGGCCCGGGCCCGACTCCCGCCGGGGGGCATGTAGGTGGCCTGATCCCAGGTCAGCAGGGCTGCCACCGATTTCAAATCTTCAATTTCCTGGAGCCGGGCTAACAGTTCAGAACGGGCCGCCTGGTATTTGGGATTCATCTCCATGCTCTTTCTCTCTTGGGGATCGCTTTGGGCCATTATACCGGGAGCGGTACAGGGACGCCAAAGTGGCCTGCCAGTTACAATGCTCACAGCGGCCTGCGCCATGCTTGTCCTCAGGGTATAGTTCAAAATCGTCGGGCTAGGCCAAAAGTTGACGCCAGGTTTGGTCGAAGCGGTTACTGTGGTAGTCGCAGAGCAAGAAGAGCATGCCGGTGGCGCAGGTACGCTTCCAGCCACGACCGGGTCGATGCATCCGATGCTGGATGACTTGCTGGACGCCCGATTCCACCGTGCCACTGCCGATGGGCAGATGGGATGAACGGTAAGCGTGATACTCCATACGCGAGCGATTTTCCCGAAAGTAGCCGGCTGCCGTGCGGACGACTTCAGAGGCGGTCTGCGTGGCCCATTGCTCCAGGGTCTGGATGACCTCCTCCACCTCTCCCCCACGCAGCTGCGTCAGTTGGGCGTCCAGCCAGACCGCCTGGCGTTGCGGGGAGGAAGGCCAAAGGCTCTGGGCCACTGTGTGCAGACGACTCTTGGCGTGGTACCAGTCCAGAATCTGGATGGCGTGGGGGAAATTGAGCTGGGTGATGCGACTGATCCAGCTGGCCCCATCATTGACGCTGCTCAGTTGGACCGCATGCTCCACGTCCCGGCGCAGCCCCTCGGCATACTGATAGGGGGCAAAGTGGTCGGCCGTCCCCAAGACGGCTGTATAACTGTGCCGAGAAAGCCGCACTCGCTCCTCCTGGTGCGCTTCATCCCATACCCACTCCACGGCGGAAAAGGTGCTGAGCTTGACCTCCTTCCAACCCTCCCCACGGATGTGAATCATCCCGCCATCCGTCGAGAGATTGGCCCTGAACCCGGCCAGCGAATCGTGGGTCGGCAGGCGGCGATGGCCCGGACGCTCGCCTGGCTGCCCAGGGGCGAAGGCGACCGCCGCTTCCCTTTCCCGCTGCTCCTGCAGCGTCTGGCCGCAGTTTTGGGTCAGGCGCCATAGGCTGCTCTTGGAGATGGATGTCCCCACCGCATCGCTGAAATCCTCGGCGGCGCGCTGAAAGGAGCTGGTCCCCAAACTTAGCCGCAACCCCACCCGGGCCACCCCTTCACTCCAGCGGTCCGAGCGCAGATGGAGCTGGCGGTCCAGGGGGGAAAAAGCCCTCCCCACATCCGTGAGGACAGCGGTAATACGCCCGTTCCAACTCACTCTCCCCTTCCAGCCCTACCACCGTGCGCCGACGATAGCCTTCAAAGCGCATGGGCCGCTCGCAGCTCGGACACAAGGGCTCCTCCGCTTCTGAGTCGTGCTGCCGCCCGTTGATGAGAATCTCCAGGACCTGCCCCATCAACGCCCGCCGCTCTTGCCGCAGCTTCTCTTCCAGTTCGCCAAAGGTCGCCTCTGGGTGTGCAGCGTACCACGCCTCCATTTCCTCCATCAGGGCGTCCATCGCCTCCCGGCAGGCTTCCCGTCTCTTGGCTCGACTCGTCGGCCGCATCGTTCCCTCCTTTTGTTCTCATTGACGTCTCTACCTTACAGTATACCTTACCGACGATTCTGAACTATACCCTTGTCCTCATTCCTGGTTGCGTTTCGGGCAGCCATCCGTTACAATAGTTGGTGATCCCGGCAGAAGGGCCAAAGGACATCGATTCTCCCAGGCCAGGGGGCGCGCCTCTCTCCATCATGGCCCACTGTTCATGGCATGTGGGTCATGGCATACGGGCGTGGCATCGTTCCCGGCCGTCATCGCTGAGTGAGCACGGTCCAGTTTCCGGCATCCCCCCACTGGGCCTGCCCGGCACAGGGCAGGTACGATAGGCAAGTCGTTATCTGTTTCGTCTTGTCAGAGGAGGGCAACCATGGGATTCTGGTCGAAGTTGTTTGGGGAGAAGTATAACGACACCGAGTTGGAGGCACACGTCCGCACGGCCATCAATGCCGATCCGTTGATCAAGGATGCATCCATGATTAACATCTCGTGTCAGAAGGGCGTGATCAAGCTGTCCGGCAAGGTGTCACGGGTTGAAGACAAGGATCGCCTGGAAGGCATCGTACGCAGCGCGCTCCGCAACGCTGGTTTGAAGTATCAGTCCATCGTCAACGAAGTGAACGTCGCCCAGCCGGCGTAGTCTTCAGATGGATGTCAGGCCCATCGGCACTTCCGGTGGGCCTTTTTTATGCCGCTGATTTGTGTCGCTGATGGATAGGGAGAAACAATCATGGAAGTTTTCGAGGCCATCCAGACGCTCCTGGCCGTCCGGGAATACAAAGATCAGGCGATCCCCCGGGAAAGTGTGACCCGCATCCTGGAGGCGGGTCGCCTCACGGGGAGCTCCCGCAATCGGCAGGATTGGGCTTTCATCGCCGTGACTGAGCGGGCGACGTTGCGGCGGCTGGGAGAACTGGCCAGCACGGGCCCCTACATCGCCCAGGCAGCCCTGGCCATCGCCGTGGTGGTTCCCGAGTCGCCCGTCGGCTATATCGACGGCGCGCGGGCCGTGCAGGACATGATGCTGGCCGCCTGGGAGATGGGCATCGGCTCCAACTGGGTGGGCAACGTGAACACCCCGGCCATCAAAGAGCTCCTGAATGTGCCGTCCGAGCGGATGATCCTGACCATCGTACCCTTCGGCTACCCCACCCGCAAGCTCGGCAAGGGCATCAAACAGCGCAAGGCCCTGGCCGAAGTCGCCCACCAGGAGCGCTTTGGCCAACCTTACACCGGTTGAGGATGGGACGCCCAGGGCCGGACCCATCCGCGGTGCGTGCCCTGGGGCCCTGACTTTCCCCTCTTTTGTTCATCTAAATCGACACCCCATCTCAACAGGAGGAGACCCCATGGCACGAACGGGCAGAGCCGTGATTGCCCACGGCCAGACTTTTGAAGTTCGTGAGTATCCGGTGCCGGATCCGGAGCCGGGCACCATCTTGCTACGCCAGGAGCTGTCGGGCATCTGTGGCACCGACCTGCACAACTGGCAGAAGGGCATCCCGGGCGAGATGCTGTTGGGACACGAGAATGTGGGCATCATCGAGGCCCTGGGCCAGCAGGTGAAGACGGACTATGTGGGCAGGCCCCTGCGGGAAGGGGATCGGGTCATCTTCGCACCGGGCACTCCCCACGGTGCCTATGGCTTTCAACGGGACCCGGATCGTCCACCCCACTTCCGGGGCGGCTTTGCCGACTACATCTATCTCTGCTATCCTGACACCTGTGTCCTGAAAACCGACCTGCCGCCCGAGATTGCGGTGTTGACCGAGCCCTTCACCGTGGGCGTCCACGCGGTGATGCGCGGCCGCGTCCAACTGGGCGACACGGTGGTGGTCCAGGGCTCTGGCGCCATTGGCCTGGTGACCCTGGTCTGTGCACGGCTCAGCGGCGCAGCCAAGATCATCATGGTGGGCGGCCCGGCCAGGCGGCTGGAACTGGCCCGCCGCATGGGCGCAGACGTGACCATCAACATCGAGGAGATCCCCTCGGTGGAGGAGCGCACGGAGCGGGTACTGGCGGAGACACCCCGCGGGGCTGGCGCGGACGTGGTGTTCGAGTGCGCCGGCTTTCTCCCGGCCATTCCTGAGGGGCTTGGCTTTGTCCGGCACAGCGGCACCTTCGTGGAGGTGGGGCACTTTGTGGACATGGGCTCCCTGGACTTCAACCCCAATCAGCTCCTGATGCGCCGCAACCTGCGCCTGGAAGCCATCTGGGGCAGCCGACCCGAACACTTCGTCCGGGGGCTGCCGCTGCTGGAGCGCAACGAATTTCCCTTCGCCGAGATGGTCAGCCACATCCTGCCGCTGGAACGGGTGGCCGACGGCTTTGCCGCCCTCAACGGGACTTACCGGCTGGGCGACGAAACCGCCATCAAGATCGCCGTCCGAGGTGGACAGGCGGGGTGACTGGGGATTGGGTGATTGGGGGAAGATCACCGTTGAGTCCCTAATCCCCCAATCCCCTCATCATCTTCACAAAATTTTCCACGAAACAAGGAGCATATCCATGACAGTCCTTTTGGCCGAGATGACCCGAGAGCAGATCCGGGCCGTTGCTCCTGAGGCGGTGGCGGTGTTGCCCACGGCCTCCATTGAGCAGCATGGCCCACACCTGCCGGTGGTCACCGATACGTTGCTCTGTGGCACCGTGGCCCAGCGGGCCGCAGAACGAGCCGCCGGTGACGTACCGGTGGTGGTGGCGCCGGTCCTCCCCTACGGCAATTCCCACCATCATCGTCCCTTCCCCGGCGTGCTCTCCCTGACCAGCACCACCTTCATGGCCGCAGTCACCGAGGTGTTGGAAGGGCTGGTGCTCAGCGGCTTCCGCAAACTGGTGGTGCTCAACGGCCACGGCGGCAATACCGACTCCAACGCGGTGGTGGGGCTGGACTTTGTCAACCGGCTGCAACACCCGGTGACCATCGCCACAGCGGCCTACTGGGACATTGCCCGGCCGGCCATCGTGGAGCGGGGCGTGATGCCCGGCGGCCGCATCCCCGGCCACGCCGGCCGCTTTGAGACGGCCCTGGTCATGGCCATCCGCCCCGATCTGGTCAACCAGGAAGGGCTGGCCCAGACTCAAGACGTCAGTCAGACCGCGGGTGGGCTCTTCGCCGCCATGACCGGCGCCACCGTCCAGGTCCACGGCGCGTGGGCTGCCAGCACCGGCTACACGGACAACCCCCGGCTGGCCACACCCGAGGAGGGCCAGGCCCTGCTGGAGATCATCGTGGAAAAGGTGGCGGAATTTTTCGTGGCCTTTGGCCAGCAGGCCTGAGCGCCCGGCATATCCCGTCTTCCCGTCGTCAATCCCGGCAGAAATTCGGCGGCACCGCTTCCAGTGGCAATCTCCGACGAATTTCTGCCGGATTCTCAAGTCCTGGTGGTAGCCGTCGCCTGGCCTGCCAATGTCGGCTGGAGCCGGGCAATCGTCCGGCAATTCAATCTGGCCCAGTGTTTGTTCGTTCAGCGAAAAATGTCGGTTGGCAGTCTGGTGGAAGTCGTGTATAATCGGGCCAAGACGACAACCTGAATTGCATCTTTACGTTTGGTGTTTGGGCACCCCTCCCCGGGCACCTGCGGGGCTCTCCCCGGGCCAGAAGATGCGTAGTAAATCCCGACAGAAATTATCCTGACAGAAATTCGCCGATGGTTTCCATCAGAGGTGGTGTCGCCGAATTTCTGCCGTGGTATTTACGCCGGACTGTAGTAGTCCCTTCCCATGCCTGAACGAGTGAAGGCTCCCAGATGAATCTCGGCTATATTATCCGTCGCATTGGTGTGTTTTTGGTGATCATGTGGCTGGCGGCCACGGTGAACTTCGTCATGCCACGCCTGGCGCCGGTGAATCCCATCCGCGAGAAACTGTTGCAGGCGGTGACCTTCGGCGGCGCGGGCAAGACCGACATGGAGCGGGTGGTCCAGGTCTACGAAGAGAAGTTCGGCCTGAATCAACCCTTATGGCGGCAGTACCTGCGCTACCTGGGCGATGTGGCCCGGTTGGATTTCGGCGTCTCCATCGCCAATTTCCCCAGCCGGGTGATCGACATCATCATGCGGGCCCTCCCCTGGACCATCGGCCTGTTACTGCTGGCCACGCTCCTGGCTTTTGGCCTGGGGACACTTCTGGGCGCGCTGATTGCCTGGCCCCGGGCGCCTGGATTTCTTAACTACCTGCTGGCCCCTCTCCTGACCCTCTCCGCGGTGCCCTTTTACCTGCTGGGGCTCATCCTGGTCTACTTTCTGGCCTTCACCTTCAAGATCTTTCCCCTCAGCGGCGGCTATACCCTGGGGGCCATTCCCAAGCTGAGTTGGAGCTTTCTGATGGACGCGGCCTGGCATTCGGTCCTGCCGGCCCTCTCCATCATCCTGGCCTCCCTGGGTACGTGGGCCATCGGCATGCGGGGGATGATGATCATCGGCCTGGAAGAGGATTACATCACTTTCGCCGAGGCCAAGGGCATCAAGGACCGGGATATCTTCCTGAAGTATGCCCTGCGCAACGCCCTCCTGCCCCAAACCACCGCCCTGGCCCTCTCCCTGGGCTACATCGTGTCCGGCGCGGTCCTGGTGGAGGTGGTCTTCGGCTACCCGGGGGTGGGCACGGTGTTGTATCGGGCCATTCAGACTTTCGACTACTTTGTCATCTATGGTGTGGTCATCATCCTCATCCTGGCCATTGGCCTGGCCACCCTGGTGATGGATTTGCTCTACCCCCTGTTGGACCCGCGTATCACCTATCAGAGGCACTGAGATTCGATGGCAACCATGGGCAACTGGATGACCACGCTGGCCCGAATTCGGCAGTACCCCTTGTTGTTGACCGGAATTGTGCTGGTGCTGGCCGTGGCCCTGTTTGGGCCGGTGGCTTCCTTCTTTGTGGATGAAAACGGAGCCAAGGTGGGGGCGGCCATGCCCGACCAGCCACCCTCCCTGGAATATCCCCTGGGCACAGACACCGTCGGCCGTGAAATCCTGGCTGTGCTGGTGGTGGGGACGCCCCTGACCCTGCGCATCGGCCTCATCGCCGGGGTGATCGGCCTGGGCATTGGCACCCTCTTTGGCTTCCTGGCCGGCTACTTCGGCGGCTGGGTGGACACCCTGCTCAAGGGTGCGGCGGACGTGTTGCTGACCGTGCCCGGCCTCCTCTTCCTGGTGGTGATCGCCACCACGTTGCGGGGCGCAGTCAGTGTGAACATGATGGCCCTGGTGGTGGCGGCCCTGGCCTGGATGTGGCCCACCCGCACCATCCGCGCCCAGGTCCTCAGCCTGCGGGAACGGCAGTTCGTGCTGGTGGCCCGGCTCTCCGGCATGAACGGCCTGGAGATCATCGTGCGGGAGCTGATGCCCAACCTGTTGCCGTACCTGGCTGCCAGCTTCGTCAGCGCAGTGGCCTCGGCCATCCTGGCCACCATCGGCCTGGAGGCGCTGGGGCTGGGGCCCCAGAATGAACCCACCCTGGGCATGACCATCTACTGGGCCCTCTACTATACTTCGGTGCTGCGGGGGATGTGGTGGTGGTGGGCGCCACCCATCGCCATCATCATTGTGACCTTCGTGGGACTCTTCCTCATCTCCATGGGGCTGGACCAGATCGCCAACCCCAAGCTCAGGAGAACCGCATGAGCCAGGATATCCTCCAGGTCATTGACCTGCGCGTCTACTACCACACGGCCCGGGGGCCGGTCAAAGCGGTGGACGGGGTCAGCTTCAACCTCCAGGCCGGCTCCCGCCTGGGCCTGGTGGGCGAATCCGGCTCGGGCAAGTCTACCATGGCCCTGGCCCTGATGCGGCTGATCAAGCCCCCCGGCCGCATCGAGGGGGGCCAGATCCTGCTGAATGGAGTGGACCTGGCCCGGCTGTCCGAAGAGGAGATGCGCCACATTCGCCTCAGCGAGATCAGCATGATTCCCCAGGGCGCCATGAACTCCCTCAACCCGGTGGTCCGCATCCGCCAGCAGATCATCGACGGCATGTTGGCCCACGGGGTTCAGATGACCCGCCGGGAGATGGATGCCCGGGTGGCCCAGGTGTTGGAGTGGGTGGATTTGGAACCCGACGTGGCCAACATGTACCCCCATGAGCTGAGTGGCGGCATGAAGCAGCGGGTCTGCATTGCCATTGCCATCTCCCTGCGGCCCAAGGTGATCATCGCCGACGAGCCCACCAGCGCGCTGGACGTGGTGATCCAGCGCCAGGTGATGGAGACCCTGACCCGGGTGCAGGAGGAGCTGGGCGCCGCGGTGATCCTCATCGGCCACGACATCGGCCTGATGGTCCAATCGGTGGAACGCCTGGCCGTGATGTACGGTGGCAAAATCGCGGAGATGGGCACCATCCGGGAGCTTTTCCAGACGCCCCGCCACCCATATACCCGCCTCCTGATCCAGAGTTTGCCCCGGCTGGGCAAAAAGGGGCAACTCCAGGGCATCCCTGGCCTGGCTCCCTCCCTCCTCAACGCGCCGACGGGCTGCCTCTTTCATCCCCGTTGCCCAGAGGCCATGGAGATTTGCCGGCAGCAGACGCCGGCCCTCAGCCGGGAGCCCTCGGGGCGGGTGGTGGCCTGTCACCTCTACGACGCCAGCGGGATGCCGGTGCCTGCGGCCAGCCAGGAAGGGGGGAACCCATGACAGCCTTTCTGGAGCTTCGTCACGTCAGCAAGGTGTTCAGCAGCGGCCTGATCCGCAAAAAGCGGACGGTGGCCCTGGACGACATCTCCTTCTCGATCAACACGGATACCCCGTCGGTGCTGGCCATCGCCGGTGAGAGCGGCAGCGGCAAGACGACCCTGGGCATGATGCTCATGGGGTTCCTGGCGCCCACCTCGGGCCAGGTGTTGTACAAGGGGCAGGACCTGCACAAACTTTCCAGGGCCGACCAGATGGAGTTCCGCCGGGAGGTGCAGGCCATCTTCCAGGATCCCTTCTCCGTCTACAATCCCTTCTATCCCGTGGATCACGTCCTGGAAGTTCCCATCCAAAAGTTCAAGCTGGCCCGAAGCCGGGCCGAAGCCCGGGCTCTCATGGAAGAGGCGTTGAGCAACGTGGGCTTGCAGCCGGAAGAGACCCTGGGGCGCTACCCCCACCAGCTCAGCGGTGGCCAGCGCCAGCGCATCATGGTGGCCCGGGCGCTGCTCACCAAACCGCGCCTGATCATTGCCGACGAGCCGGTCTCCATGGTGGATGCCTCCCTGCGTGCCACCATTCTGGAAAGCCTGCGCCGGCTCAACCAGGAATTCGGCATCTCCATCCTCTACATTACCCACGACCTGACCACCGCCTACCACATCAGCCACGACATCCTGATCCTCTACCGGGGATCCATTGCCGAAGCAGGGGATGTGGAGCAGGTCATCCAAGATCCCCAGCACCCATACACCCAGCTGCTGGTGGACTCCATCCCCTGGCCGGATCTGGACCACACGTGGGGGCAGAGTCGCCTGAAGCCGACCAACGGAAAGATGGTGGATGGTCCAGGGACGGGCTGTAAATTCGCCGACCGTTGTCCCCACGTGATGGACATCTGCCGGCGAGAGTCCCCGCCTTATTTTCAACTCAGCCCACAGCGGGTCGCGGCCTGTTTTTTGCACCAGGGCGCGCCGACGGTGGCCAGCGACGCCATTGAACAGGTCTTCGCCCGGGCATAACCCTGGTGGCTCCTCCCCAGCCACGACGTGCCCGGTGGCTTCGAATCCTGACATACCATCCCGGCATCCCTGGGATGCCCCAGAAAGGGGGTGATGCACCCAAATAGACGGATACCAGCGACTCCGGAAGGCTCCTCGGGTTTCTCATCAGCCGAGGTGTAGCGCATTTTTTTCTTTCCCAAACCATTGGAGGTCACAACTATGGGAACACAAAGACGGATGTGGCTGTGGCGCCTGACCGCGCTGGGCCTGGTGCTGACCCTGCTTTTGAGTGCATGCGGCCAGGCTGTGCCGGCTGGCCAGGCCCCGGCAGCTGAAGCGCCGGCGGGTCAGGGAGCCACCGGTGAGCAGGCCGCTGCCCCCTCAGCGTCGGCAGGCGAACTCCGGGAAGTCCCTCGCGAGCGAACCCTCATCATCATGAACGGCGGCCCCAACCAGTACACCCTGTTCGACAACCAGAATCCCTACATTCCTGGCTCTGATCAGGGCTTCCACATGGGAACCTTGCCGGCCGTCTTCGAGCCCCTGATCATGTTCACCGTGCTCACGGGTGAGCATGAGAACTGGCTGGCCGAAAGCTGGGAATACAACGACGACTTCACCGAGATCACCCTCCACCTGCGGGATGGGGTGAAGTGGAGCGACGGTGAAGCCTTCAACGCCGACGACGTGGTCTACACCTTCAACATGTTGCGGGACAACGCGGACAGCATGGTCCACCTGGCTGACCTGCCCGCCTACCTGGACGAGGCCGTCAAGGTGGATGACCTGACCGTGCGGCTGGTTTTGAAGAAACCCAACCCCTCCTTCTGGGCCACCACCCTGACCACCAACCACGGCATCCATGTCCTGCCGGAGCACATCTGGAAGGACCAGAACCCGCTGGAGTTCACCAACTTTGACCTGGAGAAGGGGTGGCCGGTGGGGACCGGCCCCTACCGCATGGTCTTCGCTTCGCCCCAACAGAAGGTCTACGACCTGCGGGATGACTGGTGGGCCGCGGAGACAGGCTTCAAGCCCAAGCCCCAGGTGGAACGCATCATCTACCTGCCCCAGCAGGATGAGAGCCAGGCCGCCCAGCTCCTGATCACCAACCAGCTGGACATGGGCCCCATCATGCAGGTCTCCACCCTGAAGAGCGTGCTGGCCCAGAATCCCAAGGTCATCACCTTCACCGGCCAGGAACCGCCCTATGGCTATCTGGACTGGTGCCCCATCGACCTGAACCTGAACGCCAGCGAGGAGCCGTACAACGACAAGGACATCCGCTGGGCCATCACCTATGCCATCGACCGGGAGAAGCTGGTGGCCCTGGCCGAATCGGGCGCTGGCGTCCCGGCGTTGCATCAGTTCACTCCCTACGGGTGGTTCCAGCCCTTCGAGGAGGCCCTGCAGGAGATTTTCGCCAAGTATGGCTATGACACCGTGGCCCACCTGGACAAGACCGACGAGATCATGACCAGCAAGGGCTACACCAAGAACAGCGAGGGCCTGTGGGTGGACGCCGACGGCAACACCTTCAAGATGAACATCTACACGCCCGAGTGGCTGAAGGCCTATGGGCCGCCGCTAACCCAGCAGCTGCGGGACGCTGGCTTCGACGCCACCTTCGACACTTCGCCTGGCCTGGGCACGGCTGCGCAGACGGGCGAACAGAAGGAATTCCTGGGCTGCAAGGGCCCCAGCGGCGTGCTGGGCATGGACCCCTACTTCATGCTCTCCATCTACACCGCCCAGTACTTCCGCCCCACTGGCGAGCCGGCACCCATCTGGTGGGCCACCTCCCGCTGGCAGAACGCGGAGTACGACGCGCTGGTGGAACAGATTGCCCCCCTCAGCGTGGATGACCCCAGGCTGATGGATCTCTTCCTCCAGGCCATGGATATCTGGGTGAGCGAGATGCCCGACATCTACCTGGGCCAGCTCATCATCCGCTACCCCATGAGCACCCAGTACTGGACCAACTGGCCCACCCAGGACAACGTCTACGGCTTCCCCCACTCCTGGCAGTGGGAGCTGGAGAAGACCTTCATCAACCTGAAGCCGGCCCAGTAGGCGGTTGCAGGCCGTCAAACGATTGCGAGTGGTGGGGCGTACTTGTGCCCCCATTTGTGAAAAGGGTCCTGGCCGATGCCAGGACCCTTTTCGTTTCCGCACAGACGCAGGTCACGCATCCTTGCGTGACCGAGGTGCAGGGACCTACGGTAAATGGCTCAGGAGTGACAGCTTCGTCCTACCCCTTCAGCGCGCCCACCGTGATCCCCTTCTGAATCTGTCCCTGGAATATCACGTAGGTGATGAGCGTCGGCACCATCACCATGGTCACCGCCGCGAAGAGGCCGCTCCAGTCGTTCATGTAATACTGCTGGTGGAGCATGTAGGCCAGGCCCTGGGTCAGCAGATAGCGGGCCGGGTCGGACATGAGCACCAGGGGCAGGATGTACTGGTTCCACATGCCCAGGAAGTTGAAGATGCCGATGCTCACCAGACCTGGCTGGGCCAGGGGGAGCATGATCAAGAAGAAGACCTGGTACTGGTTGGCGCCGTCGATGATCCCGGCCTCGTGCAGTTCCGAAGGCAACGTCTTGAAGAAGCCGGTCAGGAAAAAGACGCTGAAGGGCAGCGAATAGGCCACGTAGACCAGGATCAGCCCTACGTACGAGTTCAGCATGCCCAGATTTTTCACCAGGAAAAAGAGGGGCACCAAAGCCAGGAAGACCGGAAAGAGCATGCCGCTCAAAAAGAGGTAGAAGATGACCCGGTTTCCCGGGAATGGGAAGCGGGCCAGCACATAGGCGGCCATGGAGCCCAACAACAGGATCAACACCAGGGACGGCAGCACCACGATGAGGCTGTTCAGGAAATAGTCCCCGATGTGGGCGCTCACCCATGCCCGCACAAAGTTATCCCACTGGAGGCTGGTGGGCAGGGACCAGGGGTTGAAGAAGATCTCCTGGTCGGTTTTGAACGATGTGTAGACCAGCCACACCATGGGAAAGATCACGACCAGCGCCCACAGGCCCAGGAAGAGGTTGATCAGCGCCCGGGTCAGCCAGCCGCCCAGGCTGGTGCTCGCCTGGTGGCGCGGGGCGGCTGCCGGTGCCGGTTGAGGTAGTGTCTCTGTGGTCATGTCAGTACTCCAAAGATTCCCGCGCGGTCACGCGCATCAACACCACCGAGAGGGTCAGGACCATCAAAAACATGGAGACCGCGATGGCGGTGGCATAGCCGAACTTGCTGCCCAGGAAGGCCGTCTCATACAGGTAGGTGGCCAGCACATCCGTGGCCCGGCTGGGGCCGCCCTCGGTCATGGTCTGCACGATGGCGAACATGTCCACCGCGCCGATGGCCAGGAAGACCAGCGCGGTGCGCACCGTGTCCCAGAGCAGGGGCAGGGTGATGTGCCAGAAGAGGTGCCAGCGGGTGGCGCCGTCGATGACCGCGGCCTCGTAGAAGGTGTTGGGGATCGACTCCATGCCGGCGATGAAGAGCACCATGTAGAAGCCCACCGACTGCCAGACCACCACCGCACCTACTGCCCCCAGGGCCGTGTCCGGGTTGCCCAGCCACACCGGCGGCTCCTGCACGCCCACCAGCATCAGCAGCGAGTTGAGGATGCCCATGGTGGGGTGGTAGACGAAGCTCCAGAGCACGCCGATGGCCACTACCGACATCACCTGGGGGAAGAAAAAGGTAACCCGGTAAAACTTGGCGAAGCGCACCCCCTGGGTGAGCAGGAAGGCCAGAAACAGCCCCAGGCTGATGGTCACAATGGGCAGGGTCAACAGGTAGATGACGTTGTGCTGCAGGGCGTTCCAAAACAGCTCATCCTGGAGCATGCGCGCGAAGTTCTCCAGGCCCACAAACTCGGGGTTGGGGGTCAACCCACGCCAGCGGGTGAAGCTGATGTACATGGCCCGCAGGTACGGGTACATGACGAAGACCACGTAGAGCAGCACTGAGGGAAAGAGAAAGGGAATGATCAAGCGATATTTGTTGCGATACATGCCGTCCACTCCTGGTACGGTTTGCCTTGGACCCGGCCATGGCCAGGCCCGGACAAGAGGCGGCCTGCGCCTGCCGACTCAACGCGGGAGGCGCAGGCCGCTACCCAATCCGTCACCGAAGGTTACTGTCGGTTACCCGGCGACTGGCCTCAGGACGTCCGGGTATACTTCTTGATGTCCGGGTCCGCCTTCACTTCGTCGGCCTTCTTCTGGACCGACTCGATGAACTCCTCAGGGGTGATGCGGTTGGTCAGCAGGTCGCCGGTGCGATCCCGCACTTCGTTGCTCAGGTCCCGGTACCAGGTGCCGAAGCGGTAGTTGAAGATCTCGTCCCCGGCCGCCTCCACGGCATCCAGGGCCGAGCGCATGCCGGAGCTGACCTCGATGCCCTCGGTGCCGCCGATGACCGGCATGATGGAGCTGACGTTCTGGGCGAAGAACTTGGCGCTCTCCTTGGAGAGCAGGCAGCGCAGGAACTCCATGCCGCCGACCACGTTCTTGGCCTGGGACGGCACGAAGTAGCTCTCGCCGGAGCTGGCGTAGATGGCCTCGAAGGAGCCCTTGCCCCCTTCCACTGTGGGCACGGGGTGCACCACCATGTTGAAGCCCTCGGGCGTCAGATCCCGCATTTCGTTTTCCAACCAGGTGCCGCAGGGCAGGAAGACCGCGTTGCCCTTGAGCCACTCGGCCTGGGCTTCGGTGTGGGTCAGGCCCTCGGTGCCGGGCATGATGTAGTCGTTGCGGGCCAGCTCGGCCATGAGGGTCACCGCCTGTACCACCTCGTCCTTCTCCCAGGCGCCGTCCTCCAGGTTGTCGATGTCGATGATGGCCTGGAGGCCGCCGATCTTGTAGATGAGGGGCACCAGCACGCCGAAGACCATGTAGCTGGGGTACTTGCCCTGGTAGGTCCAGGGGTTCATGCCCGCACTCTTGATGGTCTCGCAGAGGTCCAGCATGCCCGACCAGGTGGTGGGGTACTCCCAGCCCTTCTCCTCCAGCAGGGTGCTGCTGTTCCAGATGCCGTAGACGGTGTAGGCGATGTTGAGGACCAGCTGCTTGCCGTCGTAGACGCCGTCCGCCTGGGAGCCGGGGAAGAGGGTCTCGGCAAAGGTCTTGCCTGGCGTATCCAGGGCCGGTGCGTTCATGAGGGGCGCCAGATCCGCCAGTTGTCCCTCGGCCACCAGGGCTGCGGTGTCCAGGTTGCCGGCGCCGCTGTTGTCGATGACGTCCGGCGGGTTGCCGGCGATGAAGCGGGGGCGGAGCTGTTCGCCCACCCGCTGGATGCCCGCCACGGACATCTCGTTTTCCGGGTGGAGCGCCCGGAAGATGTCGGCGGCGTGATCGATGTAGGCCCGGCCGTAGCCGCCCTCAAAGAAGACGCCCTCCACCGGCTTGCCCGGCTCCAGTCCCAGGGGGTTGATGGCCTCGGGCGCGACCTCGAAGGGCAGGTCGGGTGTGGTCGCAGGGGCGGGGGCGGGCGCCTGGGCACCGCCTTCCGCTGCTGGGGCCTGGGGCGCGGCGCTCGGCCCACAGGCCGCCAGGGCCATGCCGGCGCTCAACAGGGCGCTGCCCTTGAGGAAGGTCCGGCGTGAGAGTGGTTTTGTGGATTTCACTGTACTTCTCCCTTCTGACTTTCTGACTTGGTCTGGACTGTCGATGATACCGGGTGACTGCTGGTCCGGTATGGAAACCGGACCTACGAAACCATGGACGCTTGGTCTGGACTGTCGATGACGAACGTGTCGCTACGAACGTTCTACAAAGACGGCATCCTGGAGCTGGGCCGTCAGGCCGCCGTCCGCCACCAGGGCATGCCCGGTGATGAAGCTGGCTTCGTCGGAGACCAGGAAGCGCACCACGCTGGCGATCTCTTCCGGCTGGCCCACCCGTCCCAGGGGATAGAGCCGGCGGATCTGGTCCAGGCTTTCGGCCGATGCGGGTACCATCTCCGGCCGCACGGCGATGGCGCCGGGGCAGATGGCGTTGACCCGGATCCCCCGGGGGCCGGCGTCGATGGCCATCTGCCGGGTCAGGTTGATCAGGCCGGCCTTGGCCGCGGCGTACACCGCGTAGCGGGGGTGGGCCGCCAAGCCGTGGACGGAGGCGATGTTGACCATGGAACCGCCGCCCTGGGCTGCCATGATGGGAAAGGCATATTTGCCGAAGAGGTAGGCGGACTTGAGCATGACGTTCATGCCCCGGTCCCACGCTTCCTCCTCTAGCTCTTCCACGCTGGCATGGATGGACCAGTAGGCGTTGTTGACCACGATGTCCAGGCGCCCCCAGCGGGCGGCTGTTTCTTCCACCACCTGGCGGATCTGGCTGTGCTGGCCGACGTCGGTGTGGGAAAAGAGCGCTTCGCCCCCGGCAGCCTGGATTGCGGCTGCCGTCTCCTGGCCGGGCTCGTCGGCGATGTCGGCCACCACCACTTTCACGCCCTCTGCCGCCAGGCGCATGGCCGTAGCCCGACCGATGCCCTGGGCGCCCCCGGTGATAATTGCAACTTTACCCGATAGGGATGTCACGGCTGTTCTCGCTCAGTTCTCTCTTCTCGTTCAGTTCTAAGCTCAGTTCTTTGATCCCCCGTCGCGCTGGCCACCTTCGGCGGGCCAGAAGCCCACCCGCCGCGCCCATGGTACCAATCGTTGACTTCACTGCAAGGACCTCTCACCGCCCCTGGCTCGTCTGCCAGAGCTGCCAGCTTCGGCCTGGGTGCTCCACCCGGAAGGTCTCCACGTTGCCCCGGTCGGCCACGGTGACATAGCAGGTGCGGCCGTCCGGGCCGCCGAAGGCGATGTTGGTGCACTTGGCCCCCGCCAGTTGAATCTCCAGCAGGACTTCGCCCTGGGGCGAGACCTTGGCCACGGTCCCCTTGCCCCAGCGGGTCACGTAGAGGTTGCCGGCCACATCGCAGCGCATGCCGTCCATGGCGTAGTCTGGAAACTGGATGAGCAAACGTTTGTTGCTGATCTCGCCCGTGGGGCTGAGGTCGTAGGCCCAGATGTTGCGCTGCACCGTTTCGTTGACGTAGAGGGTGCGTTCATCCGGGCTCACTTCGATGCCGTTGGTGGTGCCCATGCCCGTCTCCAGCAGGGTCACCCGGCCGTCCACATCCACCCGCCAGATCTGGCCCCACGACTCCGCCCAGTTGGGGTCACTGGCAAAGAGGATGTCGTTGGCCATGATGGCCAGGTCGTTGGGCTGGTTCATGGTGGGCTCGTGGGCGTGGACGTGGATGGCCGCGTTGCGCTCGGCCAGGGATCGGGCCCGGGCGCAGGCCTGCATGTCCACCCGCAGGACGTTGTGATTGGTGTAGTCGGCGATGAACATGTCGCCGGCCCGATTGAAGCGGATCCCGTTGCCGATGCTGCCGTCGGGCAACTCCAGAAAGATGCTGCATTCCCCCTCTGGGGTCACCTTGCCGATGGTGTGCTGGCGCGCGTAGTTGACCGCGTAGAGGTTGCCTTCCCGGTCACAGGCAGGACCTTCCACACCTTCGGTGAAGCTGTTCACAGGCGTGAACATGCGGCTGACGTAAAGTTCTTCGCTCACGGCTGGCCTCCTGACAGAAAAAGGCTGAAAGGGCCGGGGGACTGGCTGGAGACGGACAGGACAGCAGGGGGAAAGGGATACGCCGCCTGACGGTGGGGGAGGGTTACTTGACCTCGAAGATGGCTTCCACCTCCACCGCGTAGTCGGACGGGATCTGCATGCCCACCGCGCTGCGGGCGTGGCGACCGGCCTCGCCGAAGACCTGGATGAAGAGATCGCTGGCGCCGTGGATCACCGCGGGCGTGTTGTTGAAGCCCGGCGCCACGTTGACCATGCCCAGGACCTTGACCACCCGCACCACGTTGTCCAGGCTGCCCACCAGGGTCTTGACCGCCTGCAGGCAGCAGAGGGCCGAGTATTTGGCGCCTTCGTACGCCTCCTCCACCGTCAGATCCTGGCCGACCTTGCCGATCACTTCCTTGCCGCCCCAACGGGAGACTTGCCCGGAGGTGTAGACCAGATTGCCCGTGCGCACCGCGTGCATCAGCCGGCCCGCGTCGAGCTCAATGGGTTCCAGGGTGTAGCCCATCTCCTTGAGTTTGGCTTCGTATGACATGATGACGATTCCTTTCCAGGGGTCGTTGTGGTTGATGGTAGATAATTTGTTTCCAGATGGCTCACCGAGATAGGGTTCGCCAGTATGACGTGGATCGTAGAGGCCGGTCCTTGCCGCCATTATAGTAGGAATGGCCCGCTTGTGTAAATTGCGCGCCGGATGGATTGGCCGTTTTTGCTCGCTGATGATTGATTTGGCGGCGTTTTCTTTCGCGGTTGTGATGACTTCCTTGTAAAAATCCGCACGCTCCGTAGGTCACGCACCCCTGCGTGACATGGCTCTACTGCAAAGCTCTACTGCAAAAAGGTCAAAGGTCAAATGAGGACGCTGACCCACGCCGATGAACGCTGATTCGGGTGGTTCTCTCCTGCGTTTCTTTGCGCCTTTGTGCCTTTGCGTTCAAAATCCCCTTTTGCAGGGGTGTCTGACATGGGTGCCCATCACGCTTGGTGCGGATGTCCGGCCAGGAAGACCGGACCTGCCCGTCCGTGCCCATCTTCGGCATCCTCAGATGCCGGCCCAGGACGCCGGTTGGTCGATTTCCGCGTACCCGGTATAATGAGGAGTACCTGCCGGCCCGGCAGCCTGCAGTTCACCGCCTGTTCCCTCCCCCAGCCGCGAAAGGATCGACATGCGCCTGGTCTTTCAGCCTGACGCCCGCCCTGCCCTGCGCGCCGGTTTCAACCGGCTGGCCGACGCCATGGAGGTTGCCCTGGGCCCCCGGGGACGCCTCATCGCCGTGGCCCGGGACAATCCCCGCCGCCCGCCGGAGCTCCTGAACGACGGCGCCACCATCGCCCGCCGTTTTCTGGGATTTGCCGACCGCTTTGAAACCATGGGTGCCTTCCTGGCCCGCCATCTGGCCTGGCGTATGGAAGAGGCGGTGGGCGACGGCACCACCACCGCGGTCATCCTGGCCCGCCACATCATCAACGAGACCGACCGCCACGTCGCCGCCGGCTACAACGTCATGCGCCTGCGCCGGGGCCTGGAGCGGGGCCTGCGGGTGGTGCTGGAGGAGCTGGCGCGCATGGCCACCCCCCTGGAGCGGCCAGAGCAGATCGCAGCCCTGGCCACCGGCATCACCGGCGATGAGACCCTGGGCGGCTTCATCGAAGAGATCTTCGACGTGGTCGGCCCCTATGGCGCGGTCCAGGTGCGCAGCCACTACCGGCGGGACCACGACCGGCGCTACATCAACGGCACCTTCTGGAACCAGGGCTGGATCTCCTCGTACTTCACCACCGAGGCGGGCAAGGCGGTGCTGAAGCATCCCTACATCCTCCTCACCAATCGCCATCTGCAAAAGGCTTCGGAGCTGCTGCCCATTCTGGAGCAGGTGCGCCAGGCCGGGGAACGGGGTCTGGTGGTCATCGCCAATGGCGTCGCCGGCGATGCCCTCAACCTCCTGGTGACCAACAAGACCCGGGGCGCCCTCCCCACCCTGGCCATCAAGACGCCGGGGCTGGGCTCGGAAAAGACCGAAATTCTCCAGGATCTGGCCGTGTTAACCGGTGGCCGGGTCTTTCTGGCGGAGACGGGGGATGCCATCGAGGAGGCCACCCTGGCGGACCTGGGCCAAGCCCGGGAGGTGCAGGCCATCCGCTCCGGCTTTACCCTCATCGGGGGGCAGGGCCGGCCGGCGGCCATTCGCCAGCGGAGCCAGCAGCTGCGCAGCCAGATCCCCAAGGCGCCCTACGGTCGGGAACGGGATCGGCTGGTGGAACGGGCGGGTAAGCTCCTGGGGGGCGTAGCCCTGTTGGAGGTGGGCGGCGCCACCGAGACCGAACAGGAATACCTGAAAGATCGGGCGGAAGAGGCCGTGCGCGTGGTGCGCCTGGGCCTGCAAGGCGGGGTGGTCCCCGGAGGCGGTGCGGCCCTGCTGGCCTGCCGCCCCGCGCTGGAGCGGGTGCAACTGCCGGATGAGGAACAGGCCGGCGTCCAGATCCTGGCCGACGCGCTGACCGCGCCGGCCCGCGCGCTGCTGCGCAATTCCGGCTATGAGCCGGAGCCCATCCTGGCCCGGCTGCTGGAGGCCCGGGGTGGGTGCGGCTTCGACGTGATCCGGGGGCAGTTCACCGACATGGTTGCAGCGGCCATCCTCGACCCGCTCCAGGTGGTGCAGATGGCCCTGCAGACGGCGGTGAGCGGTGCGATCATGCACGTGACCACCGAGGTGCTGGTCCATCGCCCCCGAGAAAATCGGGATGAAGAGGTGGATTTCCGGCCATGAGGGGACATCACGACATCATGACACCCAATTTCTCCCTGTTGAAGGAACAGGCCTGGCAGCGGCAGGGCGGCTGGGCCGGCGGCACCGTCACCGCCCTGGCCCTCTCCCCTGCCTTTCCCACCGACGGCCTGGCCCTGGCTGCCACGCCGGCCGGCCTCTTCCGCACCGAGGATGGCGGGGACAGCTGGCACCGAGCCATGGATGGCATCCTGGATGCGCATATGACGGCTGTGGCCTTTGCCCCTTTGGGCGGCGGGCGGATGGCCTTCGTCGCCTCGGAGCAGGGACGCCTCTACCGCTCCGAAGATGGCGGCGCTACCTGGCGGGAGGTGTCGGCCTGGGCCGGGCTGGGGGTGGTCACCGCGCTGGCCTGTTCCCCCCACTTCCCAGAGGATGGCACGCTCTTCGCCGCCACGCCGGCCGGTGTCTTCCGCACCCTGGACGGCGGCGCCAGCTGGGAGAGCTGCACCTTTGGCCTGCTGGATCTGGACGTGCTCTGCCTGGCCTGCGCTCCCGACTTCCCGGAGAGCCAGGTGGTGTGGGCCGGTACCGCCCAGGGCGGCTTCTATCGCTCCCGCAACGCCGGTCGCGCCTGGCGGGATGCCGGCTTCGGCCTCCCCGATACCGCCATCCAGTGCCTGCTGGTCACCCAGCCGGCCCAAGACGCTGCGCCGGTGCTCTGGGTGGGCACCGAAGGCCACGGCCTGTACGTCTCCCGGGATGGCGGCGCCCACTGGGAGGCGGCCGGCCAAGCCCTGGCCCATCACAGCGTCAACTGCCTGGCCGCGGTGGAGGGTGGCTCCGAGGGGGCGACGCTCCGCCTGGTGGCCGGCACCGATGGGGGCGTTTTCTTCTCTGAAGGTAGCTTCTCCGAAGATGGCGGCCAGCACTGGGAGCCTGCCGACGGAGGAGCGTTCATCGCCCTCAGCCTGGCCGCGGCCCAAGGGGAGCCGGTCCTGCTGGCCGGCGCCTACCAGGAGGGGATTTTCCGCTCCCGGGATGGGGGCAAACGCTGGGACGCGGCCGGGACCGGCCTGGAGGCCCACGCCCCGCCGTTGGTCCGGCTCGGCCCCGGCGGCAGCCTGTGGGCCCACGATCTGGACGGCGAACTGGCCTTCTCGGTGGACGGCGGCCGCACCTGGCGTTCTCTGCCGGCGGGCGAAGAGGGAGCGGCGGTCCAGGGCATGGCGGTGGCCGTCGAGGGAGATGAGGCCATCCTGCTGGTAGCCACTGCGGAGGGGCTCTACCTGGGCCAGGCGGCGGGTCAGCCCGGCGCCGTCCCATGGCAGCGCCTGCCCGTGCCCGTCGATCCCGCCCAGATTCATCTGCCCCTGATCGCGCCCAACCTGGAGCTGTTGGTGGGGGATCAGGGCGGTAGGCTTCACCGTTCCACCGACGGTGGCCAGACCTGGCAGGCGCTGGCAGTGCCGTGGACGGGCCAGGGTCTCCTCAACCTGGTCCTGGCGCCGGACTTCGGCCATTCCCGCGGCTGCCTGGCCGTCACCGCGGCCCGCAACCGGCAGGGCAACTATGACGTGCAGATCTGGCAGGGAACGGAAGGCGGCCAGGCGTGGCAGGAGCTCCTGGGCCTGGAGACGGAAGTGCCGGCGGTGGCCGTTGCCTGGCCTCAGGATCCGGCGCACCAGAGCCGCTTCTTCGCCACCCGCCACCGGGTCATCCGGCTTTACAGGGATGCCGAAAGCGGAGAGATGGCCGTCTCCCAGGCCTTTCTCCAGGAGGGGTTGCAGATCACCAGGTTGCTTCCGTCGCCAGCGTACCAGGCGGCTCGGACGGTGCTGGCCGCCACCAGCCAGGGCGTGTTCATCTCGACCGACGACGGCACCACCTGGGCACCCCTGGGGCAGGGCCTGCCGGCCTGTCCGGTGGTGGAATTGCTGCCCGTGGACACCGGCCTGCTGGCCGTGACCCTGGGTGGCGGCCTCTGGCGGCTGGGCTGATCGGACCTGGCCGACCGGGAATGGTCCGACTTGGGACCGAAAGAAAACCGAACTTGGCAATTTGGGCCGTTTCTGCTACCATGGCCCACCATGAACAGTCGGAACAGACGCCGCAGATTGCCTCGCTTCCGCCCCGCACTCCCTACCTTCATCCTGCTCGTGGCCCTGGCTGCCATGCTGGGTTTTGTGCGGCCTGTGGCTGCCGAGGGAGATGCCCTGGCCCAGCTTTCGGCGCCGGCCCAGGAGATTGCCCGGGCCATCAACCAGGCGCGAGCCGAGGCCGGCTTGACGACGCTCACCGTTCATCCCCTGCTCAACCAGGCCGCCCAGGCCCACGCGGACGACATCCTGCGCAACCGCAATTACAGCCACCGGGGCACCGACGGCACCTACGCTTACGACCGGGTGGCGCGCACCGGTTACTCGGATGATCCCTGGGTGAGCGAGAACTGGGTGGCCAGCCGTAGTCCCCAGGCCGCCATGTCCTGGTGGATGAACGACTACATCCACCGGGTGAACATCCTGACGGCCCGGTGGCGGGAGATGGGGGTGGGGGTGGCCAGCGACGGCAACCAGATGATCTTCGTGACTGTCTTCTCGGCGGATGGTAGTGGTGGCGGCGCACCTGTGGCTGTGGCGGCCCCGGCCGCGACCCTGCCCACGGCCGGGAGCGCCTCCAGCTATCGGGTTCAGGCGGGGGATACCCTGGTGGGCATTGCAGCCCGCTTTGGCCTGAGCTGGCAACAGCTGGCCGCGGCCAACGGCCTCAGCGAGCACAGCCTGCTGCAGATCGGCCAGGTGCTCCAGCTCCCCGGCCAGGGGCAGGCGGGGGCGCCGGCCGCCGCGCCGACCCCGCCGCCGGCAGAGCTGCTGGCTGGCCTGGACCTGGAGAACGCCCGGCCATACACCGTGCGGGCGGGGGATACCCTCTTTAGCATTGCGGCCCGCTCGGGCCTCACCTGGCAGGAGCTGGCCGCGGCCAACGGCCTGGGCGAAGAAAGCCTCCTCCAGATCGGCCAGGAACTGCGGATCCCGTCCCGGCGGGCCCGGCTCCAGGGAGATGTGGCCGCGGCGTCCGCCCCTGAATCCGCCAATGCAACAGCATCCGCCAATGCAACGGCATCGGCCAAGAGTGCTCCAGCCTCCACCGCTCCGGGGCAGCCGTACCTCTACACCATCCAGCCCGGCGACACCATCATCAGCATCGCCCTGCGCCATGGCCTGGACTGGCAGGCGCTTCTGGCCCTGAACGGCCTGAACGAGTCCAGCATCCTCCAGCCGGGCCAGCAGATCCGCCTGCGCTGAGGGTCCTCCCAGACTGTCCATCCTGGGGGCCCCATTCTGCCCCGGTTTGACAAGGATCCCCATCTGGTATATTATCAGCCCGTTGTCGACAACTGAAGACAGCAGCTCTTATCCAGAGAGGTGGAGGGACCGGCCCGATGAAACCTCGGCAACCCGGCATGTTGGTGGCAGCGTCGCCACATCCAGCGCCAGGGTGCCAAGTCCGGCAGACGAGTTCTGGAAGATGAGAGACTAGATTCAAGATGGTTCCTTGCCCGGCCAAGGGCCATCCAACTTCCGTGATAGGAAAGAATCTGGCCAACGCCTCTCATCGAACCCATGAGAGGCGTTTTCTATTTTGTACTTGTTTGTTACTTGTATTGTTTCCGTATTGCACCCAACCGATCTAACAGAACCGACCCAACAGAGAGGAAAAGGAACGCCATGACCACAGAGCGCAAGTTTGGCTTCGCCACCCGCCAGCTCCACGCCGGCCAGCAGCCCGACCCGACCACCGGTAGCCGGGCGGTACCCATCTACCAGACCACCAGCTATCAGTTCAAGGACACCGAGCACGCAGCCAACCTCTTTGCGCTGAAGGAATTCGGCAACATCTACACCCGCATCATGAACCCCACCACGGACGTGCTGGAGCAGCGCGTCGCGGATCTGGAAGGGGGTGTGGGAGCGTTGGCGGCCAGCAGCGGCCACGCAGCCCAGGCCATGGCCATCATGACCCTCTGCGGTGCCGGCGACCACATCGTCAGCAGCAGCCGGCTGTACGGGGGAACCTTCAACCAGTTCAACTACACGTTCCCCCGGCTGGGCATCGAAGTCACCTTCGTCGATCCCAGTGATGTCAAGAACTTCGAGGCGGCCATCCGCCCCAACACCAAGATCATCTACGGCGAAACCCTGGGCAACCCGGACATCAGCGTCTTCCCCTTCGAGGAAGTGGCCGAGCTGGCCCGGGCCCACAACATCCCCGTGATGATCGACAACACCTTCGCCACCCCCTACCTCTGCCGGCCCTTTGAATGGGGCGCCAACATCGTGGTCCACAGCACCACCAAGTTCCTGGGCGGCCACGGCACCACCATCGGCGGCATCATTGTGGACGGCGGCAACTTCGACTGGAGCAGCGGCCGTTTCGACAACTTCACCACCCCTGACCCCAGCTACCACGGCCTGGTCTACGCCGACCTGGCCCAGATGGGCCTGCCCCCCTTCATCATCAAGGCCCGGGTCCAGATCCTGCGGGACGTGGGCGCCTGCCAGGCCCCCTTCAACAGTTGGACCACCCTGCTGGGCATCGAGACCCTGAGCCTGCGCATGGAGCGCCACGTGGCCAACGCCCAACGGGTCGCCCAGTTCCTGGAAGCCCATCCCAGCGTGGCATGGGTCATGTACCCCGGCCTGCCCAGCCACCCCGACCACGAGCGGGCCAAGAAGTACCTGCCCAAGGGCGCGGGCGCCGTCATGGGCTTTGGCATCAAGGGCGGCGTGGAGGCAGGCCGCAAGTTCATCGACAACTTGAAGCTTTTCAGTCACCTGGCCAACGTGGGCGACGCCAAGAGCCTGGCCATCCACCCGGCCAGCACCACCCACAGCCAGCTCTCCCCCGACGAGCTGGCCGCAGCCGGGGTGACGCCCGACTTCGTGCGCCTGAGCATCGGCCTGGAGGACATCGAGGACATCCTTTGGGATCTGGATCAGGCCCTGGCGGCCGCGACGAAGTAACCCGGCCCCAGGGGATGGAAGGGGAACGTGACAAGGTGACCAGGTGATTAGAGCATACAGGCTCCCTTCTGCGATATCACGTTGTCACCTTGTCACGTTCGCCCCTGAGGGATAGACAGGCAAACCTATGAATCAGATCGATCTGGCCAACTCCGTGGGCATTGTTACGCCCCAATCCTTTACCTTCGCTGAGGATGAGCCCTTCCAGTTGGAGAGTGGCGCCACCCTCAGCCCGGTGACCATCGCCTATGAGACGTATGGCCGCCTCAACGCCGACCGCTCCAATGCCATCCTCATCGTCCACGCGCTTAGCGGTAGCGCCCACGCGGCCGGCTACCATTCGCCGGATGATCCCAAGCCCGGCTGGTGGGATGACTGCATCGGCCCGGGCAAGGCGTTCGACACCAACCGCTTTTTCGTGATCTGTAGCAACGTCATCGGCAGTTGCTACGGCTCCACCGGTCCGGCCAGCATCAACCCGGCCACGGGCAAGCCCTACGGCCTGAACTTCCCGGTGGTGACCATCGGCGATATGGTGCGGGCCCAGGTCCGGTTGATCGACCACCTGGGCATCGACCAGCTCCTCTGCGTGGCCGGGGGCTCCATGGGCGGCATGCAGGTCCTGGAATGGGCCGCCCACCACCCCACCCGCCTGAAGGCCGCCATCGCCCTGGCCACCACGGCCCACCACAGCCCCATGCAGATCGCCTTCAGCGAGGTGGGGCGCCAGGCCATCTACGCCGACCCCAACTGGAACAACGGCAACTACTATGAGAGCGGCAAGAAGCCGGACGCGGGCCTGGCCGTGGCGCGCATGGTGGGCCACATCACCTACCTGAGCGAAGAGTCCATGCAGAAGAAATTCGGCCGGCGGCTCCAGGGGTTGGAGCGCTACGGCTACGAGTTTCAGACCGAGTTCGAGGTGGAGAGCTATCTCAAGTACAACGGCAACAACTTCACCCGCCGCTTCGACGCCAACAGCTATCTCTACATCACCAAGGCCATGGACTATTTCGACCTGAGCAAGCCCACCGGGTCCCTGGCCGCCAGCTTTGCCAATTCGGCTCACCTCAAGTATCTGGTCATCAGCTTTACCAGCGACTGGCTCTACCCCAGCTATCACAGCAAGCAACTGGTCTCTGCCCTGACCGCGGTGGGCGCCGATGTGACCTACGTGGATCTCCAGAGTTCCTGGGGGCACGACGCCTTCCTGCTGGAAGTGGAGACCATGACCCGCCTGATCCACAGCTTCCTGGATCGGCTGGTGCGGGAGGAGCAGGTTGCACCGCCCGATGAAGGCAGCGCTGTCGCCGCCGCGCCGGCGGCTCCGTCCGGCCAGCCAGCGGTGGGAGTGACCCGGTGAGCCAGTTGACTGTGTCAGAGCCCATCGAGGCAGAAACCCGGCTGCGGCCGGATCTGGAAGTCATTGCCAGCCTGGTGCCCCCCCGTAGCCGGGTGTTGGACCTGGGCTGTGGCGACGGGGAGCTGCTCGCCTACCTGGTGCGCCAAAAGGAGGTGCGGGGGCGGGGCATCGAGTTGAGCGAAGAGGGGGTACTGGCCTGTGTGCGCCGGGGGCTCAGCGTGCGCCAGGGCAACCTCCAGGAGGGGCTGGCCGACTACCCGGACGCCAGCTTCGACTACGTCATCCTCAGTCAGACGCTGCCCTTCCTGGACAATCCATCCATGATCCTGCAGGAGATGCTGCGGGTGGGCTCCCACGCCATCGTCAGCTTCCCCAACTGGGGCTACTGGCGTTGCCGCCTTCACCTGCTTCTGACCGGCTGCATGCCCCAGGCGCCGGACCTGCCCCAAAAATGGTACGAAGTGCCCCGCTGGCAGGCCTTCACCATCACCGACTTCGCCCGCTTCTGTCGGCAGATCGGCATCCGCATCACCACCCAGGCCTACCTGGCCCGGGGCAGGCGCATCCATGTGCGCAAGTACAAGAACCTGCTGGCCACCACGGCGGTCTTCATCCTGGAGCGAACCCACGATTAGGCGTGCCGGGGAGCGCCGTCCCTGTTGGGTGCATCCCTGTCACCCAGGAATGCGTGACCTGCGTACTCCAGACTACCCACCACCTCACCGGTCCGGCCTCCCAGACGGACGAGGATGCCGGGGTCTCGCCCGCTTTCCCTAGCGGCGGACAACGGGCAGGAAGATGGCGTAGCCCGGCACGTTCACCGCCACCGGCCCAATGGCCGCCCCTTCCCCCTGCTCGCCAATCTCTACCAGCCAGTAATAGTATGTGTTCCCGGGCTCCACGGTCTGGTCGACCATGCTGTAGAGGCTCTCACTCGCGGCGTCGGTGGCCAACAGCGCCACCGGAACGGGCTGGGCGGTGTCGAACTGGGCGCTGTGGGACCGGTAGGCGTGAAAGTCGACCACATCCGCCGGCTGGACCACCCGCCAGTGGATGATCACCCCGTCTTCCTGGGGAACGGCGTCGTATGCCTGGAGGCGGGTGACGGCGGGCATCAGCCCACTGGTGGCGGTCAGGTCGTGGGCCGCACCTGGATCGAACTGATAGCCATCCCGGCGCAGGTCGGTCACGGTCAGCTCCAGGGGCGCGGCGTCCCAGGGGTACGCCGCGCTCTGGAGGGTGCACTGCCCCTGGCTGTCGGTTACGCAGGAGCTCGTCTGGATGTCATCCCCCTGCCACTGGGCCTCCACCGTGACGTCGGCCACGGGGGTTTCCGTGCCGTCGTAGACTGTTACCCGTGCGGTCGCAGCCCAGTGAGTGTAGTGCTTCTGGTAGCGAATTTGGAGGCCGCCCACATGGAGCAGGGTTGCCGGGTTGGGGAACGGCGACGCCAGGGTCAGCCGATCCTCCCCGGGATTGTCCCTCAGGGTGGCCTCCCGGTTGTTCTCCTGGAACCCATCGGGTGAACGAAGCCCCGTCACCGTGAGGGTAACCTGGTACAGGTCGCCGGGGAGGGCGCCGCTGGTCACAGTGCACTGGCCCTGGCCGTCGGTGCGGCACTGGCTGGTGGCGATGGTGCCGGCGCTCCATTCGGCGTTGACGGCCACGTCGCGGACCGGGTAGCCCAGGGCGTCGTGGACGGTGACGGCAACCTGGGCCGACCATTGATCGCTTCCGGCTGTCACGGTGCCCTGGAGGTCCGCCACGTGGAGCGGCCGGGGGCTGGTCGCCTGGACGGCGCGCAGGGCGTTGACCCGCCCGTGGCCGTAGTAGACATCCCAGCCTGTCGGCCCCAGGTCGTCAGCATTTTGGGTCAGGATCGCCTCCACGGCCTCGGCGCTCAAGGCCGGGTTGAGGGCCCACACCAGCGCAGCCACGCCGGCCACGTGGGGCGCGGCCATGGAAGTCCCGGTGAGATAGCTGTAGGTAGAGCCGCTGTTGCTGCGCCAGAAGGTGCTGTAGATGTTCACAGCCGGCGCGGAGAGGTCAATCTGCTGGCCGAAGTTGGAATAGCCATATCGGCTGTCCTCCTGGGCTGTGCCGGCCACGGTGAGGGCCTCTGGGTAGCTGCCCGGATAGAAGGGCTCGTCGGTGTTGTAGTTGCCGGCAGCCGCCACCACCAGCGCCCCCTGATTGCGGGCGTAGACCAGCGCGTCCTGGAGGGGCGGGCTCTCCCCTGTGCCGCCCGAGGTGATGACGATAATCCGGGCGCCGTGGTCCACCGCGTAGATGATGCCCCGGATCAGGCGGCTGTAACTGCCCATGCAGACGTCGTTGAGCACTTTCACCGGCAGGATCTGGGCGTTGGGGGCGATGCCGGCGATGCCGATGCCGTTGTTGGCGGTGGCCGCGGCAATGCCCGCCACGTGGGTGCCATGGCCACAGCGGTCGGATGTGTCGGTATTATCGTCGTAGATGTTGTAGCCGGGCAGCAGCCGATCGCGCAGGTCCGGGTGGCCGGGGTCCACGCCCGAGTCCACCACCGCGATCACCACCCCTTCGCCGGTGCTGTAATCCCAGGCTGCCGGCGCCTGAATCTGTTGGGGGCCCCACTGGGCCTGGCTGAAGTCAGGATCGTTGGGCAGGCTGGCGGGCTGGATCACGTAATCGGGATAGACATAGAGGACATCCGGGTCGTTGGCCAGGCTGGCGTAGACTTCCTCCAGGCGGCCGGGCGCCGTCTGCACCAGCTGCGCCCCTACCCCGGCCAGCGGCTCCACCCGTTCTACCACGCCCGGGGACTGGCCGATGGTGGGGCCGTCCGCACCAGGCCGGAATTTCACGATCAGACGGTTCGGCTCCTGCTGGGGCGGGGGCGTGGCTGGGGCAGCCACGGCCGTCGTGGCCGGCGTCCCAAACAGAAGCCCCGCCAGGAGCAGGAGGATGCCAATCATCCCGCCTGGCCGGGCCAGGGTGGGTGTCATCAACGCTTCCGCCTGCGCTTCCAGCCGTTTACTTGTCCCCAATGGTCTACTCCTCTTCTTCATGCCTTGCCAGGTGTATGGTCTGCGAACCAGACATTTCCATGGCGGATTCCCAAAGCCCGGATATAAAAACAACCCGTTGCCGGGTCGATGGAATCGCCGCCAGGAGGACAGAGGCCCCCTCGGAGGAATTGGGGTGTGTTGCACTTCCACCAGCCGGGATACCGCTTCACCTTTGTTCGAAACAGCATCCCAGACATCGAATCCCTATCCCCTGCAGAGACTGCCCGTTTCATAGCTTCACATAGATATTACAACGGCTCTCAGGGGGTGTAACCTGTCACTATCTTTTCAAAATTTTCTCGAACCTTTGGACTTCAGCCAGTACCCTACCACACCCAGACCTGGGGGCGCATCGGGCAGGCGACCGACCGGTGCCCGGACAAAGGGGCTGGATCGGATGTTCGAGCTCTTACGTCGTTTGTCCGGTGGTCAAACTTATCGGATCTTTGGGAGGGATGAATCTGGGGTGAAGACGTGGCAGCGGCCCCGGCACCGCCCTGGAGGGATGGGCGGGCCGGAGCCGCTGGAGGCGTAGGGGCCAGGGCCGGGCGTCAGGCTTCTTCGAAGATGCGTTCCCCCTTGTGCAGCCGGTAGGCAATCTGATAGGTCTGGCCCTGGGAACGGACCGTGGGCGAATGGGCCGCCAGGTAGCGAATGGCCGCGATGAGGAAGTGGCCCTGGAGGGTGGGGTCGTCCGTCTGGGAGACCTGGCGGAAAGCCGCTTCCATGGTCTGGATGGTGTGGAAGTCCCGATCTTCTCGCAGCAGCAGGCGACCCATCTGGGCCAACAGGGGGGGCAACGACCCACCGCTGGCAAGATACTCGGCCACCCACTGGGCCGCCTGGTTTACCTGCTGCTGTCGATCCAACAGGGCGGTCAGCTCCGACAGGGCTGGTGGCTGTGTCGGCCTCTGCCCATTGAGGGCGGGGATGCGGGCCGGCGGGATGTTCAGGAAGCGGTCCAGGTAGACGCTCATGGCCGCGTCGAAGATACCCCGGGCCAGCTCCGGCGAAGGAGCACGCCGCAACCCCTGTTGGATGGCGTTGGCAAAGGTGAAGGTGTGGAGCGCGGTGTCCCAGTCGCCGAACTCGTTGCTGGTGTGGAAGCGGGCGATGCGCAGGGCGGCGGCATAGGTCACCACGCCGGCCAGCGCATCGGGCGCCATGCCCCGGCGCAGGGCGTCCAGCAGGGCGTCGGCACTGGCCTGGGGATCGTCGTCCAGGAGCACGGCCACCAGCTCGTCCCGGGTGGGCAGCGCCATGCGCCCATTTTGCCGGCGCACCTGCCCCACCTCCAGGGCCTCGGGCAGGTGGTCGAAGCTGTGTTCCAGGATCTGCACCAGGTCGATGGGGTAGCGCCAGGCGTTGGATTCCTCCATGCGGCTGGCGTCGGCATAGCCGCGTACCAGGCTGGTCAGGACCGGCTCCGCCAGTTCCCAGCCCGCCAGGTCCAGGGCTTCCAGCGCCTTGTTGGTGAAATCGGCCGGGTGCCCGGTGCTGATGTAGCGGTGGTCCGTCACCGCGGCGAAGAGCATGTCCGCCATCTGGCGGTGGTCGGCGCCGGCGCGCACGGCCGAGACGATGCACCGCTCTGCCCCCTCGGCATCCCGCACTTCGATGAACTGGCGGAACCAGCGTTTGAGGGTGGCCAGATCGGCGTTGTCGTCGGGCAGGGGGGGGACGGTGAAGCGGGGCGCGTGGCCAGCGGTGTCCTGGGCCACCGCCGCGAGCCCGTGGAACAGGGCCCGGGGGCGATCTTCGGTCTCCAGCACGGGCAGCAGGTTCATGAAACAGACGAGCATGGTCAACCCCTGCCCCCAGCCCATCTCCCGGTATCGGGCGCCGAATTCCAGCCCGGTCCGAAACGGTTCTACCGGGGAACGGCCCTCTTCCAGCAGGGTCAGGACCGCCTTGCCGATCACCAGGGAGATGTTGCGTTCCAGGCCGACCCGCAGGCGCTCCTGTTGATGGGCCACCACGTCCATGTGGGGGGCCACGTCCACCCAGATGGCGCCATCCCGCACTTCCACCGGGAACTTACGCACATCGTCGGCCCACTGGTCGAAGGTGCCGCCGCTGGCCAGGTCGAAGCGGGCATGGTGCCAGTGGCAGGTCAGGATGCCATCCCGCACGGTGCCCCGATCCAGCGGAAAACCCATGTGGGGACAACGGTTGTCCACCGCGTACACCCGATCTTGATGGTAGAAGAGGGCCACGGTGTTGCCGTTGAGCTGCACGGTCATGTAGCCCCGGGACTGCAGCTCCTGCAGCGTTGCCACGCGGACGAAACGGGCTTCGTTCTGTGCCATACAAACCTCCTGTGGAATCCAGATACAAGTGGACGGCGGAGCATGGCCGGCTCGGGAATGCCCGGCCACCGGATGGTAGCACAGCCCAACGTCCACCTGCTTCCGGGAAACGATCAGGGTGGACCTGTCCTTTGGTACAGGGTTAACCGCGTGGGCATTGGACCCACCGGGTGCAGCCCCCAACGGATGTCGGTGCTGGTACAGTCTGGCGTACATACCACGGCAGAAATTCCGGGTGCCCTCTGGGCGCGCTCCCTCTGGTAGAAGCTATCGGCGAATTTCTGCCGGGATTTACTAGCGGGGCCAATCCAGGCCGTGGAGCAGCCAGTCGGGCAGGTTGCCATCCAGCGTCACCAGTTGCCGGGCTGGACCACCCCGGGCCGGCATGACCCAGATCCCCCACCCATCGCCCCGGTTGCTCAGGAAGGCCACCTGCTGGCCGTCCGGGCTGACGGCGGGCAGGCCGTCCAGGGCCGGATCGGTGGTCAGGCGGGTGACCGCGCCGCTGGCCACCTCCAGGCGGTACAGCTCCCAGTTGCCGTCCCGCTCCTGGCTCATGAAGATCACGGCGGAGCCGTCGGGCGTCCAGCGGGGGCGGGAATCCGACGGGATGTCGGTCAGGGGCTGGCGTCCGCTGCCGTCGATGTTCATGGTCCACAGGCCACAGTGGGCGCCAGTGTCGTCGCAGCCCTTGAAGACAATCTGATCCTGGCTGGGATGCCAGTCTGGATCCTGGCCGAAACCCAGGACGGTCACGTCGAAGTTGTCGTCGGCCCAGGTCAGGTAGAGCCGCCACTTGCGGTCGCCCTCCCGGTTGCTGGCAAAGACCAGCCGGTTCCCGGCCGGGTTCCAGCGGGGCAGGCTGTCTTCCAGGTTGGCGGAGAAGCGCACCCGCAGCTCGGTATCCAGGTCAAATCCACCCAGCCCCAGGGAGTCGTTGCGGGTGCTGCGGAAGGCCAGCCGCTGGCCGCCCGGCTGGAGGGCCGGCTGGACGGCATCGGGCACCAGCAAGGTGGGGGCCGCGCCTGTGGTGGGCCGAAGCGCGTAGATGTGGTGCCGGCCATCCCCATCGGTGGCGGAATAGAAGAGCAGGCCGCCGCTGCCGGCGCGCGGTTGGGCCCGGGCCTCGGGCGCCGGTGTGGGCGGCACCTCGGCCAGCGGCACCTGGTCCCCATCCTGGACCTGGGTCAGCTCCGGCGCGCCGGTGACCCAGCCCCGGCCGGTGCCGTCCGGGGGGTAGACGATCTGCCACCAGGGCTGGCCATCGGGTTGGGCCCGCCCGGTGACCGGCGCGGTGGCCTGGGCAGGCAGGGTCCCCACGATGGCGTACTCGGTGCCCGGCCCGGCTCGAACGTTGACCGCGGCCAGGGCCGTCAGCAGGGCGGCGGTCGGCGAGGGCGTTGGCTGCACGGTTGCCGCCGGGGCGGATGTGGCCGAGCCGGAGAGGTAGGCCAGGCTCTGGCTGAAGAGGGGCTCGTCCGGGGCCAGTTGGGCTGCCTGGGCCAGGTCGGCCAGGGCCTCCTCGTCGTCCGGCGGCGCGGTCAACAGCTTCGCCCACCCCCGCAGGAAGTAGGCTGCAGCAAGATCCGGCTTCGCCTTCAGGGCCGCGTTGGCACTGCTGATCACCCAGTCGGCCAGGGCTTCCTCCCACCCTTCGGCCACCGTGCCCACCACCAGGGGGGAGGGGGTGGCGAAGAGTTCCTGGACGGTGTAGGCCCGCATGATCGCCAGGGCCGCGTCGTAATCGCCGAAGAAAATCTCTTCCAGCAGGGGATACGCCTGGTGCTCGTCCTGGAGGACAGCCTGTCTGGCCTGGCCGTTGAGGCGAATCAGCCGGGCATTCCAGGCAAAGTTGCCGCTGGGATCTGTCAGAGACAGGGCCTCGGCCTCCTCCAGCACGGCCAGGGCATCCTTCCACAGCCCCGCCTGGGCCAGTTGGATGGCCCGGTCGTTGAGGTCACGCAGGCTGGCCGGGGCGTCGTCGGGCAAGGGCTGGAGGGTGACGGGTACCATGCGGCTGCCATCCCAGCGCAGGACGGCATACTCCACCCGGCGCACACCACAGGCGTAGCAGAAGACATAATATTCCGTCTGGTTCAGCAGCACTTCCTGCGTGCCATCGCCGTCCAGGTCGGCCAGCTCCCCGGCGCCGGGGCTGGCGCTGAAGTGGAACGCCTCCACCTGGAGGCGGCTGCCGTCAAAGCGCAGCAGGTGGAAAGTGCCGCCGTGGGCGCCCACGCCCCCGGCCACCTGGAGCCAGATGGGGAGCCCATCCACCGTGGGCGTGACGAAGACCTGACGCACGCTGGACGCTCCCGGCGTGCCGCCCAGGTAGTCCGGGCTGGGCTCGATTCCCTCCTGGCCGCTGGTCAGCTCCAGCCGCGCCAGCTCCTGCCAGCCGTCGTCGTGGCGCGCGTAGATCAGGATGGTGTGATGCTGCTCTGGATCAAAGCTGCGGATGCCGTAGGTGTGGGCCACCCACAGCTCCGGGCTGGTGGGGCCCTCCAGCCGGAAGGCCCGCACGCCTTCGATGCCGCCGAAGGGAGATACCTGGTCGCCGGTGGGCGGCGTCAGCCCCAACGCCTGGGCGGCCAGCGCCTCCAGCTCGGCTGCGGCGTCGGTTGCCCCCGCCTGCTCCCCTGGCTGGGGCGCCCACTGGGGTCTGTGGCCGCGCGCGGGCAACGTCACCGCGGGGGAGCCGTCCACCGGCAGCCAGATCAGGGAGCCGGTGAAGGGCGGGGCGCCCCGTTCGGTGATGTGGACCAGGGCAACGCCGCTGTCGTCTGGCGCCCACGCCACATCCTCAGCCGTGTGGGCGTCGTCCCGCAGGGGCACCAGCTCGGCGCCCACGTCCTGGAGGACGACCCGGTGCAGGGTGAAGAGACCGGCGGGCTGGGTGTTGGGAGCTGTCTGGCTGACGAAGGCCAGCAGCTCGCCTGCAGCCGTCTGGTGCGGTGCGCTGAACTGGCGGAAAGGATCCCCCGGCGTCAGGGGCTCACCGGCCACCAGCTGGACACCGCCGCCGGTGGCTGCGTCGATCCGCCAGAGGTGAGCCACCGGCTCGCCGAAGACCTGGTCCACCACGAAGATGGAGCGACCATCCTGACTCCAGGAAGGCTGGCAACAGGGGAAGCCGCTGAAATTCCCCACCTCCACCAGGGTGCCGCTCTCCAGCTCCTGGATGGCCAGCCCGCCCCCTTCCGGGTAGTAGACGTACTGGAGGAGCAGGCGGCTGCCATCGGGGGACCAGGAGAGGGGCCAGAAGAAGCGAGGCGGCGGACCGCTGCGCTCGCTGCCGGGCGTGGGGAAGGGGTCGCTGGGGCGGATGGTCTGCACCGGGGTGGTCTGGGCGGTGGCAGCGCCGGCGGGGATCAGGTGGACGCCGTTGAGGCCGTAGGCGATCCGGGTGCCATCGGGCGAAAACCGTGGAGAGCGGATCTCCCGCACGATCTGGTCTTCCTGTCCGGTCAGGGGCTCACCCTGCACCTTGACGATGCGGCTGGTGCCGGCGCCGTTGGACTCAATCAGGGCGTTGCCGCTCACGTAGACCAGGCGTGGGAGGGCCCCGGAGCCGTAGGGGGAGAGGTCAAAGTCTGTCACCGGCTCTGCCTCGTTGGTGATCTGGGTGAGGGTGGTGCCGTCCACCTCCAGACGCATGATCTGCCCGTTCTCGCCGATGAAGTAGAGGGGCGCGGGCAGCAGGGGGGCGTCGTTGGCTGCCGGCGACGCCTGGGCGGCCGGGGACGGGGCCGGGGTTACCGTTGCGGCGGGCGATGGCGTCTCCGCCGGCGGGGCGGAGGGCTCCTGGGTCAGGGCGGCCGCGGTCTGGGTCAGCGCCACGGCCACGGCCACATCCAGTTGGGACTGTTGGGCGGGTTGGCGGTTGCATGCGGCCACCAGCAGGGCGGCCACGAGCCATGGAATCAAGCGGCGAAGGGGTCGGGCGGGCATCGGTTCCTCACTTTCTGGGGCGCCTGTGCTGGCGTGCCCGGTCGGGCGGGTGATACAGGCACCCAACGGATTCGGCCTCAGGCCGGCAGCGGTGGCACGGCCACGCCCAGCGACTGCGCGGCCTGGCACAGCAGCTGCCAGGTGGCTTCATCCAGGGAGATCCCCTGGGCCCGGCGCTGGGCTGCGATGCGCTGTTCCGGCTCGCCGGGCAACAGGACTTCCTGGAAGCCGGGTGCGGGCGGAACGGCCTTGGTGCGCGCGGCCAGGGCAGCGCTGTCGACCAGGAAGTCGGCCAGGGGGCGGAAGGCGTCCACGTTGAGGAGCAGGAAGAGGACGCCGTTGCCGGGCCGGTAGTGGCCACCCAGGGCGGGGGAGCCGTTGCCCGTGAGCAGGCCGCCCAGCATCTCCACCAGCAGGGAGAGGGCATAGCCCTTGTGGCCGGCTGTGGGCAACAACATGCCGCCGTTGTACAGCGCGTTGGGGTCGGTGGTCGGATGGCCCTGGGCGTCCAGGATCCAGCCTTCGGGGATGGTCTGGCCCCGGTTGCGGGCCACCCGGACCTTGCCCTCGGCCACGGCGCTGGTGGCAAAGTCCAGCACCAGGGGCGGCCGGTCCCCCAGGGGGACGGCGGCGGCGATGGGGTTGGTGCCCAGCAGCCGGGCCGCACCGCCGAAGGGCGCCACCGCGCCGGTGATGCCGCCGCCGTTGCAGAAGGCCAGGGCGATCAGGCCCCCGTCGGCCGCCATCTGGACCCATTCGCCCAGCCGGCCCACGTGGCCACAGTTGAAGAGGCCCGCGGCGGCCAGGCCATGGGCCCGGGCTTTGGCCATGCCCTGTTCCATGGCCCATCGGGCGGCCACCTGGCCAAACCCCCGGCGCGCGTCCACCAGGCAGATGGCTCCGTGGTCCGAAACCAAAACAGGCCGGGCCTGGGGATCCAGATCCCCCCGCTCGATGCTGTCCAGATACTGGCGCACCCGAACCACGCCGTGGGAGTCGTGGCCGGCCAAATCGCTTTCCACCAGGGAGCGGGCCACCAGGTGGGCCACCTCCTCCGGCGCGCCGGCGGCATGGAAAATCTGGCCGACCCAGTCGGTCAGGGTTTGGGCTGAAATTGTGGGCATGGCGTCAACCCTCCGGGGCCATCTGGCGCTGGGCCAGGGCCTGGCGCCCGGCTTCCAGCAGTTCGATAATCCGATCCACGTCGTAGACACAGCCGCCCCAGGTGCCGCCGCTGGCGTTCTGGAGAGCCGCCCACAGGCGGGTGTCGTCCGGCAGGCGGGGGTCACTGGCCATGGCCGGGTTGGGAGTGCGCTGGGCCAGGACTGCAGCGCCCTCTTCTGGGCTGTAGCGCCGGCCGTCATGGCCCACCAGGTCGATGGAGCCTTCCAGCTTCACCGTGTCGATGACGATCTGGATGAGATCGCCCTCTCGCACCCGGCCGATGGGGCCGCCGGCCAGCCCTTCCGGCCCCACATGGCCGATGCAGGCGCCGGTGCTGACGCCGCTGAAGCGGGCGTCGGTCACCAGGGCCACTTCCTTGCCCCACTTCAGGTACTTGAGCGCGGCCGTCAGCTGGTAGGTCTCCTCCATGCCGCAGCCCAGGGGGCCGCGGCCCATGAGCACGATGATGTCGCCGGGGCGGATGGGGTTGTCCGTCTGTCCCTTGATGGCGGCAATGGCCTCCCGCTCGCTGGTGAAGACCCGGGCCGGCCCCACCTTGCGGTAGACGCCGTCGGCATCCAACACGCTGGGATCGATGGCCGTGCTCTTGACCACGGAACCTTCCGGCGCCAGGTTGCCCCGGGGGAAGGTGACGGTGCTGGTCAGGCCCCGCTCCCGGGCTCGGCGGGGTGCCATGATGACGTCGTCGGGATCCACGCCGTCCGCCTGGAAGAGGTGTTCCCGCAGGCGCTTGCGTCGTTCGCTGCGCTCCCAGGCTTCCAGCAGCTCCCCCAGGGGGCGGTTGTGAACCGTGCGGACGTCCAGGCGCAGCAGGCCCAGGTCCCGCAGGTGGAGCATCACTTCGGGGACGCCGCCCGCCAGGAAGACCCGCACCGTGGGGTGGCCCACCGGGCCGTTGGGCAGGACATCCACCAGGCGGGGCACCTGGCGGTTGATGCGGGTCCAGTCTTCCACCGTGGGCCGCCGCAGGCCGGCCGCGTGGGCCACCGCGGGCAGGTGCAGGAGGAGGTTGGTGCTGCCGCCAAACGCGGCATGGACCACCATGGCGTTGTGGACGGCGTCCTCGGTGAGGATGTCTGCGGTGGTGAGGCCGGCCTGGTAGAGGCGGATGAGGGCCTGGGCCGAGCGCCGGGCCATGTCCAGCCAGATGGGCTGGCCCGAAGGCGCCAGCGCGGCGTGGACCAGGGTCAGGCCCAGGGCTTCGGCCACCACCTGGCTGGTGGCCGCCGTGCCCAGGAACTGGCAGCCGCCGCCGGGCGAAGCGCAGGAGTGACAGCCCAGTTCGGCCGCCTCTTCCAGGGTGATCTCGCCGTGGGCGAAGCGCACGCCGATGGTCTGGATCTTGCCGGCATCCTCGCCGTGGGTGGGCGGCAGGGTGACGCCGCCGGGCACCAACACGGTGGGCAGCTCCCGCTGGGCGGCCAGGGCCAGCATCATGGCGGGCAGCCCCTTGTCGCAGGTGGCCACGCCCATCACGCCCCGGCGGGTGGGCAGGGAGCGGATCAGGCGGCGCAGGACCACGGCCGCGTCGTTGCGGTAGGGGAGGCTATCCATCATCCCCAGGGTGCCCTGGGTGCGGCCGTCGCACGGGTCGGTGACAAAGCCGGCGAAGGGGATGGTGCCCCGGCGGGCGAACTCTTCGGCCGCGGCCTGCATGAGCAGGCCCACTTCCCAGTGGCCGGTGTGGTAGCCCAGGGCGATGGGCGTGCCGTCGGGGGCGCGGATGCCGCCCTGGGTGCTGAGGATGAGGAATTCCGGCCGGCGCAGGCGGGCCGGATCCCAGCCCATGCCGGCGTCCTGGCTCAGGCCAAAGATGTCGCCGCTGGGCGCGTGGCGCAGAAAGTCCTCGTCCAGGGGCAGGCGGCCATCGGGCCCCGGGGCATGGGTCTGGATCTGGTAGGCGGAGGGATCTTCGGCTTCGATGGAGAGCTCCGGGAAGCCGTCGGATGTGTTGTCCATCTTCATGGTGACCTCGTGAGTGTCCGGGTGGTTGTTCCTGTTTTTATTTTGCCCCAATCGTCGCGCTTCCGCAAAGGTGGCCGGCTGTCTGGGGCGGGCGGCCCGGCGGATGGCCCCGCTGGAGGATGGCAGCGCACGTCGAGAAGCGGTCCAACATCCGTCTGTTGGATGTGTTAGAATCACGGGCAATCTTCGCTCTGTCACCGCCGCGACACAGGGGGGAGCGCGGCATGAGACCGGGGCCTGCCTTGGGCCGATGATTGAAATCATCGGCTGATACACCCCAGGTGCGTTTCAACTTGTAAGAGGAACTGGAAGCAGGTAGACCGATATGACCCTGGAAATGGCTGTTGCTTTTGCCCTGCTTTTGGGGGCGCTGGTCTTGTTTGCCTCGGAACGCTTTCCGGTGGAGTTGGTAGCCCTGATGATCCTGGCTGTGATGCTGGTCTTGGGGCCGTTTCTGGGGCTGACGGTGGCCGAGGTGGTGGGCGGCTTCGGCAACCCGGCCACGGTGACCATCCTGGCCATGTTCATCCTCAGCGGCGCCATTGCCCGCACCGGGGTGATCAACTGGCTGGCCGGCTGGCTTAGCCCCCTGATGGGGCGGGGAGAGCGCCGTCAGCTGGTGAGCATGATGCTGGTGGTGGGCGGCATCTCTGCTTTCCTCAACAACACGGCCACGGTGGCCATCCTCCTGCCCATGGTCATGACCCTGGCCAGGGAGCAGAAACGGGCGCCGTCCAAGCTGCTGATTCCCCTTTCCTTTGGGGCCCAGTTGGGCGGCGTTATCACCCTGATCGGCACCTCCACCAACATCCTGGCCAGCTCGGTGGCCGCGGCCCAGGGATACGGGGGCTTCGGCATGTTCGATTTCACCCTGATCGGCCTTTTGGTCTTTGCCGTGGGGCTGCTCTACTTTGTGCTGATCGGCCATCGGCTCCTGCCCGAGCGCCAGGCCGGCCAGAGCGTGGCGGACAGCTACCAGCTGAAGGCCTACCTGGCCGAGATCCGGATCCTGCCCGGCTCGCCCCTGGTGGGCCGTTCCCTGGCCGAAAGCCAGCTCAGCCGTCAGGTGGATGTGCAGGTGCTGGACATCATCCGGGGGGAGCAACATCTGGCGCCCCTGCACGGGGATACGGTGCTCCAGGCGGGGGATGTTCTGCTGGTGCAGGCCAACAGCAACCAGTTGCTGCACATCCAGGGCATCAAAGGCATTTCCATCACCCCGGACCTGCCGGACGAGAAGGGCCAGGAGATGGGCCTGTTGGAGGTGGTGGTGGGGCCCGGTTCCGACCTCATCGGCGGCACCCTGGAGAGTACCAACTTTCGCAACCGCTTCAACTGCTCCGTGGTGGCCATCCGCAAGCATGGCCGGGTGCTCCACGAACGGCTGAGCAGCGTCTCCCTGGAGCTTGGGGACGCGCTGTTGTTGCACGGCACTCCCTATGCCCTGGAGCAGCTCAAACGGGAGCCGGCCTTCATCGTCACCGAGCAGGCGCCGTTGGCTACCTTCCGCCGGGAAAAGATCCCCATCGCCCTGGGCATCATCCTGGGGGTGGTCGGGGTAGCCGGCATGGGCGTCCCCATCCTGGTGACGGCCATGGTGGGCAGCGTCTTGACCGTGTTGGCCGGCTGTCTGAAGGTGAACGAGATCCACGAGTCCATCCGCTGGGATGTGATCTTTCTGCTGGCGGGGGTGTTGCCCCTGGGGCTGGCGCTGGAGCGTACTGGAGCCGCCCAGTGGGTCGCCGATCTGGCGGTGCAGCTGGCGGGCTCGGTCTCGCCCCTGTTCATGTTGATGATCTTCTACGCGGCCGCGGCCCTGCTCACCGAGTTCATCTCCAACAATGCGACCGTGGTGGTCCTGGCGCCCATTGCCGGGGCCACGGCCACCGCGTTGGGGCTGCGGCCGTCCGCCTTCATCCTGGCCATCATGTTTGCCGCCTCCACCAGTTTCATGACCCCCATCGGCTACCAGACCAACACCATGGTGTACGGGCCGGGCGGCTATAAATTCCTGGACTTCTTCCGGGTGGGCGCGCTGCTGAACCTGGTCCTGGCCCTCACCACACCGGTGTTCATCTGGCTCTTCTGGGGGCTGTGAAGGAAAGAAACGCTGACCTGTGCCGGTTCACGGGGAAAGGGGCGTCGGCCCGGCCGCGGGCGGCGTGGCCGGCAGGGTGGCCGGCACCTGGTTGGCGGGGACCCGCCGGGTGAGGATGTACCATTCGGCGAAGGTGGCAAAGCGTTCTGATGGATGGGCCAGGGCGCCGATCTGGACGTTGTGCACCCGACTGCTCACGCCATAGGTGTAGACCGGGTAATAGAGGGGCAAGGCCGGCAGTTCGTCGGCGAAGAGCTGCTGAAAACGGACATAGAGCGCCCGGCGCTCCTCCTCGTTGACGATGGCCCGGCCCTGTTCCATGAGGGTGTCGGCCTCCTCGTTGGCCCAACCGCTGTAGTTCTGGCCGCCGCCTTCGGCCTGGGTGCTGTGCCAGAGGGGATACGGGTCGGGATCGCCCGTCAGGTCCCAGCCGATGAGCGCGGCATCGAAGCGGCGGGGGGTCAGGAAGTCTGTGACCAGCCCGGCAAAGGTCACGGGCGTGGGCTGGGCGTCTATCCCCAGGGCCCGCCAGTCCGCGGCGATGCGTTCGGCCAGGCGGGTGCGCAGGTCGTCGTCGTTGGTGTAGAGAAGGAAGCGGAAGGGCTGCCCATCCTTGTCCCGGATGCCGTCGCCGTCGCTGTCCACCCAGCCGGCTGCATCCAGCAGTTGGCTGGCCCGGACGGGATCGTAGGGGTAGTGGGGGATGGCCGGGTCGTAGGCCCAGCTTTCAGGCAGGAAGGGGCTATGGGCCACAACACCCTGGCCAGCCGCCACTTCGTCCACCAGGCGTTGGCGGTCCAGGCCGTAGAAGAGGGCCTGGCGTACCTCTTTCTCCTGGAAAAAGGGCACATCCGGATTGGCCAGGTTGAAGACCACGCTCAGGTATTCCGATTGCACAGCGGAAAAGAGCTGCAGGTCGGGCTGGGCCGTGGCCACCGGCAGATCCTGGGGCAGGATCTGGCTGATGCCATCAATTTCGTCGTTCAGGTAAGCGGTCAGCAGGTTGGCGTGATCCGGGTAGAAGTGGAACTCCAGGGCCGCAATGTAGGGGCGGTTGCCACCGGCGTAGGGGCTTGGTTCCAGCCGGATGTGATCGGTGTCGATCTGGGCCACCTGCAGGGGCCCGCTGCCGATGGGCGAACTGGTCAGGGCCATGGTGGCCAGTTGAGCCGGCGGTACCTGGCCCCACACGTGACGGGGCAGCAGGCCGATAGCCGTGTAGTCCAGGAACGGCGTAAAGGGTTCACTCAACTGGAAGCGCACGGTCAGGTCGTCCACCTTCTCCACCTGGACGGACCGCCACAGGCTGGCCAGGTCTGGCAGGTTGAGGAGATCCGGCGACTGGAGGATCCCGACGGTGAACAGGACGTCGTCGGCAGTGATGGGCTGGCCGTCATGCCAGTACTGGTCGGGCTTCAGGCGGAAGGTGTAGAGGACGTCGTCGGTGATGGTCCAGCCGGATGCCAGGTCGGGCACGGCCCGGCCCCGCTTGTCGATGCGGGTCAGGCCCCGATAGAGCAGGCCACAGAGGTCTTGATCGGCTTCTGTCACATTGCAGAGGAGGGGGTTGAGATACTGGGGCCGCCCGGCGATGCCCTCGCGAAAGACGCCTCCCCGGTCGGGCACCAGGACCGTCTCCACCTGGTAGGTGGAGTAGCCCAGCAGCAAGGCCAGGCTCAGGATGCCGGCCAGGGCCAAGATCACCTGCCAGCGCAGGTGCCTGCCGATGGAGACTGCCGGGGAAGTGGGGGGCAGGGATGGAGAACGGGACTGCACCATGGGCAATCGTCCCTTACCGAGAGCGAAACCAAAAGCGGACAGGGCGCCGGGATCGGCCTCTGGGGCCGGATGCCCGGCAACGGGCCGGCCCGCTTACTCCAGCGCGACGGTCAGCAGGGCCAGCAGAAAGAAGAGGCCCGCCAGCATGAACGTGATGTTGAACAGGGTCTTTTCGATACCCCGCCGGGTGCGATAGATGTCGGAGCCACCAAAAACGCTCCCCAGGCCACTTCCCGTCTGCCCCTGGATCAGCACCACTGCGACCAGCGCCACAGAGATGATGATGGTGGCGATCATCAAATAATCGGCAAAATTCATGGCTCTGTCCTGGCTCCTATCGTCCTGGGCTCATCTACCATATCATCTACTACCACATCATCGACCACAAAAGTGCATCGACCACAAAAGTACGCTACCCACCCCGGTTTCGCAGGCAGGTTCCCACACATTTGGCGGATGAGCCTCGTCCTGATGTCAGCACGTCCCACCTTCGTGGGATTCCGGGTGCACAATACCGATCCAGTATAGCCAGGGGCTTCCATTTCACCAAATTGCCGCCTCCCTCGGGGACGTCTCTTCCCGCGGGCCAGAGGTCTGCTCCCCTGGCCGGGCCGGCGGCAGGTCGTAGACGTACAGGATCGGGTTGTTGTGCTGGTTGCGGTACACGGCCAGGGTGCCGCCGGGATAATATTGCTCCACAGCCACCAGGGCCGCGGGATCGTCGGCCGTGATCAGCACCCGGGTCCCCGGCGGCAGCGAACGGGCGTTCCACCCTTCGTCGGGCATCTCCAGCCGTTGGGGAAGCCTGCCATTGGCCAGGAAGGTCACCGTGGGGTAGGTCCACAGGGCCTGGGCATCCACCTGGCCCAACAGCAGAACCGGCGTCTGCTCGCCTGTCTCCCGGATGACCCGGCCCACGTAGCTGGCCAGATCGTCGTCGGACTGGACGAACTGGTAGTAGTCCACCCAGTTGAAGAGCCCCACGCCGATCACCAATCCCAACATCACGTACAAAAAGGCCTGGCCGCTCCAGGTGCCCAGGTCGTGCATGAGCATGACCCGGATGCGGTCCACGCCAAAGGCCACGGCCAGCATGGCCGCCGGCAGCGCCGGTAACAGCCAGGTCCACTGGACGGTGCCGGGGGCCAGCAGCGCGTAGCCAATCAGCGCGCCCATGAGCCAGGTCACCAGGCTCCAGCCAGGCCAGCGGTCCAGGTTGAGGAGCAGGCCGCCGACCGCCAGGACAAACAGGGGCGCGACCAGGCTGCCCAGCAGGGCCCCGGGGTAGCCGAACCAGGGGCTTTGGTCCGGCAGGAGGTTGAAGGTGAGCAGGCCCAGGCGCAGGTTCAGCCAAGCGGACTGTTGCACCAGGGGCCATAGCCCGGCCGGCGTCCCTTCGGCGCTGGCGGTTGTCCACAGGTGTGCCTGGAAGAGATAGCCCAGAAGCCGTTGAGGATCGGCCATCCACGTGCCCAGCCAGGGCCCCAAGGCCACCGCCACACCACCCAGCCAGGTCAGGAGCCGGGAGCGGCCCCGGCCGCGGACCTGCGTCGGCCAACCCTGGCCCAGGAGCCAGACGCCTACCCACCAGGCTCCGCCCACGGCCACCAGGGCCAGCCCACTGGGGTGGAGGAGGGAGGCTACGCCCAAGAGCACGCCGCTGCCGGCCAGGGACAGGCCGCTGCCCGTGCGCACTCCCCGGGCCAGGGCCCATAGCCCCAGGCTACCCCATGCCACCACTTCCATGTGGAGGGGTAGGCGGCTGAAATGGAGGGTGGCGTAGTTGGTGGCAAAGAGGGCGGCTGCCAGCCAGCACAGCCAGCGTCCATCGTCTTCCAGCCATTCACCATAGGGGCCGTAGAGGGGAACCCGCCGAAAGATCTCCCGGCCCACAAGCCAGGTGGCCAGGGTGGCCAGCACGCCGGCCAGGAGGCCGGCCAGGCGGATGCCCAGCAGGTTGTCGCCCGTGAGCCAGATGCCCAGGCCCGTGGTCAGGTAGGCCAGGGGGAGCTGACCCTCTTCTACCGGCTGGAAGAGCTGGCGCCAGCCCGCCGCCAGTTCGGCCCGGGCCTGCAGACCCAACTCGGCCACGCGGATATCCACCCGAACCGGCACATCAATCCACTGGTGGGTGAACAGGAAGAACGCGCCGCCCAGGATCAGCAGCAGGGGAAGCAGGGTGCGGCCCCGGCTCTCCTCCTGGTTGGCCGGCTCCCGGCGGCGGGGCAGCATCCAGGCTGCGCCCACCACGTAGCTGACCATCCCCAGCGGCCAGGCCAGGTGCATCCAGCGCTGTTCGGCGTGGCCGGTGGCCAACAGCAGGGTCACCAGCCCGGTCAGGCAGAGGCCCACGGCCAGGCCGGCAGCCGCCAGCGTTCCCTTGCCGTCCACCGTCGGGTCTGGGTTCGACCGTCGCAGCCGGGGCCACACCGCCGTCGGCCAGGGCGGCGCCAACCAGCCAAAGGCCAGGCTGCTGAGCGCCGACAGCCAGAGGGCCAGCCGGATGAGATCCGCGGGCAGCCAGAAGTTCAGGCGGTAGAGGACCGGCCACGCGCTCAGCCAACCAGCGGGGAAAAACCCGGCCATGCTTCGCTGGTCGAAGATGTGCTGAGCAAAGTAGGCCGTCAACAAAACGGCCGCCAGCAGCAGGAAGTGCAAGAGCCTCACGCGGTCTACCTTATGCGCTTCTGCGTCTCCTTGGGCGGCGGGGAGTGTCTTCGGGCTGGCCAACGGGTCCTGGATCTGGAACAAAACAAACCCGGTTGACGCGATGCTGACAACCGGGCTGTTCACTGCGGTTCAGGAGGGAAGACGAACCCGCCGGGAAGTGTTCATGGGGATGCCCAGAGCTCCTGGCGGGGCTCTGGGGGTCAATCATGTCAATCGCACGGCAGGAATTTCGGAGACAAGACCTCTGTCGCGAACAAGTGGGGTGACAGATGTTCGCTAAACGTTATGAGGCCTCGTGGGTTTCCCCGGCTGCCGTGTTATCATCCTTCTGCTTCTCATCCTCCAGGGACGACTGGCGGCGGAATTCCCGGATTCCCTTGCCGACGGCACCGAAGACTTCTGGCAATTTCCCCACGCCGAAGAGCATGGTCACAATCACCAGGATCAAGATCAACTCGACCGGGCCAAAATTCGGTAACATGCGTTTGCCTCCAATTCTAAAGCGTGACAAAGTTGCAGACGGGGCTGCATGGGGTAAGCCATCATTGGCTGCATTATAGCACCATCATGGATAGATGCAAAAGAGGATTTTGTTCAGGAAAGGTGGGGTCTGTGCTACAATAATGGCATGCTACACGAGCTGTCCATCCGCAACTTTGCCATCATCGACGATCTGCAGCTGACCTTCGGCCCAGGGCTCAACATCCTGACCGGGGAAACAGGCGCGGGTAAGTCCATCATCATCGATGCCCTCAGCCTGCTGCTGGGGGACCGGGCTACGGCCGAATGGGTGCGGGCCGGCGCCGATGTGGCCGAGATCGAGGCCACCTTCCACCTGGCCCAGCCCAATGGATCGGCCACCGCATCGGCCACCGAGCAGGCCAACGAGGTCATCGCCGAAGTTCAGCGCCTGTTGGAGGCCCAGGGGCTGGACGAGCCGGATTCGCCCCAGTGGCTGGTGTTGAGCCGGGAGGTGCGCCTGAACGGCCGCAACATCTGCCGGGTCAACGGCCGGGTGGTCAGCCTCCAGATCCTGAGCGAGATCGCCGGCCACCTCATCGATGTCCACGGCCAGGGCGAACACCTGAACCTGCTGCGGCCCCGCACCCACGTGCACCTGCTGGACCGCTACGCCGGCCTTTTGCCCCTGCGCCGGGAAGTGGCCAGCCGGGTGGCTGCCCTGCGCAAGGTGCGCGCCGAACTGGACCGCCTGCGCCAGGACGCCCGCACCATCGCCCAACGCATGGACCTGCTTCAGTTTCAGGTGGAGGAGATCTTCGCCGCCGATCTCCAGCCCGGGGAGGATGAGGAGCTGGAGGGAGAGCGCCGGCGCCTGGCCAATGCAGAGGCCCTTCTCTCCCTGGCCCAGGCCGCCACAGCCATCCTCAGCGAAGGCGAGGGGGAAATGCCCGGTGCCATCGACCTGGTGAGCGAAGCCGTCGGCCGGCTGGAACGGCTGGCCCGGATCGACCCGGACATGAACGCCGCGGCCGAGGATGCCCAGGCGCTCCTGGAACAGCTGGCCGAGCTGGCCCGCCATCTCCAGGATTACGCGGAAGGGCTGGAGTTTAACCCGGAGCGGCTCCAGGAGGTGGAAGAACGGCTGGAGCTCATCCACAACCTGAAGCGCAAGTATGGCGACACCCTGGAGCAGATCCTGGCCTTCGGCCAAAAAGCCCGGGATGAACTGGAGGAGCTCAGCAACTGGGAGGTGCGCACCTCTGAGCTGGAGGAAGCCGAGGAGCGCCTGCTCCACGAGATCGGGCAACTGGCGGCCGAGTTGAGCGCCCAGCGCCAGGCCGCGGGTGAACAACTGGCCCGGCAGGTGGAAGCCGAGCTGGCCGACCTCCAGATGGCCCGGGCCCGCTTCGCCGTGGCCGTGAACCAGACCCCCCGGGAGGATGGCGCCTACCTGCCCGACGGCCGCCGGGTGGCCTTCGATGCCACCGGCGTGGACCAGGTGGAGTTCCTGATCAGCGCCAACCCGGGCGAACCCCTGAAACCCATGGCCCGGGTCGCCTCCGGCGGCGAGACGGCACGGCTGATGCTGGCCCTGAAGAGCGTCCTGAGCCAGGCCGACGCCACGCCCACCCTCATCTTTGACGAGATCGACCAGGGCATCGGCGGCCGCATCGGCGCGGTGGTGGGGCAGAAGCTGTGGCGGCTGACCGGCCAGGATCGCGCGGCCCAGGGAGACGGCCCTGGGGTGACCCACCAGGTGCTCTGCATTACCCACCTGCCCCAACTGGCCGCCTTTGGCGACCGCCACTTCACCGTCAACAAGCAGGTCCAGCAGGTGGATGGCGTGGAGCGCACCAGCACCGTCGTCCGCTGCCTGGAGGGAGAGGCGCGTATCGATGAGCTGGCCCAGATGTTGGGTGCCGCCACCGCCACAGGCCGCCGCTCTGTGGAGGAGATGATGGCCGAGGTGGCCTCGGTGAAGGCCGGGGCCCGGCATGGCGGGGTTCTGTCCTCCGTTCCGAAAGGATAAATGAGCATTTCCAGGCAGTTTCCATTTCTCACCGCAGGCTTGACCCCCCATCAATTCCGGCGGAAATCTATCGAGCGTTCCAACCGGAGAAAAAGGAGCCCCTTTGCCGGGGCGTTTTCGCCAGCCTACGCCGACCCAAGGGGGGGGCGGCTCTTCCTGGGCCTCTTCCTGGCCGGGCTGCTCCTGGGGCTGGCGGTCATGGCCACGGGCGTCGGGATCGCCCGTGCCCAGACACCTTCCACGCCGGCTACCGAGACTCCGGCTGCCGATGTGCCCAGGGAATCCCCCATCGTCTACGTGCTCACCTTCGAGGGGGCGGTCACGCCGGTGTTGGCCAGCTACATCGAGGATGGCATCCGACTGGCGGTGGAAAACCAGGCGGAGGCGGTGATCCTTCAGCTGGACACACCCGGCGGCAGTGTGGACATCACCAAATCCATCACCCAGAAGATGCTGGCTTCCCCTGTACCCCTGGTGGTCTACGTCTCCCCCAGCGGCGCCCACGCCGGCAGCGCGGGCACCTTCATCACCCTGGCCGCCCACGTGGCCGCCATGGCCCCGGGAAGCAGCATCGGCGCGGCCAGCCCGGTGACCGCCGACGGCACCGACATGGGCGAGACCATGGCGGCCAAGGTCAAGAACATCCTGGCCGCCGACATCGAGAACCTGGCCTCCCGTCGCGGGGAACGGGCCACCGAGTGGGCCATCGCCGCGGTCCAGGAGGCGGCGGCCGCCACAGCCCGCCAGGCCCTGGAGCTGGGGGTCATCGACTTCATCGCGGAGGATCTGGACGACCTACTGGCCCAGATGGACGGCTTCCAGGTGACCGTGGCCGGGGAGACCCGCACCCTCCACACCGCGGATGCCACCCTCATCCCGGTGGAACTGAATGCCATCGAACAATTTTTGAACTTCATCAGCGACCCCAGCATCGCCTCCATTCTGCTGAGCCTGGGCATCCTGGGGCTGGTGGTGGAGCTGCGCACGCCTGGTTTTGGTGTGCCGGGCATCGTGGGCATCATCTCCCTGTTGCTGGCCTTCTATGCCCTGGGCCAGCTGGATGCCAACTTTGCCGGGCTGGCTCTGATTGCCCTGGCCCTGGCCCTGTTCCTGGCCGAAGCGTTCACCCCCACCTTCGGGGTATTGGCGGCCGGCGGCGCCATTGCCTTTGTCCTGGGCGGGGTGCTGCTCTTTGATGCGCCGGGGGTGGAGGTGCCCTGGCCCACCATCATCGGCCTGGCCGTGGGCCTGGGCGGCTTCGCCATCTTCATCGGCGTCAAAGCCCTGGCCATCCAGCGACGGCCCCCCCTCACCGGCGGCGATGCCCTCATCGGCCAGATCGCCACGGCCAGGCAGGATCTGCGCGCGGGGGAACCCGGCGCGGTCTTTGTGGCCGGCGAATGGTGGAACGCCGAGCTGCTGGAAGGCAGCGTGGAGGCGGGGAAACCGGTCCAGGTGGTGGGCCGGCGGGGATATCGCCTGCTGGTCCGGCCTGTGGACCAGGCTTCATCGTCAACGACTTAATCATGGCCCTACTGCACAAAGGTCCAATGAGGACGCTGACCCACGCAGATGAACGCTGATTCGGGTGACTCCCTCCAGCGTTTCTTTGCGCCTTTGCGTTCAAAAATGCCCTTTTTGCAGGGGAGTCAATCATCCATTGCGATTGGTATCGATCTTTTCATGAAACCAACGGATTCCTGGCGGAAATATTTGACCGACTACAACGAAGGCCTGGGGTTGGTCTACGAGCGTTTTGTCCTCAACGATTTCCTCGATGCCCTGCGCCGTCGCCATCAGATCGGCTCGGTGTTGGAAGCACCCCTCTACGGCATGGCCGGCGTCAGCGGCATCAACGGCGTTATCTTTGCCCAACAGGGGGTGCCCGTCACCCTGGTGGACGATCAGCCGGAGCGGCTGGATGGCGTCCGCCGCATCTGGGCGGAGGAATTGGGCCTGCCCGCCGACTTCGTCCTGGTGCCCCCCGGCGGGTGGAACCGGCTGCCCTTTGCCGACCGTTCCTTTGATTTGACCTGGGAATGGGCGGCCCTCTGGCACATCGCGGACCCGGCCGGGCTTTTGCGGGAGCTGGTGCGCACCAGCCGGAAGCTGGTCTTTGTGGCCATGCCCAACCGGCTGCAGGTGGGCTACTGGATGCGCAAGTGGATCCTGGACCGGGAATTTTTCACCGCCCACGATGAAAGCTGGACCGACATGGGACGCATCCGGTGCATCCTGGAGGATGCTGGCCTGGAGATCATCGAGGAGGGCGTGTTGGATGTGCCCCCATGGCCAGACACAGTCATGCCGGCTCGGGAAGTGCTTCGCCGCCTGGGCATTCACAGCTCCCGGCTGGAGGCCCGATTCTCCGGCGAGAGCTGGCAGTGGAGCACCATGGCCTACTACCTGGGCCAGGAGCCCGACCTGCGGGAGCGGGTGATGCGCTATGCCTGGCTGGACCAGGCGCCTCTCCCCTGGCAGGCCAAGGCCATCTGGGCCCATCACCGTTATCTCCTGGGCCGGGTGCCGTAGGGGGGGGCTTCCGTGCCCGCCCGTTGGCTTGATCTCAACATGCACGTGCTGGAGGTGGGCAGCGACTGCGGCCCAAGGAGGCAAGGATGAATCTGGATTACATACTGGAGCGGATGGCCGACAACGCGGCCACCGTGGAAAGCCTGGCCCGAAGTGTGGGGGAAGAGCAGGCCCGCTGGAAGCCGTCGCCGACGGAGTGGTCCATCCTGGAGGTGATCAACCACCTCTACGACGAGGAGCGAGAGGATTTCCGTACCCGGTTGGATTACACCCTGCACAGGCCCGGCCAGCCATGGCCCCCCATCGATCCCGAGGGCTGGGTGGTGGCCCGCAGCTACAACAGCCGGGAACTGCAGCCTTCCCTGGACAACTTCCTGGCCGAGCGACGCCGCTCCATGGCCTGGCTGCGCAGCCTCCAGGCGCCCAACTGGTCGGCCACCTACACCCATCCCAGGGCCGGCGCCATCACGGCTGGCGCCCTGCTGGCCTCGTGGCTGGCCCACGACTTCCTGCATATCCGCCAGTTGACCCAGCTCCACTGGCAATTCATCGGCGTGGTAGCACCGGACTGTCCGGTCACCTATGCCGGTCCCTGGTAATGTGCCCGGCCTCCATCCTTCCTGGCGTCATGGAGTAGACCATCATGCCCTATCGCCAATTTCAGAATCTGGAGGAAGTGGCCGAATACGCCCAGGGGCTGGACGAGCGCTGGCCGGAGCGGGAGGCTGTGGCCGGCCACATCAGCGGACAGCTGGCCGGCCTCTCTTCTCGTTTTTCTGCCCAGGTTTCAGCCCCCTTCCTTCAGGTGGTGGAGCTGTGCACCGGCCCGGGGCGGCTGGCCGCGCGGCTGCTGGCCGACCATTCCCACCTCTTCCTCACCGGCTTCGACATCTCCGGGCCCGCCCTGGCCTTCGCCCGGGCACGGCTGGCCCCCTACCGGGGCCGGTTTCGCCTGATCCAGGCGGACCTGAACCAGGATGGGTGGCTGGACCAGCTGCCCCCGGTGGTACATGCGGTGGTCTCCATGCAATCCCTCCACGATCTGGGCGATGAGTGTTGCGTGGACCGCATCTATGGCCTGGCCCGGCGCATCCTGACGCCCGGCGGCCTGTTCATCAACGCCGACCTGCTGGCCGCCTCTCCCCCGGATCCCAAGAACCCCGGCCGCCTCCCTGTCCAAAGGCACCTGGCCCTGTTGCAGAAGCATGGTTTTGCCCCGGTGGCGTGCACCCTGCAGGCGGGCGGCTTCGGCTGTTTCGTGGCTTCTGTCCCGGAAGACAGGCGCCCATCATCCCATTAACCGACCACAGGAAAAGGTGGATCCCATGCAAGCATCCGAGTTTGTTGTCCCTGGATTCGATGCGGCTGGCGTGGCAGCCGGCATCAAGAAGAACGGCGCCCTGGACCTGGCCCTGATTGCCAGCCGGGTTCCCTGCCGGGCCGCCGCGGTCTTTACCCTGAACCGCTTTCCGGCGGCGCCCGTCCAATATGACCGGCGGCTGTTGGCCTTCAACCCCACTTCCGTCCACGGCGTGGTCATCAACAGCGGCTGTGCCAATGCCTGCACAGGCGTGGAAGGCGCGGCCAACGCCCGCCGCACGGCCGAAGCCGTGGAACGGGCCCTGGGCGCCGGCGACCAGACGATCTTCGTGATGAGCACCGGCGTCATCGGCGTGCAGTTGCCCATGGACCGGCTGCTGGACGGCATCCCGGCCGTGGTGCAGCAGCTCCGGCCGGAAGGCTGGCCCGATGCCGCCCGGGCCATCATGACCACCGACACCCGGCCCAAGCTGTTCACCCGCTCGGTCCAGATCGGCGGGGAGACGGTGCGCCTGACCGGTATTGCCAAGGGGGCCGGCATGATCCATCCCAATATGGCCACCATGTTGAGCACCCTGGCCACCGACGTCCATATGGCGCAGCCCCTGCTCCAACAGGCCCTGCATGCCGCGGTCAACCGCAGTTTTAACCGGATCAGCATCGACGGCGACACCAGTACCAACGACACGGTGCTCCTGCTGGCCAACGGGCTGGCCGGCAACCCCGAGATTCAGGAGTCGGATGATCCGGCCTATGGGGCCTTTGTGGAGGCCCTGACCGAGCTGTGCACTGAGCTGGCCCAGGCCATCGTCCGGGATGGCGAGGGCGCCACCAAATTCGTGACCATCCAGGTCAACGGAGCGATCAGCGACCAGGAGGCCCACCAGGCCGCCAACACCATCGCGACCAGCCCCCTGGTGAAGACCGCTTTCTTCGGCAACGATGCCAACTGGGGCCGAATCCTGGCCGCGGTGGGGCGGGCCGGCATCCAGGTGGAGCCAGAGAAATGTGCCCTCTTCGTCAGCGGGGGGCCGGCGCCGGGTCAGCATCTGCCCGAGCTGCAGCTGGTGGAGGCGGGGACGCCCCTGCCCTATGCCGAGGCCGATGCGGCCGAGCGCTTTGCCCAGCCGGAGATCGACGTGCGGGTGGAGCTGGGCCTGGGCCAGGGCCGGGCGACCGTCTGGACCACCGATCTCAGCCACGAATATGTGAGCATCAACGGGGACTATCGGACGTGAGGGCCGAGGAGGGGCGAAACGTTAACCGGGCGTTACCATGCCGTTAACCTGTGCCCTGTACGCTGTAGGCGCTTGCGAGGAATACCTGGGGAGCAAAAATCAACACTCGCAACGTGCAACCAATCCTCTTCATATCCTCCTCTCACCCCCCCCTTTGAACCCTCGGGAAGACGGCCCGCACGTGCATGGAAAAGCGGGCCGTCTCCCATTGACCTCTCCCATTGACCTCATGGAATGGCCAAGACCGCAGCTCCCTGGATCTGGCTGGCTTTGAGGCGCTGCAGGGCGCGGTTGGCTTCGTGTAGCGGAAAGGTTTCTGCCTGGACCTGGATGGGGATGGACGCGGCCAGCTGCAGGAAGTCCGTGGCGTCCTGCCGGGTGAAGTTGGTGACGCTGCGCAGGGTGCGTTCGCCATAGATCAGCTGGTAGTCCATCTGGGGGATGGGGCTCATGTGGATGGCGTTGATGGCCACGGTACCGCCGGGCCGCAGGTGCTGCAGGGCCAGGGGGACGATGTGGCCCGCCGGTGCAAAGATGATGCTGCTGTGGCAGGGCGCGGGGGGCTGCTCTTCCGCCCGCCCGACCCAGGCGGCCCCCAGTTGCCGGGCCAGCTCCCGGTGCTCCTCGGAACGGGTGAAGACGTAGACCTGGCAGTCCCAGTGGCGGGCCACCTGGATGACCAGATGGGCGCTGGCTCCGAAGCCATAGAGCCCCAACCGTTCGCCCGGCCGGATCTGGCTCAGGCGCAGGGCCCGGTAGCCCACGATGCCGGCGCAAAGCAGGGGGGCTGCCTCCGCGTCGGCGAAGCGGTCCGGGATGGGGTAGGCGAAGCCCTGGTCCACCACGGCGTACTGCGCGTAGCCACCATCGGCCTGGAGCCCGGTGAACCGGGCCCGCTGGCACAGGTTCTCCAGGCCCTGGCGGCAGAACTCACACTCGCCACAGCTCCAGTTGAGCCACGCCACCCCCACCCGGTCGCCTACGGCAAACCGGGTGACGCCTTCGCCCAGCCGGTCCACCACTCCCACCAGTTGGTGGCCTGGGACGAGGGGCGTGCGGGGCAGCTCCAGGTCCCCCTCGACGGTGTGGAGATCCGTGTGACAGACGCCACACACCCGGAGGCGGAGGCGGATCTGGCCGGGCCCCGGCTCCGGCGTGGGGACCTCTTCCGCCTGCAGGGGGTTTTCCTCGACGGGGCGCGTTTGGTGGAGGACCATCGCTTGCATGGGCATCCTCTCCTTTTTGATTTTGACTCTCCTTCGACGTGTAGGGCGGGCCTCCGGCCCACCGGACGGGGCCGAATCCACCGGGCTGCCGGCGTCCCTTCACCCGCCTGGGGCGTGGCACCATCGGGCGGATACGGAGGCCCGCCCTACTGACGCAATTCCCGCAGGTTTTCCCACATGATGTACAGGCCGACCACCAGAACCGTCAGGGTAATGACCTGCCAGAAGAATTCGTAGAGCAGGACCAAAGAGGCGACCACGGCCAGCCCGATGGTCAGGCTGACTACCAGGCGCAACAGTTGGCCTCGGAAGCCAGCCTCGATAAAGGTGAAGAGGGCGATGATGGTGGTCAGGCCGAAGACCAGGTAGTGTCGGGCCAGGTAGACCAGGGCCACGAATCCCACCATGGTGACGCTGATGCTGACGGCCGCCCAAATTTCGGCCAGCCGGCTCAGGCGCAGGCGCTGTTCGCTGGCCGGCCGGTGGGCCCGGCGGATATGCTCCCGGGCCGGCCCCCGATCTCCTGCCCGCAGCCGGGCTTCGTGCTGTTCCAGCGCGGCCAGCAATGCCCGTTCCTGGGCCGCCTGGGCCCGCAGCTGATCCAGCTCTGCAGAGAGCTCGGCGATCCGGCGCTGGTGTTCCTGGTAGAGTCGGTGCAGGTGGGGCTGGGTCCGCATGGCGGCCGCCTCCATGCCCAACTGGTGGAGCTCCCGGCTCCGGTGCTCGATCTCCTCCTGGAGGACCACCTGGTGGATGCGCAGGGTATCCTGGCGCTGGACGGCCAGCTCAATCTGCTGCCGGGGAGGCGCCACCTTGTCCAGGCCGGCCCACCCCACCGGATCGTACCAGGCCCGGCGGACGCTCCCATCCCGGTTGTACATGGGGCCGGCCGGTGCATCCTCGCCGGCGAAGGGGTCCCGGGTGTAGAGGCCCCACAGCCCCCGGTAATTGGTCACCCAGGCGGGCGGCGGCGTCAACAGGTGGGGCGGATCCCACTCCCGGCTTTCTCCGGGGCCGATGGAGATGCCATCCCCCCGGGCATAGTCCACAAAGGGGATGCGGAAGATGTTGCCGTCGGGAGGCGGCGTTTCGGCCTCTTCCTCTGGGCGGTACTGGCGCAGCCATTCATGCCACACATGGCGTAGTTGGTTGCTGACCCGGGCCAGGGGCGCCAGGAAGGGCAGCTCGATTTCCGTCAGATATTCCCCCCGGCTGTAGTAGCTGGCATGGGAGCCGGCACTGACGTAGACCACGGGATGTCCGCCCACCTTCTCCAACTCTGGGTCGTCCCACCGGCGGCGCAGATCATCTCCCTGGTAATCGTGGGAGGCATAGGCCACCCACTCGGGGCGGTAGCGCTCGGCGGCCTGGGCCAGGGTCTCCCCTGCCTCTGGGGGGCGGGCCTGATAGAGGTAGATGTTGAGCATCTCCCAGTCGCCTTCGTGGTCGTTGGCCCCAAAGAAGGCGGACCGCCAGTTGTTGAAGGCGTAAAAGAACCAGTACTGGAGGACCACCCAGCCATTCTGTTCGATGACCCGGCCATGGTAGCGATACCCCTCACCCTGGGCCAGGAGTTGACGGTAGGCCTGGGCGGCTGCGGCGGCCGCATCCCCCGGCACCCGGCCCCGGGCCAGCAGCCCCAGGGTGAAGAAGGCATCGATGAGCCGTGGGAAGTAACCTACCCGGGCCAGGCGGCCCGGCCCTGGTCGAAACTCTTCCTCGTCCCGCCCGTGGATGCTCTGCTGCCAGGTGTAGGCGGCCAGTTGGGTCACCGACAGGGGATCGGTGAACTTCAGGTAGTGGACCGTGCCAAACTCGGCCGGATGGGGCTGGCTCAGGCGCTCCAGGTCCAGCCGGCCCCGCTCCACCAGGCAGAAGGGATCCTCGCCGGGCCGCTGCACCCACAGACTGCATGCCCGGACGTACGGCTCCACGTCCATGGGGAAGAAGCGTTCCCCCCGGGTGAATCGGAGGATGGGCTCGTAGCGGCGCAGGAGCGCCAGGGCTAGCTCACGGTTCACGGTAGTCCCCCATGGGATCCCGTCGGTAGAAGGCCAGGCGGATCTCCTCGCTGTTCATGTAGAGCACCATGATGATGCAGTAGAGCATGATGGCGTAGATGTCCGAGGCCCGACGGCCGCCGGCGTAGAGGCCCAGGCAGACCAGGAGCAACAATCCTTGCACGGTCATGGCCCGCAGCCAGGCGCCCCGTTGCAGCCGATAGAAGCTCACTGCGTTGAGGGCCGCGAAGATGCCCACGGCCACGAACAGCCCGCTCAGCAGGAAGAGCTCCAGCAGGGGGAAGGAGAACAAAGAGCCTGCCCCTGTCTGGGGAACTTCGATCTGCGCGCCCTGGTAGAGTCCGAGTCCCAGCAGGCCCAGGGCCTGGAGCATCAACAGCACGCTGATGACCCGGATGGCCAGACGGCGACCGGGCTGTCCGGCGGCCTCCGGTGGATTGTCCCTCATTCTTCTAGAGCACCTCCATCCTGTCCGGCCTGACCACTGGCGGCCAGGAGTCGGGCGATCTGGTCCAGGTGGGCCTGGCCGTGGGCCGCGTAGCTGCGCAGCAGGTCCTCCGGCGTGAGGTAGCCCACCTCGGGGTGCAGCCCCCGGCGCTGCCACTGGGTCTCGTCCAGGCGCTCCAGCAGGGCGACCCAGCGGGCATGGAGGCCCTGGAGGAGGCGCAGGGAATCGGCCACCGGCGCGGCCTGGGCGTCGGCCGTCTGGGCCCAGCGTTCCTGGTCGAAGGGTTTCAGGGTGGGCTCATCTTCCGTCAGAATGAGTTTGAGCCGGATGAAGCTGTTCATGTGGGCATCGGCCAGGTGATGGATGTTCTGGGCCACGCTCCACTCGCCGGGCAGGGGATGGGCGTACAGGGCTTCGGCGGGCGCCTCCGCAAGGAGGGCTTCCAGTTGCTCAGGCAGCCGGCGGATCTGGTCCATGAGCTCGCGGCGCTCTTCTGATGTCAGCATGGGGCTACCTCCGTGGGAGCCGTCTGGCTTCTGTTGTCTGCCGGGACTTACTGCGCTTCCAGTTCTTCCAGGATGGTCTCCAGCTCTTCCGGCCCGAAGACGTACTGCTGATGGCAAAAATGACAGTCGATGACCGCCTGCCCCTCCTGCATCAGGCTCTTGAGTTCGTCCCGCCCCAGGGCCAGCAGCGCCTTCCGGGACCGTTCCCAACTGCAGGTGCACCGGTACTCCAGGTCCCGGGTCTCCAGGATCTCATACTCGATGGGGCCGAAGAGGGTGGCCAGCAGGGATTCCGGCGTGTCGCCTGCGGCCAGGCAATCTTCCACCGGGGGCAGATCGTCCAGCCGGTTGGCCACTGCCTCCAGGACGCCAGGATCCTGCTCGGGCATGGGCTGGATGAGGAGCCCACCCGCGGCGACCACCTCGCCGGCCTCGTCCACCCGCACGCCGATTTCCACCAGCGAAGGGATCTGCTCCGACTGGGCGAAGTAGTGGGCCAACTCCTGGTCCAGCTCGCCGCCCTGCAGGGGTACCACACCTTCGTAGAGGTGTTTGAGCTGGAGATCCTTGACCACAGTCAGGACGCCCTGCCGGCCCAAGGCCTGGACCACGGCAGCGCCGTCGAAGGGCGGAGGCAGGGCCACATCCGGCACGGCTACGTAGCCTCGGATGTGGCCGTAGCTGTCCGATTCCACCACCATTTTTTGCAGTGGGCCATCCCCTTCCACCTTCAGGGCCACCCGTTGCTGGACCTTGAGCAGCGCGCCCAACAGGGCTGCGGCGGTGAGTCCATGGCCCAGGGCTGCCGTGGCCACCGGGCTCGTCTCGTGGAGGTGTCGAGCCTCGTCCACCAGACCCGTGGTGACGCAGGCCAGCCCCCGCAGCGCCGGCTCTTTGGAGAGGGCCCGTACCAGATAGCTCTTCTTCATGGTTGCTCCTTTGCTTACTTCAATGGGATTGGATTCTCCGGGCAGATCCCTTTGAACGCCTGCTCACGAACTGTACACCCACTCGCCGTCCACCAGGGTGGCCACCACCCGGGTCTCCAGCAGGGCCTCCGGCTCCACCGTGAAAATATCCTGGGAGAGCACGGCCAGGTCGGCCAGCTTGCCGGGGCTCAGGGTGCCCCGCCGGTTTTCGTCGCCGCCTGCATAGGCCGCGCCGGCCGTGTAGGCGTGGACGGCTTCCTGGATGCTCAGGCACTCCTCGGGGTACCAGCCTGCAGGCCCGGGGTAGCCATCCGGCCGGCGCCGGGTGACCGCGGCGTAGAGCCCCTGGAGCACATCGGGCGTCTCCACGGGCGCGTCCGAGCCGAAGGCCAGGACCGCGCCGCTGCTCAGCAGGCTGCTCCAGGCATAGGACAGCCGGGCCCGGGCGCCCCAGTGGCGGTCGGCCAACACCATGTCCTGGGTGCAGTGGATGGGCTGCATGGAGGCGATGACGCCCAGGGCGGCAAAGCGGGAGACATCGTCCGGGTGGAGCACCTGGGCGTGTTCGATGCGGTGGCGCAGGTGGGGGCCGATGCTGCCGTTTGCGGGATGTCTCCGCACCGCCTCGATGGCATCCAGGACGTTGCGGTTGGCCTGGTCGCCGATGGCGTGGATGAAGACGGCCAGGCCGGCCCGGGCGGCCTTCTCCACCTGCCGCTTCAGGTGCTCTGGTTCGGCCAGGGCGATGCCGTAGTTGTCCGGCTCGCCCTCGTAGGGCGCCATCATCAGGGCCGTGCGCGCGCCCAGGGCGCCGTCGGCGAAAATTTTCACGCCGCCGAAGCGGAGAAAGTCGTCGCCGAAGCCGCTCTGGATGCCCAACTGGATGGCGGCGTCCAGGTCCGCTTCTGGGATCTGTTGCAGCACCCGGAGCTTCAGCTCGCCCGCTGCCCGCAGGGTCTGGAAGGCCCGCAGCGCGTCCGCCCCTTCCATGTTGTGGATGCCCACGATGCCCAGCCGGTGGACCGCGGCCATGGCCAGGCGCACCGCCTCACGGGCCTGGTCGGGCGTCGGCCGCTGCTGCAGCCGCTCCACCAGGTCCATGGCCCGCTCCTTCAGGATGCCGGTGGGCGCTCCGGTCGCATCCCGCTGGATGGTGCCGCCGGGTGGATCCGGCGTGGCCTCTGTGATGCCGGCCAGGGCCAGGGCCCGGCTGTTGGCCCAGGCGGCGTGGCCGCATTTGCGACGCAGGTAGACGGGATGATCCGGCGCCACCCTATCCAGCTCCTGGCGGGTGGGAAAGGCCCCATCGCCCCAGAGGGACTGGTCCCAGCCCCGGCCGGTCAGCCACTGGCCGGGGGGCGTCGTCCGGGCCCGGGCGGCCACCCGCTCCAGGGCTTCTGCCAGGCTGTCGACCCCGGCCAGGTCGATTTCTTGCAGGCTGAGGCCGTAGGCGAGAAAATGGATGTGGGCGTCGATGAAGCCCGGCACCACCGTATGACCGGCCAGGTCCACCTGTTGGCCGCCGGCAGCCAGGAGCTGTTGCATCTGGCGATTGTCGCCCAGCGCGACGATGCGGTTGCCGGCGATGGCCAGGGCCTGGGCCGTGGGTTGCTGCGGGTCCAGGGTGTAGATGCGGCCGTTGAGCAGGACGAGATCGGCTTCCATGATGCCTTCCTTGATTCCATTGCAGGAGCCACAGCTTGCACAGCTCCTCCGATGCGGCGTCGTTCCGTCTGGGTCGGCATCTGAGGATGCCGACTCCGCGTCGTGAGTGCAAAGATAGTGACAGGACCGACTATGCATGTGATGACTGCCAATACCATCCTCTATTGTCGAAATTGGCGGGAAACTGTCAATTTCTACCGGCAGCGCCTGGCTCTGCCGGTGACCTTCGAGACGGACTGGTTTGTGGAATTTCAGATCAACGAGGGCGCGCGCCTCAGCGTGGCCGATGAGCGGCGGGCCACCATTCAGAGCGCGTCTGGCCAGGGGATTACGTTGGCCATGCAGGTGGCCGATGCCGACGAAGCCTGGCATCGGCTGACGGCAGCCGGATTGGCCCCCGAGCCGGTCCGGGAGCATGCCTGGGGCGCGCGGGTCTTCTACTTGTGGGATCCAGAGGGTCACCGGCTGGAGTTTTGGTCGGCCCTGCCGGACTGAAGGAGGCGTTGGAGGTTCAGGCTGCGCATGGCATCCACGGCCATTTCCCATGCGCCCTCGTGGCAGAGGCCACTCAGGGTGGCCATTTCGTAGCCCTCCAGCGCAGCCTGGATGCAGGCCTGGCGTACCTGTTCAGCCAGGCGAAGCTGTTCCTGCTCGTGCAAGACGGTATCGTTCATGACGGTCTCCTCTCCTCTGCACGGGGCTTCGATGGAGCGGCGGGCGCTTCTGCCGGCGCGGAAAAGGTGGGCAGGCGCCGCAGGAAGACGTGGCCACCCACGGCCAGCAACCCGATCTCCAGGGCATTCCACCAAAAGTGGAGATCCAGGCGGGTGGCGGTGGTCAGGCCGGGCAGGGAACAGAGGAACGTCCCCCGGGCCCATTCACTCCGGGCCAGCAGCCCATCCCGGCCCAGGATTCCGGGGAGCCCCTGGGCCGAGACGTCCACCACGCCCAGGCCCCGCAGCTCTCCCAAAATGAGCTGGTAGCGGATGAAGGTGTAGGAGTGCTCCACCGCATGGGCAAAGGCCACGGCCAGCAACAGCCACACCCACGGATTGCGCATCCCCCCCACCAGCAGGGTCACCACCACCAACAGCACCAACCAGTTCCAGGTGAAGTGGACCCACTCGGCGTTGGCCGGCGAGAGGAGGCCGTTGGCCTCCCGGCTGGGCCACAACAGCACGTGATACTGGACCCACTGGGCCAGGTGCTCCACGGTGTGCACCCCCTGCACGGTCAGCAGCACGCTGAGCCACATGACCGTTTCGCCGTGGGCGCGCAGGTCCTGCCGCCACTTGCGAATGCCTACGGGCAGCAGGGCCAGGAGCACCACCAGGGTGGCCGTCCACAGGGGCGCCGCCCAGAGCCAGGTGACCAGCAGGCTCAGGCCCAGCCCCACAGCCAGGGAGAGGAGGACGGCCGAAGTCAGCTCCCGGGGATGGAGCAGTCGCCAGAGGGGCCAGCCCGCTGGCCTGGTCATCAACCAGGCCCCGGGACGCTGCAGGGGTACGCCTTGGTTCATGGGACTGCCTCCTCGCGAGTGATCAGCATCCGCGTCTGTGTCGGCGGCGATTCCACCTGGGACCAGGCGCCGTCGGGCCAGCGGATTTTCAGGCTCTCCAGGCGGGTGCCCGGCGGGAAGCCGAAGTGGACCACCGGGGGATCGCCGGACAGGTAGCCGCCCGAAGCCCGCACGTCCCGCCATTGGACGCCGTGGTCGGTCTGGAGCCAGAGCTGGGCACCGATGGCATCGGGGTTCCGGCTCTGGGGCCAGCCCAGGGTCACCTGCAGGTGTTGGCCGCCGCACAGGCGGTTTTCAAAGAGTTGGGCCCGGCTGCGCAGGTTGTTCACCACGATGTCCAGGTCGCCGTCGCCGTCCAGGTCGGCCATGACCATGCCCCGGCCGCTGGCGGTGGACCCCAGGCCCCAGGACGGCATGGGGTCGAAGATGCCGTTGCCCCGGTTTCGGTAGGCCTGATTCTCCTCCACCAGCTCGCCGTTGGGCAGGAAGGGGAACATGTCCGCCGCGATCATGCCGTTGACCACGTAGATGTCCAGGTCGCCGTCGCTGTCCAGGTCGCCCAGGCGGCCCGCCCAGCTCCAGCCGGAGGCATCCACGCCCCGGCGGGTGGCCTGGTTGTGCCAGCCCCGCCAGCCGGGCACGGCCAGCACATTGGCCATGATCTGGGGGTCGCCCCGCTCCCGGTGCTCGTCCATCTCCTGGAAGACCGGCAGCCAGCGGGCCAGGGTTTCCGGTGAGATGTCGTAGGGGTTCATGTCGGTGCTGAAGAGGGCCAGCTCTCCATCCGGCACCAGCACGCCCCAGTCCAGGCTCATGGTGCTGTGGGAAGTCTGGTTCAGCGGCTCGGTGGGAATCCAGTTGCCGTCGGCCAGCCGCCAGATCACGTCCCGCACGGCGAAGTCGTTGGCCACCCAGATCTCTGGCCAGCCGTCCTGTTCCAGGTCCAGGATGCCGATGGCAAGGGCCTCGGCCTGGGCCGACAGCCGCCGGGAGTTGAAGGCGCCGTTCTCCTGGAGATGGACGAAAACGCCGGCCCGGGGATCCGCGGCCGGCTCTGGGATGCCGTGCTGGATGAGCTCCACGCCATAGGAGCCGGTGACCAGGTCCAGGTCGCCGTCCCGGTCCAGGTCCCCCCAGGCCATGGCGTAGGCGTAGACGTCCACGCCGGGCAGGGTGCCGGCCACGAAGTGGGGGCGGCCGTTCCGGGGACCCAGGTTGCGCCAGAAGGAGATCCCGGCCAGGCCCCGGTGGGTGAAGACCAGGTCCCGCCAGCCGTCGCCGTCCACATCCACCACGGCCACGCCCCGGCTGTAGCGGTCGTCCAGGGGGGCGGCTTCAAAGCGCAGGTCGCCCTGGTTCCAGAGGATGGCGCCGGGTCCGTCCACGCTGGCAAAGACCAGGTCCAGGTCGCCGTCGTTGTCCAGGTCATTGACGGCGACGCCGGCGCCGTTGCTGATGTAGGTGGTGATCTCCCGCAGGCGGGTGCCCGTGGTGAAGTCCAGGGAATGGGCCACAAAGGTTCCGGTGCAGCCGCCGGCAGGGGACAAGGGGCGCAGGGCCACGGCGGCCGGGACGCTGGGGCCGTTCACCTGCGCGGCGACGGGGCGTCCCCCGTCCCCCGGCTGGAGCCAGAGAAGGGCGAACAGCAGCAGCACGCCCAGGAAAGCCAGGCGTCGAATTTGGTTGAATGGGCGAAGGCCCATGGTCGCACACCCCCTTCTGGGTTCCCTGGCGACGACACGGCCCGGCAGATGCTTACCCCTTGAGCCCGGTGGTGGAGATGCCCTCGATGAAGGTGCGCTGGGCAAAGACAAAGGCCAGGATGACGGGCAGGGCTACGATGGTGCTGACGGCCATCAGGTGGGGGTAGGCCATGGCGGTATTGCCCATGCTCAAGGCGATGGTGCGCAGCCGGTAGATCATCAGCGCCAGGGGCTGCATGTTCTCCTGGTTGATGTAGATCAGCGGGCCCAGGTAGTCATTCCACGCCCACAGGAAGCGGAAGAGGAGCACCACGGCCAGGGCCGGCTTGGAGAGGGGCACCAGGATGCGGAAGAGGATGCCCAGCTCGCTGGCCCCCTCGATGCGGGCCGCCTCCGAGAGCTCTTCCGGAACGGTGCGGAAGAACTGGCGCAGGAGGAAGATGAAGTACGGGTGGCCGAAGAAGGCCGGCACCACGAAGGGCAGGTAGGTGTTGATCCACCCCAGGTGCTTAAAGATGATAAACAGAGGCACCATGGTGACCTGCCAGGGCAGCATCATGGTGGCGATGCACACCCAGAAGAGGGCCTCCCGCCCCCGCCAGCGGATCTTGGCAAAGCCGTAGGCCACGATCACCGAGGAGACCACGGTGAGCAGAGTAACTGGCAGGGCATAACGGAAGACTGAGTTGATGGCCGCGGTGTTGAAGTCCAGCCGGTACCAGGCGTCGATAAAGTTGCGCCAGTAGGCCGGGTTGGGAATCAGCACCGGCGGTACGGTGTAGACCTGGGGATCGTCCTTCAGGGCCGAGCTCACCATCCAGAAGAGGGGGAAGATCCAGGTGATGCTCAGGATCAGCAGGACCACGAACAGGCTGATCTTGCCCACCAGGGCCATGGTGGAGGTAGAGCGTGCCCGCTGCGCCAGTTGACCCTGGCGTGGCCTTTGGACAGGTTGGCTGACAGTGGTCATTTTTCGCCCCCGTAGTAGACCCAGCGTGCCGAAGAGCGGAACAACAGCAGCGAGAAGACGAGGATGATCAGGAACAGGATCCAGGCCATGGCCGACGCCTTGCCCAGGCTAAACTGGACGAACGCGTTGCGGTACAGGTTCACCACGTAGAACTCGGTGGACTTCATGGGGCCGCCGCCGGTCAACACAAAGGGCAGGGTGAAGTCCTGGAAGGCGCTGATGATCCCCATGATGAAGTTGAAGAGGATCACCGGCGTGCACAGGGGGACGGTCACGTGCCAGAACTTGTCCCACGTGGAAGCGCCGTCCACCGTGGCCGCCTCGTACAGGGTCTTGGGTACGTCCTGCAGCGCGGCCAGGAAGATTACCACCGCCGCCCCCTGGGCCCAGATGTAGATCAGGATCAGGGACGGTTTGGCCAGGGATGGGTTGGAGAGGAAGGGGATGGTGGGCAGCTCAAAGTACTTGAGCACGCCGTTGATCACCCCGTACTGGACGTTGAAGATGAAGAGCCAGACCACCGCGGTGCAGACGGCCGGCACAATGGACGGCACGTAGATGATGGAGCGAAAGACCGTTCGCCCCCAGACATCGCTGTTGAGCAGGTTGGCGATGATGAAGGCGGTGGCCACGCCCAGGGGCACGCCGATGCCCACGTAGTAGACGGTGTTGTACATCACCGTCCAGAAATCCGGGTCCACCGTGAAGAGCCGCACATAGTTCTTCAGGCCGATGAACTGGGGCTCCCGGATGAAGTCGTAGTTGGTCAGGCTGTAGTAGACCGACGCGATCAGGGGGAAGAAGGAAAACAACAGGAACCCGATCAGCCACGGCGACACAAAGAGCATGCCGAGGACCTGGTTCCGCCACTCGTTTTTGGTCATGCCGCGTGGGCGGCCGAGGACTGCCATGGTACCCTCCAGATGACACATGTCGTCCGGGTGCAGGGAAGGGGCGAGCCCCCCTGCACCCGAGTTTATCCCATGCCAGGGTTAGCTGCTGAACCCCTGGGCTTCCCACTCGGCCAGGGCGCGCTTCTGGAGCTCAGCCGCGGCCTCGCTGGGGGTCATCAGGTCCCGGTAGACCTGCTCCCGCAGTTCGGTGTACTGGGTTGTCACAAACTGGTAGATGGGGCAGCGGCGGCCGATGGTCCACTCGGTGACCTGGTTCTGGGCATCCATGTAGAAGTCCAGGCCGGGGTAGGTGTTCTTGTCGATGGTGGCTATCCAGGACTTGATGGCGTGGATCCAGCCCACCTGCTCGAAGATGATGTCCAGGGCGGTGGGCGTCTGGAAGAACTCGCCCAGTTTGAACGCGCCCTCGGGGTTCTTGGCGTCTTTGAAGATTACGACCGCGTGGAGGCCGGTGGCCATGATGTTGGCATCCTTGCGGTCGGCGGGGACGGGCGCCCAGGTGGCCCGGTTGTACTGGGCGATCTCTGGCTTCTGGATCTGGGTCTCGCCCGGGTGCCAGTAGCCCTCGATGATCATGGTCTGGACGCCGGCGTTGTAGGCCGCGCCCCAGGTGCCCTGGCCTTCCACCTGGCGCATGCCGGCGAACTGGTCGGGCCCCACATAGCGGATGAACTCGCCCAGGGTGTTCAGGGCCTCGGCCATGCGCTCGTTGTCCAGGTTGAACTCGCCAGTCTCTTCGTTCCACCAGGTAAAGCCGTAGGACGCCGCCACGAAGTCCGGCTCGTTGGCCATGGCGTCGTACGGGTCCAGCCCAAACTGAAGGAGGTTGCCGGCGCTGTCCTTCTTGGTCATGGCCTGGTGCCAGGCGTAGACCTCATCCCAGGTCTTGGGCAGGGTGGTGGTGTCCAGGCCGGCCTCCTCGGCTGCGTGGGTGTTGACGTTCAGCCCCCACCAGAGGAAGCACTCGATGCCGGGGATGCCGATCATGCTGCCCTGCCAGAAGGCGCTGTTCCAGACGGCCTCCAGCATGTCTTCGCTGTTGATCAGGGTGCTGTTCTCCACCATGTCCTTGACGTCGATGGTGGCACCCCGGGTGAAGAGGTTCACATAGCCGTAGTTGGAGCCGGCATCCGGCGGCGTGCCACCTGCGATGGCAGTCAGCAGCGCGTCCTGGCTGGTGGAGCCCTTGTGATCCAGCACGGCGCCGCCCACGTGCTCCTGCCATTCCTCGGTGGCCACGATGGCGTCCAGGGCCGGCGGCAGGTTGCCCCAGGCGTACCAGTAGGTGATGACGTTGGTTTCGGACTGGGGTGCGGCGGCTTCCCCTTCCCCTGTCTGCTGGCCGCCGGCGGGTGCCCCCGAGGGCTGGCAGGCCGCCAGCAGGCCGCCCAGGGCCAGGGCGGAACTGGCCTGCAGGAACTGGCGTCGTGACAACCCGTTCTTGGCTTCGCGGTTCATTGTTCACTCCTTTTCTTGGCTACACTCTGGGATCGGGATAACGGTTTCCGGAACGAACTGCAGGTTCACCGTGTTTGAAAAGTGCGGTGATGCACCAGGGGGTTCAGGTTCAGGCGATGTTCTCCACCTCCGGCTGGGGAGGCACCCCATCCTCGGCGGCGACCTCCCGGGCAGGCCGGGCGCCGCAGGAGGCACGCACGATCAGGGAGGTGGGTAAGACCACCGACACGGGCGTCTGGTCGGGGTTCAGGGCCCGGGCTCGCAGCATGCGCACCGCGTGGGCTCCCAGATCCGCCTTGGGCACGTGGACGGTGGTCAGGCTGGGGGTCAGGTAGCGGGCCAGGGGGATGTCGTCGATGCTGACCAGGGCCACGTCCTCGGGCACGGAGAGCCCCAGCTCGTGCAGACCGCTCATGACGCCCACGGCCACCTCGTCGCTGCAGGCGAAGAGGGCCGTGGGGGGATCCGCCAGCGCCATCAACGTCTGCACGTGACGGTGTCCCGCGGCGGGGGTGTTGCCTTCCCGGGTGGGGCAAACCAGCTCCTCGTCCATGGGCACATCATGGTCCAGCAGGGCAAAGCGGTAGCCGTCCAGCCGGTCGTCGGGGTAGCCCAGAAAGCCGACCCGGCGATGGCCCAGGTCCAGCAGGTGGGAGACGGCGGTGCGGGCGGCGCCCATGCGATCAAAGGTGACGGCCGGCAGTTCTCCCCAGCGCTGCTCCAGGCAGATGAGGTTGCCGATGCGTTTCTGCATCTTGTCGATGAGCCGGGTCGCGGCCGGCGACACCCGCCCCGGCTCCACGAAGAGGATGACGCCGGCGATCTCGTCCGGGTGGATCAGCTCGTTGAAGAGGAGGGGGTCGGCCAGCTGTTCCAGGGACTGGATGAAGCGCACCCGCATGTGCTGCGCGTCCGCTTCGTCGTAGAGCCCGGCCAGGACCTCGCCGTAGTAGGGGCGGGCCAACATGGCCGAGGAGCGCCCCAGGACAAGGCCAAAGTCCTGGACTGGGGCGTCCGATTGTTCCTTGGCCCGGGTCAGGAACTGGGCGTGCCGGTTGGGGCGGTAGCCCAGCTCTTCGATGGCCTTCAGGACCCGCGCCCGGGTCTCCGGGGAGACGGAACGAGGCCCCCGGTTGATCACGTAGGAGACGATGGAAGTGGAGACGCCGGCACGCCTGGCGACGTCCCGCTGGGTCACGCGGCGGTTGCCAGATAGAGACATGGGATTCGCTTCCGGTCCTTTGAGGCCCCTTGTCGTTGTCTCTTGTTGAACGAAACGCGATGGATTCAGCTGGTAAATCCCGGCAGAAATTCGCCGATGGTTTCCACCAGGGGGAGCGCGCCCAGAGGGCACCCGGAATTTCGGCCGTGGTATTTACGCCAGACTGTAACTGTACTCGTGCCTGGGGCGGCGGTGATGG